>NZ_CATKPV010000084.1:0-254760 GCF_949768135.1 Bacillus sp. IT-79MI2 | reverse complement strand
GGAGGGAGTTAAAATGATGCTAGAAACAAAAAATTCTATAAATATGATAAATAATATAAATTATCATTTGGATCATAGTAGGAGGAACGATCAACATATAAAAATCTTTTCAAATAAACCAAACGTATTGCCATATCGTGTTTACAAACATCCATTGAATAAACAAATACCCCAAAAAGAAGTGATGAGTCTAGTTAAGCCGTTTATCCATATTGATACGTTAGCACAAATTCTATATGAAGTATTTCACAATCAAACATTGACAGCTTTAGTACCTATTCTGTTTGTTTTCCAACCGAATGCTATAAATGGTATATCTACACCTGGTGCTTATTCAATTGATTTTAATAATGATTATTTTATTCATTTAAAAGATATTAATATTCAAGAATTTAAATCAGGAATTGGTGAACAAAAAGGTCCCTTAGCTATTGGATATTTGATAAATAAAAACAAAAGTATCCAATATTCGAAAATATTTATGTACCAAAAATTACAAGAGCAAACTATAGAATGTATACTTGGGCTACAAAAGAAATTATATTTACATGGGGAGTTAGAAGAACAAATTCAAGTATCATTTAATTTCAATAAAATAATGTTGCCTTTAATTGTCTTACAGTGGATGAAACAAACAGTTTTACATGAAAGAAGTAACAAAAGATAATTAGTACAGCTGACGTGTGTCCAGAAACAATTCTGGCTACACCTCAAGTTAATACATGTAACTTCGTAACTAGCTTAATTGCATCAGCATTACCTGGGTTATCCAAAATGGATAGTAAGGAAAAATTTATAGGTAAAATTAACGGAAAATTCAGACGATAGGTGGTTGATTTTGTGAATAATCAAGTTTTAAACATTAAAGGTCTGCATAAAAAATATAAAGACAAACATGTTTTAAAAGGGATTGATTTAACTATAAAAAAGGGTGAAATATTTGGATTATTAGGCCCGAATGGAGCTGGTAAATCTACATTTTTTAAAATCATTTTAGGATTAATAGAAGCTGATGAGGGAACTGTAGAAGTATTGGGAATGGATATACAAAAGAATAGAATAGAAATCTTATCTAAAACAGGTTCATTAATTGAAGCTCCAACCTTTTATGAGCATTTATCTGGATACGAAAACTTATTAATTGCTTCTAAAATGAAAAATGTTCATGATAAAGAACATATAAAAGAACTTTTGAATTTATTTAAACTATATGAAGATCGAAACCGTGCTTTTAAAAAATATTCTCTTGGTATGAAACAACGTTTAGGATTAGCTGCTGCTTTCATAAATAACCCTGAATTATTAATATTAGATGAGCCTACTAATGGCTTAGATCCACAGGGAGTTTATGAAGTGAAAGAATTCATAAAAAAAGCTCCAAAAATGTTTAATTCTACTATAATCCTTTCAAGTCATATTTTAAGCGAAGTTGAACAAATGGCTGATCATATCGGGATTATTCATCAAGGAGAAATAAAATATCAAGGTTCGTTATCTTCTTTAAAAAATAAACAATCATTAAATATTGTTGAAGTTAGTGTTAATAATATAACTCTTACTGATAAACTACTTAAACAATCCAATTATACATTCAATGTAAAAAATAATATCTTTAGTATTGAATATTATGATGAGAAAACTCTGAATAATATTCAACAACTATTAGTAACGAATCAGATTTTTATTCAATCTTTCCAAACTAAAAAGCAGAATTTAGAGGAAGCATATTTAGATATTGTTGAACAAGGTGCTGTAAGTGTATGAGAAATGTATTAGCCACTGAGTATATAAAATATAGAAAAAGTCATTTTTGGTTTTTGGTTATCTTAGGACCTATTATACTTGCATTAGGTGAATTTGCTGGATTAAATTACTATAGTAATTCTCATACTATTAAATTAGAAACTATATTCGGCATAAATTTGCAACTTTTAAAATACATCTTAAACTTTTTTATTGTGTTTATTATAGCTAGTGTAAACAATGTCGAATATAAAAATTCTACGTGGAAAAGAACATTTACGTATCCAGTACAGAAATTTAGTGTGTATGTAAATAAGTTCCTTATTGTTATGGTTGCTCTTATTATTACAACCGTAATACATATGATTTGTACAGTGTTATTAATTCCAGGTTTAGGTATTTCTTTGGATGCGGTTTCAATGCAGCATGTGTTTGTTTTTACGTTATATCCATTTCTTATTAGTATTCCATTTTGTGCCTTGGCGTTCATTATATCCATTAATTTATCGAATCAATCAGTGATCGTTGCACTAGCTCTAGCTTCGTATCTTTTCGGCGATATATTAAGTTCAACTAAGCTTTGGTGGTTTCCTATTTCATATCAAATCTTATATTTTCCAATCAATTATGTGAATAATCTAGATGTTTTTAATACATTATGGTCATATGATAAATGGTACATGCTAGCAGGAATTCCTATTACCATTCTCATTTTAGGAATTGGATACATCTTATTTATTAAAATGAATAATAAAAACTAACAAAGGAGATCTCAAATGATAAATTTAATTTATTCCGATTGGATAAAAATAAGAAAACACCCGCAACAAATTGTATTATTCATCCTAGCACTTTTTCCGATTATATATTCAATGATTATGTATACTAAATATGTAGTAAAAGAGTATAATCATGGTTTGGATAATGATTGGATGGGCGTATGGATGTTGGCATCTTTCTTCTATGTTGGTTTTTTTCTTCCTGTTATTTCAGGGATGGTAACGGCCTTCCTGTGTCAGTTTGAAAACAAAACCAATTGGGAAATAATGCATCTATCTCCAAATACTAATTTTAAAATTGTTTTATCTAAAGTTGTATCCAGTGTATTATTATTTTCTGCACTACACTTAATAGTTTTAATAAGCTTATATTTATTTGGAATGTATTTTGATTTTACAGATCCATTTCCTTTATTATTCATGATTAAAGTATTTTTACTTTCTGTAGTTGCGACACTTCCACTTATTACAGTGCAACTCTTATTATTCTTATTTATTAAAACATCTATCACTTTTACATTTGTTAATATAATCCTATCTTTAATCGGTTTATTTCTTTTTTCAGAAGTAAAGTGGGGATTTGGATATATATGGTCTTTACCATTCAAGTCTATAGAATTAGTTGATCAAGGTATATTATCTATTGCTATATTATTGGTATCAATAGTTGCATTTACCATTGGTATGATTTTAATTACAGTACATTATGTAAAGTCATTGAGAAAGACAGTGTAAAATGAGAGTTGGAGCGTAGAGAAACTTAGTATTATCCCATATATGGGATAAGTATCTATTTTAATAAAATAGAATGAAATTTGGAAATAAATAAGGTTATATATGTTTAAAGAATGGCAGAATAACGGTTAGCCAACTTACATATCGGTAAATTATGAACGGAAAAGGAGTGGTTATGATCACTCCTTTTTGAGTTTATTTTACAATAATTGATTTGCACAGGATTGGTGGATTCACGGATTAAAATTCGGAATATTTGAAGATATGAAAATTGTTCCAAATCATATATAATTAGCTAATGAATGCGAGATTGTAACTATTTGTAAAAACAGGAGGCTATAATATGAATCAAATTATCGATCATCCAACGAGATGGGATTTGAAAAGGCTATATCCTGAATCAAAAGACCCTATGTTTTCTACAGAAATAGGGATAATAGAGCAATTAATAGAAACATATAAAGAAAATAGAGACTCAGTAATCCTCTCAAGAATTATACAAAGAATTGAAAAGGCAGAGTATTACTTTTATTGTCTTTCTGCTGAACACGCAGATGAATCTACAGCTGCTTTACCTCACACAAAAATAAATACTTTGAAAACAGAGGTTCGTTTATTACTACAAGAATCGAATCATGAAAAAAGTGACTTCTTCGAAAATCAAAATATCAACTTTATAGAAAATGAATTAAAAGCTTGGGAAGACATGTACATACAATTACGAAATAGATTAGAAGTACATCATAATAACGAGATATTATCATTTGGAAAAGCAAACTATCTTGCGATGAATGGTGAAACTCATCATGAAAGATTAGCGGCATTTTCTTCTCTTACAGAGGCATTGGAAAAGGAGAAAACAGTATTTGCTAGCGTACTTAATCAAATAGGTAGATTGCGTAACTTAAAAAGTAACCTGTTACAAGAACAGGAGGTATTGTCACAATCTCTTCAAGCAAACGGTATTTCTAAAAATGCATTATTGGAAATGTGGAATGCTATTGAAGGGAATCTTGAAAAGTTATCGAGTGTTATAGCGTTTCATAAAAGAAGTAAGGAGACGTTTACTTGGCATGATTTGATGATATTGGAAGAAAATAATCAGGTTCAAATTCCGTTTTCAATAGCAGTAGAAAATATATATGAGGCCTTAAAGGATATCGATGAAGAACTAGCACAATTTGCACAGCGCGCCATTACGAATAGGTGGGTTGATGCTGAGCCAAGAGATAATAAGCCTCCTAGTGGATTTTGCGCTCCTTTTTTAAGTGAAGGAGAATCTCGAATTTCATTACGGTATGATGGAACAATTGATAGTGTAAGAATATTAGCTCATGAATTAGGGCATGCATGGCATTTTTATGTAATGAGCAATGAGCAGTCTACTGCTTTTTTAGATGACTACCTTCCAATGTGTATGGCAGAATCAGCATCTATTTTCTTTGAGATGGTACTTGTAGATTACTTAGTTAAAATAGCAGAAAGTGAAAAACTGAAAAAATTATTGCTTAGCTGGAAAATCAGAAATAGCTTTAATTATGTAATGGCCATTCGAGCTTCATTTCAATTTGAACAAACATTTTATGAAGAAAGTCAAAAAGGACCTTTAAGTGCGGATGAATTAGAGAGATTATCTATACTTTCACAAAAAGCAGCTTATGGAAATTGTCTAACAGAATATCAACCTTTTGTTTGGATGAAATATGGTCAATTTTATACAGCGAATGTTCCATTTTACAACTATCCATATACATTTGGTTATCTACTAAGTTTAGGATTATTAGAAATTGCAAAACAAGATGGCGGTGAGTTTCATTCCAAATATAAAAAATTCTTGTGTGAGACAGGAAAGCGTCCAGTCGAAGAGTTGGTGAAACAATACTTTCACATCGATCTTGCCGATAATGAATTTTGGAAGAAAGCATTGCTTCAAATAAATAAGGATGTTGATGAGTATTTACAGCTTGTACAAGAGGAAGTTTAAGTCATTTATTATAAGAGAACACATAGGGGAAGTGTATGTAAGAAATGGAACAACAGTATATAAAAGGCATACCATTTTGTAGTTTAGAGTATAAGAGAGTAATAGATATATTAAAAAATTGGTTATCTGAAAAGGAAAATAAACCAAAGTTTATTGTTACAGCTAATCCTGAAATTGTGATGTCTGCTAAACAAACTTCAGCTGAATCTGTACGTTTCAAAAATATTTTACTATCCGCGGATTTAATAACAGCAGATGGAATAGGTGTGATACTCGGTTCTAAAATTTTAAAAGGAACATTGAAAGAACGTGTTACCGGTGCGGATTTGACTCATGATTTAATAGAGTATTGTAATCATGAGGGGTACCGGGTGTTTCTTTTTGGTGCTGCACCAGAAAGTAATGAGAAAGCATTAGGAAATTTGAAAATACGTTTTCCACATGCGGTTTTCGAAGGACAGCATGGCTTTGTGAAAAATGAGCAGATAGAAGAAGTCAAAGTTCGAATTCAACAATTCGAGCCACACTTGCTATTGGTAGGATTAGGATCGCCTAAGCAAGAGGTGTTCATCTATGAAAATCTTCAAAAATTAAAAGTCCCTCTATCTATTGGTATTGGAGGTATGATTGATATTTTATCCGGCACGGTAAAACGAGCTCCAAAACTAATGAGGGATTCTGGTACAGAATGGTTATATAGGTTAGTAACACAACCTAAAAGAATAAAACGACAGTTGATACTTCCAAAATTTCTAGTATCAGTTATGGCAGAGAGAGTCAGAAAAAGTGTCCATTAACTTTTTATAATAGAAACTTCATATATAATCGAGAAGAGGTAGACGACCAATGAAAAAAATCGGTATTATTGGAGCAATGCAAATCGAAATAGACTTACTTTTAGAAAAATTAGATATTTATGAGGAATATACAATTGCAAGAATGCCTTTTTATAAAGGAATATTTATGGATAAAGAGATTATTGTCACTCGCTGTGGTATTGGGAAGGTCAATGCCGCTTCGTGTGCACAAATTTTAATAGACAAATTTGAAGTGGATTGCATGATTAATACAGGTATTGCGGGAGGGTTACATCCTGATGTTAAAGTTGGCGATCTAGTTATTTCTACGAACGTTACACATCATGATGTAAATAAAAATCAAATGAAGAATCTGTTTCCATTCCAAGAAACATTTATTGCAAATCAGGAATTAAGAGAGCTTGCACGAAAAGCATGTAATACCAGTGGTTTAGACATAAATGTTCATGAAGGAAGAATTGTAAGTGGGGAATGCTTTGTTGAAGATGCAAAGCTAAAAGAGAAATTGCTGGATGAATATGCGCCTCATTGCACTGAAATGGAAGGATCAGCAATTGGGCATGTTGCCTTTATCAACGATATACCGTTTCTTATAATTAGAAGTATTTCTGACAGTGCGGATGATGATGCAACTAGTTCTTATGAAAACTTTGCAAAAATTACAGCCGATCAATCTTCAAGAGTTATAATGGAAATGATTAAGAATATATCAAGTAACACAGTTGTATGATTTATATGTAAAGAAGGGCCTCTTTAATAAAAGAGGCCTTGTTAAGTTAAAAGAAATTTTTAACAGAGAGGTGATTATAATAAAGATTGTAGAAATTAAAAAGATTATAGACCTTTCACAACTTGATATCACTCATCTTATAAAAGAAAGTAAAGAAGAGGGATTTCATTTTCTTCTGAAATTAGTAAATGAATACAAAAGCAAAACGAACACATTTAGTAAGGTAGGGGAAGGCTTATATGGTATTTTCCAAGGAGATACTCTAATTGGAATTGGTGGCTTAAATAAAGATCCGTATACGAGAAATGAAACAATTGGACGGTTACGAAGGTTTTATATGTCGAAAGCATATCGAAGGAAAGGGCTAGGAAACTTATTATTAAAGAAGATACTATCTGATGCGAAAGAGCACTTTCAAATTGTCGTTCTGTATACAGACACAGAACGAGCTAGTCAATTTTATACTTCAAATGGATTTCTGAAAAGTGAAGAACATAAAGGATCAACCCATTATGTGAAATTATAAAAAAAGATTCCGTAGACGATGCTTTATGGAATCTTTCTTTTTTATAAGTAATTATGATTTTACCTTTAAATGCCTCAATAAATGTTCAGGATGACCTTGCACATAATAAAAATGTGGATTGTTTTCGTCATCAAAAATCATGATATAGGGTTTTTCGTTAAGTGGAAGGAGTACAAGAACTTCATCTATTGTTGTATGTATCCATTGATTTGTAATAACTACAGGTTTAGACAACGGGATTTTTATCATATGGCCAGTTTTAGGGACAACGTTTAGATTTTTAAATGCTCCGGTAATTGATTTTGCATATTGTATTGCTTCTTTTTGAATTTCTATGTCTAGAGACTGTTTTTGTATAACCATTTCCTTTTGACAATCAAACACTTCAATTTGTTTATTTGTTTCTGCGAGAACAGTTGTTGATAATAAAAATGAAAACAGAAAAATGAATCCTATTTTTTTAAACATGGAACAACACCTCATATTTACTATTCCCTCAAATCCTATAAATATTTTTTGTCATATTCATGTAACAAAAATGTTGTACCATAACAAAGTAAAATAAGAAATTTATGTTACTTTGTTATGAAAATGATTACAATTTATAAGGCACATATAGATCGTTAATGGAGGAAGGTACGAGTGAGAGTATTAATCGTAGATGATGAGCAGGATATGCTTAAAATTTTAAAAGCTTATTTTGAAAAGGAAGGCTTCCAAGTTCTTTTAGCAAAGGATGGAGAAGAAGCACTTGAAATATTTTATGAAGTAAAAATTGATTTAGCAATTTTAGACTGGATGATGCCAAAAAGGAATGGGATCACTGTATGCCAGGAAATAAAAAAGAACTCGAGTGTGAAAGTATTGATGCTTACTGCTAAAAGTGAAAATGAAGATGAACTTGCGGCCTTACAAAGCGGGGCGGATGAATATGTGAAAAAGCCATTTCATCCAGGGATTTTACTTACAAGAGCTAAAAAACTACTGAATCAAGATGAAGTCATACAAGTTCAAAATCTAAAAATAGATTTGATAAAGAATAAAGTATATAAAAGTGATAAAGAATTAGAAATTACAAAAACAGAGTTAGAATTAATTAAATGTTTTTTAAATCATAAAGGTACAATATTAACACGTAAAAAGTTACTAGATATCGTATGGGGATTTGATTATTTTGGAGATGAGCGGACAGTGGATACACATGTTAGAAGGTTGCGGAAAAAAATAGGTGAGGATATTATAAAAACGCATCGTGGTTTAGGTTACAGTCTGGCGGATGAACGTGAATAAGCTTGGTAAAAAGCTCTTTGTCAGTATATCGTTAACAATCATTCTTATATTTACTATTTCATTATTGTTGATGAACTATTTTTTACCGAAATATAATATATATAAAACGCGGGAAAAGTTAAATACAATTACAAATCAAATTCAGTCTTTGCCTGTTGAACAATTAACAGATACTATAAATCAAATCGAGAATGAGAATAACGTAACAATTGTTTACACGCCAATAAAAAATACAGAAGATGAAATTAATGAATCGTTACGCTCTGGGCTTATAAAAAAGAGAGTGACATTGAATAAACTTTGGATTACAAAAGAAGAAGTAATAAAAGTAAAGAGTTCTGGACAAGCAAATAAATTATATGATCAAGAGAAGCTAAAAGCGAGTTTTTTTGCGAAATTTATTTCAAAAAATGAAATGTTAATCTTAGTGGGAGTATCTATTGCTCACTCGAATGAACTAATTGAGACACTTAATACATTTAATATATATATTTTTGGTTTTTCAATATTTCTTGTCATTGTACTTGTTTGGATATTATCAAAAACGATTACAACACCGTTGAAAGAATTAAGCGATGTTGCAGAAGATATTTCTCATCTTGATTTTAAGAGAACAAATGTAAAAACAAATGATGAAATTGGTGATTTAGCTAATAGTATTAATATTATGAGTGATAAATTACATGAAGCTCATCAAGACTTAACGAATAGAAATGAACATTTGAAGCGATTTATGGGGGATATTACCCATGAATTAAAAACACCTATAGCTTTAGTAAAGGCATATTCTATGGGAATTAAAGATGGTCTTGATGATGGGACTTATGTAGATACGATTATTAAACAAACAGATCAAATCACAAATTTAATAGAAGAGTTGTTACGATTTTCGAAATTGGAAAGAGATGTATTACAGAAGGAAGAATTTCAGGTAGTGCAGCTTATTCAAAGCGTTATTGATAAGTATGAAATTGAATTTCGTGCTAAAAATATACATTTACAAATGGATTTTAGAATGGAAGAACCTGTTATTTATGCGGATTTGGATAAAATGAAAATGGTATTTAATAATTTAATTTCAAATGCAATCAAATATACAACAAATCAAAATATCAAGATTGTATTGGAAGAGAGAAAAGATTATGTATATTTTAGTATTCAAAATGGAATTAATCCTGAAGTAAGTCAAGATATTGAAAAAATTTGGGAACCATTTTATGTATTAGAAGCTTCACGTAATAAAGAAATATCAGGAACTGGATTAGGATTAGCCATTGTAAAGAGTATTTTAGAACGACATGGTTTTGAGTATGGTGTCTCTATTATAAAAAATGAAATACAATTTTATATGTATATAGAAAAGAGCTTACGAAAGTTAAACATACTATAATTTGAAGAGGATGCTATGTCTAATATAAATTAATTTAGAAAACAACCTATATTAAACAAGTCATTATCCTGATCAATAAACAATACTATAAAGAGAAAAATATAATGGAGGTGGAGTCATGGGAGTTGTTAACGCTACAGATGCAGATATTGCACTTTTAGCAAGATTACTCAGAGCAGAAGCCGAAGGAGAAGGAACTCAGGGTATGTTACTCGTCGGAAATGTAGGAATTAACCGACTAAGAGCAAATTGTTCTGACTTTAAAAACCTTCGTACCATTAGACAAATGATTTTCCAAGAACATGCATTTGAAGCTGTTACGCATGGATATTTCTATCAAAGAGCAAGAGAAAGTGAAAAACGTTTAGCTCGTCGAGTTATCAATGGAGAGAGGTACTGGCCTGGGAAATTTAGTTTGTGGTATTTTAGGCCACCAGGCGATTGTCCTCAACAATGGTATAATCAGCCCTTTGTAGGACGTTATAAAAAGCACTGTTTTTTTCAACCAACAGCCGCAACCTGTGAACAAGTTTATAACACATTTTAAACACTGATAAAAAAGTCTGTAATTACAGAAAAACCAATCAAAAAATGAACTGCACCCTATAAAGTGAAACTTTAATCAGTGGGGGTTTTCTTCATCCCCCACTGATTATTAGTTGAACAAATCGGGCTTTTACGGACAGTTCATCTCCCACCTAACTTCTTTGCTTTCACCGAATTTTGAGGTGGGAGTGTTACTGTCCTAAAATAGCGGGATAAAGTGGACAGTTTAATAAAAAGACCTTTAGAAATTAAGCACTTAAAAAATGGTTCCGGTATTGTACGAAGGCACTGAAAAAGTGTTTGCTTTGAAAAAATAACACGCATTTTATCAATATGATGAAAAGAAAAAGGAGTCCATTACCTGTATATAGTAGGTGATGAACTCCTTTTTCTTATGAAGTGGACTTTTTCAGTGGCCTATATTGTACCGGAGCCATTTTTTTGAGTGTCCACGATTAGGGGGACAATTCAGATAACTTTCGCAAGCCCTTTTTATTTTTAAAAATTTTATTCTGTCAAATAGATGTCACATGAACATTTTATATTAAAAGTATACAGAATTAAACATAACCGATATAGGAGATGAATCTATGAAACAATTATTAAAATATATAGTAGTAATTTGTACTTTAACGCTTTTATGTTATGCAGCTTATATGAAATATGAAAAACAAAAGGAAATTGAAAATAATAAATTAATAATTACTGAAATCTCGAAGCAGTACGGTATACCAGAATGGATTCCACTTACAATTGCTGATCATGAAACGAAATTTAACCGAAAAGTAGTAGGTGATAACGGAACATCTTTTGGATTATTTCAGTTACACCGAGGTGGATTAGCACCTGCGCAACTATCAGAAGAAAATTTAACAGATGCGAAAACGAATGCGACAATAGCAATCTCACATATGGTGAGTTCCTATAAACGTGGAGTAAACAAAGGATTAACAGAATTAGCTCTTTTAAAATATGTTGCCAATACATCGGGATGGCCTGGAAATTTAGGAGAAGATTGGACAAATAATAATACGAAATATAATGTTGGGTTAGAGAAATCTTATAAGCTATATAAGAAAGATTAAAATATTACAAATTCCTCAAGTTTTCACCTCTTTATAAACTGAATTTTCTGTTATTTTGTTGTATAGTGAAAGAAGTGGTAGAAGAATATAAAGGGGGAAGGAATTTGAGGAAAAAACAGTTTGTAATTGCGCTTTCAGCAATGTTTTCTCTAACACTTACATCTGGCATATCTAGTATTACGGTACATGCAGAGCAGAAAGAAGAGAACTCAAAGAAATTTACTTTACCGCTAAATGGGAAAGTACCAGAAACGTTAGCTCAATCGACAAAGATTGAGTTAGAAAATGGAATGACGAAACCAATTTATTCACTTGATGAGGCAATTGTAGAAAATTTATTTGTAGAAACAGAGATTGATAGTGACCGAGATGGTAAAAAAGATCGTGTATCAATAAAAGTAATGCGACCGAAAACAGAACTAGGTGTGAAAGTTCCCGTTATTTATGAAATGAGTCCTTACCGTTCGGGAATAAAAGACGTACCAGTTTATAATGTAGATGAAGAATTACATCCTACTGGAGGCAAACCTTATGCAGGACCAGCTAATCTCGGTTCATACGGAAATTACTATGTTCCTCGTGGATATGCCGTTATTTTAGGGGAAAGCATTGGTACTGGAAAATCAGATGGATGTCCAACAACTGGTGATGAACAAGAAATCCTTGGTACAAAATCTGTCATTGATTGGGTAAATGGAAGAACAAAAGCATTTACAGAAGATGGTAAGGAAATAAAGGCGGATTGGTCTACAGGAAATGTGGGGATGACAGGTGCTTCATATAATGGCACATTGCCGAACGCTGTTGCAACAACAGGAGTTGAAGGGTTAAAAACAATTATTCCTATTGCCGCGATTAGCAGTTGGTATGATTATTACCGTGCAAATGGGGCAGTTGTTGCACCAGGTGGTTATCAAGGTGAAGATACAGATAATATGGCCGAAGCAGTATTAACGAGAAAAAATCCTGAAGTTTGTCAAAAAATCATTAAAGAGCTTACCGATGGGCAGGACCGAAAAACAGGAGATTATAATGATTTTTGGGACAAGCGTAACTACGTGAAGGATGCAAAAAATGTAAAGGCAAGTGTATTTGTTGTACATGGTTTAAATGATTGGAATGTAAAGACAAAACAGTTTTCACAATGGTGGGAAGCTTTAGGAGAAAATAATGTGCCACGTAAAATGTGGTTACATCAAGGAGGGCATGGGGGAACATCTAGTAATAACTGGCAGCAAACACAAAATAAATGGTTTGATTATTGGTTATACGGAATTGAAAATGGAATTATGAATGAACCGATGGTAGATGTACAGCGAGAAAATAAAACGTGGCAAAAATTAAAAAATTGGCCAGACCCTGCAGCAGCTCCGTCTAAAATACGTATGCTTTTAAGTAATAAAGCAGTAGATGTACCGCTTCGAATGGGTGCGGTACAACAAGTGTCTTCATTGTTAGATGATGCAAAAATTAAATCGAATCAATTACTAACAAATCCAGAATTAGAATCACCAAATCGGTTAGTATATGTAATGTCTAAGCTCGAAAAAGAAATGAGAATAAGTGGTACACCAAAAATTTCATTTAAGGGGAGTATTGATCGTCCAGTTTTAAATTTAACCGCATTACTTGTTGATTATGGCGGTGCGGAACCAGAAATTGTGACTAGAGGATGGATGGATCCACAAAACTTGAATGGAAAAGAACAGTCAACGCCAATTATACCAGGAAAAGATTACACATTTACATGGGACATGCAGCCAGATGATTATGTATTCCAAGCCGGCCATCAAATCGGAGTAGTATTAATTGCAAGTGACTATGACTATACGATTCGTCCAAAAGCAGGGACGAAACTTACAGTAAAGTTAAGTGAGTTAACACTGCCAATTGTAAAATAGAAGGAAGCCTCCGAATGTGGAGGCTTTTTTTGTACTGAAAAAAGGGGATGGATTCTAACATCAAATTGCCGAAAGGATGTTAGAAAGGGAATGAAAGAAGCGAAAAGAGTATTTCTAACTAGAAGAATACCCTACATTCTAGTATAAGTATTATGTTATTTTGAAATAACAACAGATTTATTATATAATATTTTCGTATTAATAATGGGTAATTGTGATTTTTAAAATAAGGAGAATGTATATCCTATGAAAGATGTAGATTTTATACTAGAAAGTGACGAAACATTAAAGCCATCTGAACGATTAGTATTATTACTATTAGAAAAACATAGAATTCTATATACAAATGATCTGTTAGCACTATCTAATTTATCATATAAAACATTAACGGATTCATTAACTGAACTCGTAGTAAAATCATATGTATTAAAAGATACAGGGAAGGGTAGAAGGCAAAATTGCTATAGGTTAATTTGAAAGTTATTGTATCTATAAAAGAATATAAAAATCATTTTTCGAATGAAATATAAAAATCATTTTCGTATTTTATTTGAAAAATACAATTTGAATAGGTGCCTAATAATGATTGTTTTTATATTAAAACTAATTAATCATTTTTGTATTTTCAAAAAGATATTCGAAATAGAAAAATAAAAATAAAATGTAATAAAGTCACTGCGGTACGGAGATTTTTTATTTCTATATAAATGTGGTATTTTATTTTATAGAAAGATACAAAAATATATTTTTGATTAAATCCAAAACAGTCCATTATAAAAATGAATTATTTTTTTATTTGTAACAAAGTAAGTAATGAAAATTAGGTTAATATTTATAATATTATTATGTAAACTTAAGTGGATTAAAAAGGAATTTCACATGCTTAATAGAATTATTTCATAGTTAGAAAATGAAATGAGTTTATGTAAAAGGGGGATAACAATGAATCCAATTGTAGTAATTACAAATGCTGTAATGAATGGAGAACAGGAGAAGGTAGTAGAATTAATAAATAAAGATCAAAACCTTGTGCATTCTTATACTGAAGATGGCTGGACACTGCTTCATTTGGCTGCTTATTTTGGTCATAAAGAAATTGCAAATCTTCTTCTGAAAAATGGTGCCAATTTACATGTAAAAGCGAAGAATCAAAATGAAAATACACCGCTTCAAGCAGCAATTGCAAACAAGAAAATTGAACTCGCTACATTTTTAATTAAGCAAGGATCGGATGTTAATGCTGTACAAAGTGGTGGTTGGACAGGACTTCATGAAGCAGCTTTATTAGGCGATGAAAAAATTGTAACATTACTTATTCAAAATGGAGCAGATAAAAGTATTAAAAAAAATGATGGTAAAACAGCATATGATATCGCATTAGAGAAGGGACATCAGCATCTTCTATACCTTGTATAAGGGAAATCGAAATAAAAAATACATATAAAATATGAGAATAATAGAGTAACAAAAAAGATTGGCAGCAATTCAATGCTACCAATCTTTTTCTAGAAGTCTCGTATATATGCTAATTCTTCTTCTAATAGAAGTGGGCGTACAGAAGCAGCAGTATTTTCTGCTGCTTGATTAGCTGTTTTTGCCCCAGGAATAGCAACAGATACAGCAGGGTGTGAGAGTACATAACGGAGGGCCAATTGTCCCAAAGTTCGTTTAGGGTTTGAAAGGTATCTCAATTGCTCAACCTTTCGTAAATCATCTTGAAACCATGTTTCTTTTGGCCAATCTTGTCGTAAATCGCCCTCAGGAAATGTTGTTTGCTCTGTAAACTTTCCAGTTAATATCCCCATTTTTAATGGCCCACGAATAACAGCTCCTAAGTTTTGCTCTTGTAAGTAAGGTAAAATATCATTTTCAGGTGCCCGGTTAAGTATGCTGTAGTCAAGTTGTACAACATCAATTTCACCGTCTTTATTAAAGTTCTTAATATATTGTAAATCATGTGTAGAAACACCAACCGCTCTTACTTTTCCATCTCGCTTTAAAATTTCAAATGCGCGAAGGAACGCTTCGGTTTCTTCTTTTTTGTCCCACCAAATATGACAAAAGTAAACATCAATATAATCTGTTTGCAGGCGAAGTAAGCTGGTTTCGAATACTGCAATTACCTTTTCTACTGTATCGTAGACAGGTTCTCCATCAGGATCATAGTGATGACCAATTAAACCTCCCTTTGTGGAAAGGACGATATCATTTCGATGTTCTTTTATTGATTGGGCCACTAATTTTTCACTATGGCCTAACCCATATACATCAGCGGTATCAATAAAATTCACGCCGCATTCTATTGCCTTTTTCATTGCTGTGATAGAATGTTTGTCATTTACAGGACCCCATTCATCGCCACCAATTGCCCAAGCGCCAAATCCAATTTCCGAAACGGTTAAACCGGTTTTTCCTAATGTGCGATATTTCATTTGTTTACCTCCTTAATTAAAGCAATTCCTAATAAACTATTCAGTGAAAAAGCGAATGTGTTTGAGAGATACGTTTGTTAAGAGTGAATTAAAAACATAAAACACTATTTTAGAGCACAAAAAATAAATATTTAATCTGAAATATAGATATGCCGTCGAAAGCTATCTCTAATTGGTTAATTTATGAGATTTTTTTATGGAGGAGCTTATTTTACGAGAAGAGAATTTAGGTTAGTAAGAGAGTATACCTGTGGTAGTGAAATAAAATGGGTTAGGGGGATTTAAAAAATGAGGAAACTCAAGAAAGTAAATGTTCCTAATACACCACAACAAACACAGTCTAATGAATACCGAGTTATGAATAAGAGAAAATTGCGTCGGTTTATTTTAGCTTTTATTTTTATTTTTTCAGCAACTTTTTATGTTCAATATATCCTTACTAAGCAACAAGAAATGATTGTAGAAAAGCGAGATACGATTAAAAACCAGCAAAAGCAATTACTTTCTTTAGAAAAAGATTCGCGTTATTTAAAGAGTGAAGTTGAAAATTTGACAGATAATGAAGAAGAAATTTTAAAGTTTGCGAGGAAAAAGTATCAATTCTCTAAGCCGAATGAAACTATATTTGTACTACCTAAGTAGATATACAG
Source organism: Bacillus sp. IT-79MI2 (assembly GCF_949768135.1). Taxonomy (NCBI): domain Bacteria; kingdom Bacillati; phylum Bacillota; class Bacilli; order Caryophanales; family Bacillaceae; genus Bacillus; species Bacillus sp. IT-79MI2. The sequence continues at coordinate 238,151 of NZ_CATKPV010000084.1, read as the reverse complement.
TAATGAAAGGAAAACATCTGTAACAGTTAGCAAATAGCTAACTGTTTTTTTTTATATATTAAATATTTTTATTCGTTCTTTGTAGGCAGTAATACTTTCTTATTTTATAAAAAGATATGTCATAACTGAGAATCTTTAGAGATGATATAATTCTCAAAAAAGGAGAGGATAATATGAAAAAAGCAGACTTTATATATGAATTAGAGAAACGGATTGAAAGTATAAACGGAGATGTAAGTGTCATGATACAAGGGGGAATTATGTATCGGTACAATGAACAATTGGTGCATCCATCAGCTAGCCTTATTAAGTTACCTATTCTTTCGTGTGCTATAGAAAACATAAAGGATGGAACCTTAAATCCATATGAATTAATTCCTATTTCATCCCTCGAAAAGACTGGAGGAAGTGGCATTGTTGCTGCATTACATACACCAAATGTAACGATACAAGACCTCATTACATTGATGATTACAGTTTCTGATAACACTGCGACAAATTGGCTTATAAATAAGTTGAAAATAAATGATATTCAAAAACATATTGATTCACTGCAGCTAAATGGAACGAAACTACAACGATATATGATGCAAACATCTAAAGAAACGGGAAAAGATAATTTCACAACAGCTGAAGATATTGTAACTCTACTAAAGCATTATGAAAACGAAGAACAATTTTATAACCCACTTCAAATGCAGCAATTTACCCATAAATTATGTGGGAAGTTAGAGGGGATAGAAGGACTTTCCGTAGCAAACAAAACAGGAGAACTGCAAACTGTTACACATGATGTTGCACGATTGAACATAAATAACCACATGGTATATGTAGCTGTTTTAAGTTCAAATGTTGAATGTGTAAATCATACGAATTATATATTTTCAGAGATTGGACATTTAATTGTACAATATTTACTGAAATAAATATTGTTAAAATTCTGTAAATTGTATATAATATACAGTAAGCGAATACATTTCTTAATTAACGATGAGTCTACAGCTTATTCGCCTGTTAAGAAAACCGTTATCCTTGTATAAGAAAGGAAGATTTATGTGTACGCTTCTAATACGATTTATATCGTAGGGGACGCAAAAGCACCTCAAAACAATCCAATTACAGAAAAATTTAAAAGCTACTTTGTTGCATTTGTTGTTGAAAAAGATACAGGGAAAATTGTGGATACAGATTGTTCAGCAACAATTTCATTAACGAGCCAATTTGTAAAACATTTATTTCTACATAGAAATATGAATGATCCACAATTAGTAGAAGAAATTAACAATCGTTATTTCGGATCGTCTCAAAAAGCATTACTTGTAGCATTAAAAGATGCACAAAAAAAATATAATCAAATCGCTGCTTTGTCTACACATTCATAGACAAAATCCAGCCATAAGATTCATTCTTATGGCTGGATTTTTTTATTGGACAGAAAGGATGAATGAAATGAAAATCATGGATCTAACAGTAAAACGTCGCTATATCAAGCTTCATACACCATTTAAAACAGCTTTGCGCACTGTAACCGAAATTGAGAGTATTGATGTTTTTATTCACACAGATGAAGGGATTGTAGGAAAAGGGGCTGGGACTGCGACTCCGGTTATTACTGGGGATTTTGCAAGTGGAATGGAAGAAGCTATTTTAGGACCAATTCGCTCTGTGTTAGTCGGGAAAGAATTGCAGCAATTTCAAACGTTGTTGTTACAGGTTCAAATGAGCTGTATAGGAAATACGAGTGCGAAGGCAGCGGTTGATATGGCTTTATATGATGTATATTGTCAGTTTCATAATATTCCATTATATGCGTTATTAGGTGGAAAGAAAGAGATTCAAACAGACATTACAGTAAGTGTTGATGAACCTTTATTAATGGCGAAAGAAGCAAAAAGTCATGTGGAAAAAGGCTTTAACACATTAAAAGTTAAAGTTGGTAAATCAACAGAATTGGATTTAGAACGTATTGAAGCGATCAGAAATGTTGTGCCGGAGGATGTAACTTTGCGATTAGATGCAAATCAAGGATGGAGTCCAAAAGAAGCTGTATCGATTATTCGAGAAATGGAAAATAGAAATTTAAATATAGAATTTGTAGAACAGCCCGTTCATGCGAAAGATTGGGAAGGAATGAAATATGTAAAAGATCATGTGCAAACACCAATCATGGCTGATGAAAGTGTTTTCTCGGCGCAAGACGCTTTAAAGCTTGTTCAAGGACAGTACGCTGATTTATTAAATATTAAATTAATGAAATGTGGCGGGATACGGGAAGCATGGAAGATTGCCGATATTGCTGGCGCTGCCGGTGTAAAGTGCATGGTTGGTAGCATGATGGAATCATCGCTTTCTGTGGCGGCAATTGCACATGTAGCAGCCGCTCATCCAAATATTCACTACTTTGATCTTGATGCTCCTTTATGGTTAATGGAAGAGCCAAGCGGAATCACATATAACGGACTAAGGGTAAACCTGCATCACGCAGTGAATATAGAATAAAGTTTCAGCAGAAGAGTTGTTTTTGAGGTCACGTTTTGTTTGAGCAGGGAAAAATATGAATAAAAAGGAGGATGTGTTTATGAGGAAACGCATTACTGTGCTTTTTAGTTGTTTGTTAGTATTTTCATCTATTTCTGTTGTGAATGCTGAAGAGGTAAAAAGTAATCAAGCGTATGTAGATGTGGCAGCAGCAACATTATGGACTGGGCCAAATTTGCTTCGTCCAATTGATGAACCAAGTGCGATGAATCCTGTTAATCTATGGAAATGGACGAAATCGATGACGCTCGATGAAAAGCTTTGGTTAACAAGTACAAATAAATTAGAAACACAAGCTTTATTGGGGCAAGAAGTAACAATTATTGATCGGCAAGGTGAGTGGGCAAAAGTAGTTGTTCATGGTCAGCCAACGCCAAGAAATGAAGCGGGATATCCAGGATGGGTCCCGGTAAAACAGCTAACCTATAATCAAGAATTTGCAGAGAAAAAGGAACAACCATTTGTTCTTATTACAAAACCGACAGCTATTTTATATATTAATCCATCTGATAAATATAAATCTTTAGAGGTTAGTTATAACACACGCTTACCACTAATAAGTGAAGATAATATGTCGTTTCGTGTATTATTACCAAACGGACAAAAAGCATGGTTACGGAAAAATGATGGAACGGTTTATAAATCGCAAAATGACATTCCTGTTCCAACAGGCGACGATTTAGTGAATACTGGGAAGTTATTTTTAGGATTGCCGTATATATGGGCTGGAACAAGTGGTTTTGGCTTTGATTGTTCTGGTTTTACACATACAATTTACAAATCTCATGGTATTACAATCCCGCGTGATTCCGGTCCACAATCAAAAGCAGGTATTGCTGTTGAAAGAGAAAACTTGCAAAAAGGTGATTTGCTGTTTTTTGCTTACAATCAAGGAAAAGGAAGTGTTCACCACGTAGGAATGTATATTGGAGATGGGAAAATGATACATTCTCCAAATGCAGCGAAAACAGTTGAAATTATACCAGTAGATACACCTGGTTACATTGAAGAATATGCAGGTGCACGTCGCTATTTACCTTAAGATGAAAGATTAATAGGGATTTAAAAAGGGGGTTTTAAAGTGAAAAAGGTTATTCGCTTTTCATTGGTTAGTACGTTACTTCTTTCTTCGTTTTTAGCTGGTTGTGGAAAAGAAAAGACCACTACAAAACCAAAAGAAGAGAAGAAAGTATTGCAGTTAACAGAAACAGGAGAAATTCCATCATTAAATTCCTTAAAAGTAACAGACGCTGTTTCATTTAATGTATTAAATAATGTAATGGAAGGATTAGTTAGACTTTCAAAAAACGATGAGGTCATTCCTGGAATTGCTCAAAAGCATGAGATTAGTAAAGATGGGAAAACATATACATTTCATTTGCGTGATGCGAAATGGTCTAACGGTGATCCTGTAACAGCACATGATTTTGTATATGCTTGGAAGCAACTTGTTAATCCAGAAACGGGCTCTGAATATGCATATATCATGTATGATGTGAAAAATGCAGAAAAGATAAATAAGAAACAAATTGGATTGGATGAATTAGGAGTAAAAGCTCAAGATGATAAAACGTTTACTGTAGAGTTAGAACATCCTGTCCCTTATTTTACAAAATTACTTTGTTTACCATCCTTTTATCCAATTAATGAGAAGTATGCGAAAGAACAAGGAGATAAATATGGTTTAGAAGCAAATAAAACTCTATATAATGGACCATTTACATTATCAGAATGGAAGCATGAAGCAAGTTTTACAATGAAGAAAAACAATCAATATTGGGATAAAAAAGAAGTGAAATTAGATGAAGTAAATTACCAAATTGTTAAAGAAATTTCGACCGTAGTAAATCTATATCAAACAGATAAAGTTGATCGTGCTGTTATTTCAACAGAATTTGTTGATAAATATAAAAATGATAAAGAATTGAAACAATATACAGATTCGGTTATGTATTTCTTCCGATTTAATGAAAATGTACCAATTCTAAAAAACAAAAATGCCCGCCTCGCACTTAGCATGGCTTTTGATAAAAAGGGACTTGCGACTTCATTTTTAAACGATGGATCAGTACCTGCAAACTACTATGTTCCAAATGGCTTTTTAAAAGGGCCAGATAAAAAAGATTTCAGGGAAACAACGACAGAGTTTAATAAAACGAATGTGAACAAGGCAAAGGAATATTGGGAAAAGGCCAAGCAAGAAACAGGAACGAATGAAGTTACGTTAGAAATGTTAAACTATGATTTAGAAAACTTTAAAAAAGTAGGGGAATATATTAAAGAACAACTAGAGAAAAATTTACCAGGATTGACGATAAAAGTGAAACTACAACCACATTCTCAAAAACTAGCGTTAGAGAAAAAGAAAGAATATGAAATGTCATTATCACGTTGGTTACCGGATTATCCAGATCCAATGACTTACTTAGAGGTCTTTATTTCAGAAAGTGGTGTCAATAATACTGGCTATGCAAATGCAGAATATGATGCATTAATTAAAAAGACAAAAATGGAATTAGGAAATGACGAAAAGGCACGTTGGAAAGCGATGCAAGATGCAGAGAAAATGCTATTGGATGATGCGGTAATTGCACCGGTGTTCCAGCGCGGATTATCTTATTTACAAAAACCATATGTTAAAGATTTATATGTACATCAATTTGGACCCGCGACTAGTTTGAAATGGGCAGATGTGAAAAAATAAAATGAAGTATAAAAAAAACAGACTGTGCTTAGAGAACAGTCTGTTTTTGTATATAACAATGTTTCATTCTTGAAATTAATAAAAGAGAGAAAATTCATGCTATAATTTACCAGGATGAAAATTAAGATTTTATTGAAGGGGGAAAAGGATATGTCTATTAATGTGAATGTAAAATCAATGAATACGAAAAGACTCTATATGAGAAAACCTAGTTTAGAAGATGTGGATGCTTTCTATCAAATTGTAAAAAACAATGAGGTAGGTAAGTGGCTTGCTATATCTAGAGGGATGTCACGAGAAGAAACTGAACAATATATTGGAAAACTCATAGCGCATTGGAATGAACATAATTTTGGTGTATGGCTTATATTCAATCCTATCACGAGAGAAATGATGGGACACTGTGGTTTAAGGTATATTGATGGAACAGAAGATTTAGAAATCATGTATCTTCTCGATCCGAAGTTTTGGGGAAATGGATATGCTACAGAGGCAGCACATGCATCGATCCAATATGCTTTTCATGATTTGAAAGTCAAAAAATTAACTGCAAGAATTAGAATTGCCAATGAGAAGTCAAAAAATGTTTTAGAAAAGGCTGGATTTAAATACACACATGATGTGGATTTTGATGGACATCAATTATCATATTATGAGTATAAGAATTTGTTTCGATGAAAATTTGAATATTCATATAAACTATCCAGATAGTTTGTAAATATCGTATAGATTTGTATACAAGTTTAACTTGTCGAAAGATAAAATCATTACTGAATTTAGAGTGTGAAAGAAATAGAAAATCTTGTATAATTAAAATGTTTACTTGGAAACATTTCTTATAATGAATGCGTACATAAGTTGTGATAAGAGGAGGAAATACATGTAAATGATAGATGAATAGAATGGAGCATTTTTACGGAATAAAGGAGAAGAGAAAGAATGATGACGTGTTGTAAGCAAGGGTTAGAATTATTAGTAGACATGCAATATCGAGGTAATAAGAGAATGATTGTAAGTGGTTCTATAATAAGGTGGGTCAACAAATGAAGATGAAACATGCTTTTGGCCCAATCATTTTAGCATGTATAATCTTTATCGTTATATTGCTTATTCCATCTAAATATCTAGTTTCACTTATTAGTAATGAAAAGGTAGAAGATGCGGCGACTTCATTACAAAAAGAAAAATTACAAGGTGTTTTTTTACAACAAAAAATGTTAGAGAATTCGAAGTATTTACCGATGTACGGTTCATCTGAATTTTCCCGAATGGATGCATATCATCCGTCTAACTATTTTAAAGTAAAACCCGAAGGATTTACACCGTTTCTAATAGGAACTGGCGGAACGCAGAGTCTTGCTCATATTTTAAATGTGACTTCCACAATGGATCAATTAGAAGGAAAAAAAGTAGTATTTATTCTTTCACCACAATGGTTTACCAAGCAGGGGGTAAATGAAGGTAACTTTAGTAGTAACTTTTCTAAACAGCAAACATATCATTTTATTTTTAATGATCAAATAAAACCTGAAATGAAAAAGAAAATTGCGAAGCGGTTGCTAGATTTTAATGTTGTCCGTAACGATTATATATTAAAAACCTCATTAGAAGGTATTGTATATAATGATACAACTCATAAGATAAAAGCAGGAGCATTTAAGCCAGTTGCCTATATAAACCGAAACATTGCGGATCATAAAGATTTGGTGAAATCTATATTCAATATAAAGCCAAAAAAAGAACAAAGAAATATGGAATTACGTTCACTTTCTTGGGAAGAAGCAAGAAGGCATGCTGAACAAGTTGGGAAAGTGGAGTCTACATCAAATACATTCGGAATTGAAAATCCATATTACTACAAAAACAAATTTCAAAAGAAATTACATGGATTCAAGGGATATAAGGCAAACGAATCTTATGATGAATCGCCAGAATATGAAGATTTACAAATTGTTTTAGATATTTTTAAGCAAAAGAAAGTGAAGCCGCTTTTTATTTCTGTTCCTGTAAATGGACCTTGGTATGATTACGCAGGATTCCCAAAAGAACGCCGTGATGTTTATTATAAGAAAGTTCGGGAACAGGTTGAGAAAGAAGGATTTCCAGTTGTAGATTTTACTAGTCATGAATATGACAAATACTTTCTAAAAGATGCCATTCATTTAGGATGGAAAGGCTGGGTATATGTGGATGAAGCATTACAACAATTTCATGCAGGGAAATAAATTTTAAGATTAAACCAAAAACAGGAACGGCTTTTTAAGCTGCTCCTGTTTTTTAATACTTATTATCAATTGGGAAAAGAAAATATGAAGTTAAATGATTACTTTTGGATTCTTATTCAACATGATGTAAAGCATAAAGAAGAAATTGTTGATTTTTTAAAAAGTAACCAGATTCAATTATAAAAGTATAAAGATTCAAAAACACCATCAATTCAATTGATGGTGTTTTTTTAAGTCACTATCTTAAGTGATTCATTTAAACAAGTTTTCTTCGTTTCTTTAGCCATATTTTTAAAGTGAAATACAAAACAATTAGTATTACTCCGCCAATTGCAAACGATGTTACATATGGCCCAGCAACTTCATTGATATTGCCCCAATTTTCTCCTAGCTTTTCACCTAAATAGATAAAGATGATTGACCACGGGATAATCGCAAGCGCTGTAAGGGTAATAAATCGGATAGGTGACATTTTTGTAATGCCGGCAGGGATTGAAATGGCATGACGAACGACTGGAATGAAGCGTGCTGTGAAAATAACACCGGTTCCATAACGATTAAACCATGCTTCTGCAGAATCGATTTGTTTTTTATGAATGAAAATGTACTTGCCATAACGCTCTAGTACAGGTCTTCCTCCGTAACGCCCAATCCAATAAATAAAGATTTGTGCGATAACACCACCAATCATACCAAATACAATGGCGCCTATAAATGAGATGTTTCCTGAGAATACTAAATAACCTGCATAGGCGAGAACGATTTCGCTTGGGATAATCTCAATCATGAGTCCAAGCATAATGCCCCAATAACCAAGGCCTTCTAAAAATGATAATACGGAATGAATAAAACTACCTAACATGTTGCACCTTCTATATGAGATTTTTTTAGAGTAAGAGAAAAAATATTCCTTGCATTTTTAGTATACGGGAAATTATGAAAGAATAGGTGTGGAATTTTATTTTAAAAGATTAATTTCATAAATAATTATTCGCTCGTCCCAAAAAATGAAACGAGCGAATAGTCTTTACTTCCTTACTTTTAATTTTTCTAATTCTTTTTGTACTGCTTCTTTTAGTTCAATCTCTGTATCGTCTGTATAAGAAATAGGCTTTATTTGATTAAAGTAGTTACTTGCTGAGGCCTCAGCTTCTATTTTTTGAATATAACTTTCTACTCTTGCGAAGCCTTTCACTGCATTTTCTGTATGAAAAGATGCAAGAGCTTCATTGTTTTCTTTCATTGTACGTGCTACATGTAACCTGGAAGCAAGTACGAGTTCTTTATATTGTAATTCTTGGTATTCTTTTTGTAGTTTATCAATTTGCTCATATAGGATTGAAGTTTGTTGTTTTACTACATTGTACTGTTCATGATACATTTCTAGTTTTTTCTCATGTGCAATTTTTTCTTGAAGTGCTAATTGTGCCATATCATCTTCATTGCGAGACACCGCAAGCTCAGCCTGACGAAATCTTTTTGCAATAACAGCCTCTGTTTCTGTAATAAGAGATTCATATTTTTTTTCTAGAAATAGCTGCTGAGATAAAGCTTGTTGTGCTTTTACCACTTGTTGCTCCGTTTCTCGTATGTATTGTTTTAACATACTTACCGGGTTTTCTAGTTTATTTAAAGCTTCATGGACATCAGCGGTTACAATGTTTTTAATTCTTTTAAAAATACTCATTTTTATTTCTCCTCTTTACGAATTTGTTTTTCCCATTGATCAAGAATATCCGTTTTATTATTTGATATGACTATATAGCTGTCTACTGTATAGTCAGTTGTAGAATGGGGTGAGTTTTGTTTTCTTTTTTTATAAAGCCAAATTGGAAATACCACGACAACGAAAAGAGGGATCAGTGGTAATATACCAATGATAATAAGAAGGATACCAATCCATTTTCTTATTATTTGACCTTCTGTCTTTTTGAGGATAAACCATCCTAAAAGAATGAAGCTTAACTCAATTGTGAAAAGAATAAGGGAAATCCCATCAAATTTTTCTTTATGATGCTTTTCATAATGTTGAAAAGGCTTCTCGTTTTCCAAATTCTCTTGTTTGAGATGATGTCTTTCATCTTTAAGGTAAGAAGCTTGTCCCCTATATTCCTCAGCAAAGGCCTCACGTTTTGCATGATGCCATCTTTCCATCTGCAATCCGTGGGTTCCTAAAAATACTGCCAAAAGGGAGAAAGCAATAATACTTACCCATATAAGCCAACGAAATTTTGTACGCTTCTTTTTTTGTTTCTTCACATTCTCACCTCCTGCCATATATTTGTGTTTCTTTCATAACTGGAAAAATGAGATTCGCATAACGGTCATAACGTACAATTTTGAAATTTTATTTTAGCTTCACCATCTCCTTTGTGTTTGTATTACTTATAGTAAAGCGTAGAAATTAGAGCCGTGTGAAAGTTTGATGGAGATAGAATGAAAAGTATATTAGAAATTTCTCATCTTGTAAGTGAACCGTTTTTTTAGTAGATATTTAGTAGATAAAAGAAGAAAAAACTTCAGTTCATAGCCCTAGTATTACAAAGTTTTTTTAAAAAGAGAGAAGAAGAGCGAACAGTGGGAGATTTTCTTTGCTTAATTAATGAAGTAATATTAGATGAAATACAGTATTTTACTACTTTGAAAATTGTTGAAAGGGAAGAATTAGTACAATTATCTCTTCTTCCCTTTCAAAATTTAAAGTGGGAAGGAGAGATGAAAGAAGATTTTGTGACCTATAAAGAAAGATGCGTATTTGGAATTTTAACTGAGAATAAGAATCTTAATATTTTTATGAATAGAAACTAGTATTTTGATGATATTTTAAAGACTTCAAAGTATATTCAAGATGTAGTTTATTTATTGCGGAGAGAGTGTGTGTATTATTTGTAATACAAAAGTTCTAAAAAAGAGGAGCGCTTTGCGCTCCTCTTTTTTATGGCTTTACATCTAAATTTTGTAAAAATAATGTTGCAGAAACATAGCGTTTCGCTAACATTTGTACATATGCGGTATGTACAGAGAGCGTTGCGATAATAATCGCATTGCGAATGGCTTCTCGTTGCTCATTGTTGATTTGATCAAACTGACTTGCGATTTTATCTGCTTTTTCTTTTACAATATTTTCAATTGTACGAATGGTATCAGTCGCGTTTAATTGTAAACAACCACCTTGATTCAATTCCTCAAATAAAGAAGAATAAGCGACGTATAAATGAACAGGATTGATTAAATCATCACTTCGATCTGCTGGATCATTTACGATGAGTCTTAACAGCTTACGAATGGATTCAAAATCAAGTGCTGTTTTTAAATCTTCAACAATGAATAATAAAGCTGCTTGTTCGATAGAATATTTTTTTCCTTTTTGTGGTGAACCAATCATTTCTTTTATATCTCGTTTTACCCAGTTTTGCATAGCTGTTACAGAAAAACTGGTATTTTCAATTTGATTACCAAGCGCAACGATCTCATTTAAAGAAAAGCCAATATCTGTATCTTCAATTTTAATGAGCTTTTCAAAAATAGGCGAAAGAGCGGTTGTAATAAAAGCTGTAACACTTTGTCCACATTCAATATCTTTTTTATGTGACTTTGCCCAAGCTTCTTGTAAAATAACGAGAGGCTTTTTTGCATTCCATCCTCTAAGAGAAAGAAGGAGCATTGCCATTTCGTTTCGTGTGAGATGAAATGTTTCCATCTTTTCACCTCCAAAATTATAAAAGTTCTTATGAACTTATAATATGTTTTGTTGCTTGTAAAGTCAATTCTGTTTTTCATTATTTTTCCTGTCATTTTATAAATTGTTAATAAAGTTAAATAAATAATACTTGCTTATTATAGAAAAAGTTCATATAATAGGTTCATAAGAACTTTTTGTTTAACTTTAAAAAAAATCTATCATTCTTATTTCAAAGAAAGATAGATTTCACATATATCTATAGTAAAAGGAGAATGGATATAATATGTTGAAAAAAATCGTTACAGTAATGACTGCATTAATGGTTGTTTTTGGGGCTAGCAGCTTTGTTTTCGTAGATCATGCGGCAGCGAAAAGTTACAAGTCAGGTCAAAAATCATTTACACCAAGTTCAGGACAAAAATCAAAAGTTGATTTAAACAAAAAAGATTCTAATGTGAATGCACAGAAAACAAACCCTGATACAAAAACAAAAGCATCAAACACAGCACCAAAGAGTAATAAAGGGAGCTTTATGAAAGGTTTATTACTAGGTGGTCTTGGTGGTCTACTAATGGGAAGCTTATTTGCAAACATGGGAGCACTTGGTTCTGTATTAGCGTTCATGGTAAATATGCTAGTAATGGCTGGTATCGTAATGTTAGCGATTCGAGCATTTAAATATTTCAAAAATCAACGTAAGAAACAGGCAGAAGAAGCAGTATGGAAACGATGAAAATTTCTGAACAAGAGCTGATAAACGCACTATGTGTGTATATCGCAGAAAAGCGACAAGTTGGCCCAGAAGCAGTTTTAGTTGAACTAATGTATGATGATGACTATGGTTTTTCTGCTGAAGTAGAAGTAAATGGTCGTAGGCAAATTTTAATTCAAGCAAACTTAATTGAAGCACTTCGCTTATGGCTTGATAGGGAATATAATGTCAATCCGTTTGCGGCAAGATTGCAGCTTGAGTTAGATGATGAAGAAGGTATTTTCGCATTGGCGAATTTAAATAACTCGGATGAGTAGTCAAAAGGAGCTGTTGAGATTAATTTCAACAGCTCCTTTTAGTATGCACATTTTTAATGAAATAATGAACCTAGTAGTTAAGTGAGGGTGAATACCTTTGCTTCTTCATTTGTGTGCCCAGCTAAGCTGGGCACTATTCTCTAGGCAATGAATTATACAATTTCTTGAGGCGGATTTTGATCATCCTGATTTAAACAAAAATGACTCCAAAGTTCATTCATTTTACGTCTACCAGCGGTAACCATTGGGTTAAATTGAATTGCAGCTTGTTCGCGGACAGCCTGGACATTTTGGATAGCTTGCTGTAATTGTTGTCCGACTGAGTTTAATTCTGTACAAGCATGCTTAACAATTGAAAGACCGGCAACAGTTCCTTGCGCCATAGCAATTTTTCCACTTTCAATTCCAGTAATATTTCCAGCTACAAATAATCCGTGAAGAGGGGTTTCCATTGTCTCTGAATGGAATGGGACATGTCCACCCAGTTCAGGAATGTAATGGAATGGGCATCCTGCTACGGCAGCGAGCTCTGCAAGTGGATATAATCCTCCTGCGATACAAACAAAGTCTGCTTCATATATTTCTTCTGATCCTTTTATAATATTTCCTTTCGAATCAATGTTAGCAACACGAACGCCCTCCACTTTATCCGTTCCGATAATTTCAATTGCAGCTTTGCAAAGGTGGAGTGGTGTACCATTTATTTTTATACCGTTATTCGGATAAAAGGTTAAACCAGCTTTTCGAATCCAATCATGTTTCATAAAGCGACTTCCGATGCGTAGTAAAGCTGATGGGGCAAGGTGAGCAGCATTTAATAGTGACTTTAAAACTTCCTCTGGTTCACCAGCTTTTTGGCTAAGGTCACTCTTTTGAGGGAGTACGATATGATCAACAGTAATACCAGCTAGTTGTAATTCATTTAAAATTGCAAATGATAAAATATTGGCTCCGATAATAATTCCTTTTTCCCCAACTTGGACTCTATGAACATTTGTCATAACTTGAGCAGCGCCAATTGACATGACTCCTGGAAGAGTCCAGCCAGGAAGTGGGATAGAGTATTCAGCAGCCCCGGTAGCAAGTAGTACAAAGGGGGCTTCAATTGTACCTATGCTTGTATGTACATACCAAATGTTTTCGTCTTTTTCTAAATTGTATACTGACACACCACATCGAATAGGAACTGAGAGTGCTTTCGCTTTTTGATGAAGGCGTTCTGATTCCTTTATTCCGTTCCACCATTCTCCAGTTGGTTCTTGATGTAATTGTCCTAACAATCGTCCGCCAGGCTTCATAAATTCATCAATAACAAGTACGTTAAGTCCAGAACTAGCGCAAGCAATTGCACCAGCTAATCCTGCTGGTCCCGCGCCAATTACAATTACATCCATCATCGCTTTTCCACCATCTTTCTAATAATATTTGGATGCTGTTTACCACTTTCAACAACCATTTCGTTTTCTACAACAGTTAAGCACGCCCGGACGTTCATTTGATTATTAACTGTTACGCGGCATTCAGAACAATGTCCAATGTTGCAGTAAATTCCTCTAGGTGTACCACTATCTTCGTGAACGCGTAACGTTCTAATTCCATTTGCAAGAAGGGCAGCAGCAATCGTTTCATTTTCATATGCTTCGTATTCTTTACCATTAAATTGAAATGAAATACGTTTCCTATCGTCTAAGTTTCCTAAAATAGGGTGATGTAAAATTCTATTCATTGCTTTTCACCTACCGCTCCAAAAGTTACTGCGCGTATTGGTGGTTGATATTTTAATGGAATCTCATGAGGTGATGTTCCAGGATTTGCACTTTCTATCATTCGATCTATTGTCGTTCTACATGTACGCCCCCCGCAAAAGCCCATCCCAGCACGTGTTCTTAGTTTTAGCTCCCGAGCCGAGCAATTATATGTAGCAATTGTCGATTGAAGTTGTCCGTATGTAACTTCTTCACAACGACAAATAATTAAATTCTCTTTATTAGACATGTATATTCCTCCTCTAGTTCGGTTTACAAAAATTATAATGCAAAAGGTATGCCAATATAGAGGAGGGGAGGTTTTATTGTAACCCGAGTCTTTTTAAGCGGTTGTATAAAGTAGCTCTTGTTACACCAAGTTGTTTCGCACATTCTAATTTATTACCATTTAAAATTCGTAAAGCTCTTTCGATCACTTTTTTCTCGTGTTGATCCATCTCTTCTTGTAAGGAAAAAATCGTGTTGTTGTTACTGACTAATGGATAATGAGATACTATTTCCTCTGGAGTATTGTTTGTATGAAAGGGTAAATATTCTTGCTTTATAATGCCGTCCGTTGCAAATACGACGAGTCTTTCTATAACGTTGCGCAGCTCGCGAATATTCCCCGGCCAATCGTAATGAAGGAGTTCGTGCATAATTTCTGGGGGGAAATCATGAATTGGCCTTTTGTAATTTATTGAAAAGTCGTTTAAAAAAGAATAGGTTAATTCTATAATGTCTTCTCGTCTTTCACGTAATGGTGGAATGTGTAAGCTAACTACATTTAAGCGATAATATAAATCTTCACGAAATGTTCCTTTTTCCATCTCTTCTTGTAAATCGCGATTTGTAGCTGCAATAACACGAAAATCAATATTAATTTCTTTTTCTCCACCGACACGATAATATTTTCGTTCCTGCAGTACACGCAAAAGCTTAACTTGCATATCGAGTGGCATTTCGCCTATTTCATCGAGAAATAAAGTGCCACCTTGTGCAAGTTCTATTTTGCCTTTCTTTCCTTTACTATTCGCTCCAGAAAAAGCTCCGCGCTCATAGCCGAATAATTCACTTTCAAATAATGCTTCTGGAATTGCACCACAGTTAATCGAAATGAAAGGGGCATTTTCTTTCTCACTTGCTTCATGAATCGCTTTCGCAAATACTTCTTTTCCGACACCGCTTTCTCCTAGTATTAAAACGGTCGATTTAACAGAGCAAACTTTCCTAGCCAATTGGATCGTTCTCTGTATGACAGCACTCTTTCCTTTCATGGAATGAAAGGGATCGGATGTGTCTTTATATTTTGCTACTTCTTGTTCTAAGCGGTGCACTTCATGTGACATATTAAATAACTTTTCATTTAGTACAACCTGATTTGTAACATCCGTTTCAGAAACGACTGCACCGATAATTTTGTTGTCGCAATAAACAGGATTTGAATTAATTAATACAAATAGATCGGAGCGAGGTTGATGATACTGAGCTACTATACGTTTTCCTTTATGTAATGATTGTAAAATTTCTAGATCTTTATAATCAAAAAAATGAGTAATAGATTGTCCGATAATGTCTCCATGTTTTACTGAAAATATTTTTTCGGCTCCATCTGTCCATGTACGAACACGTTCATTATCGTCGATAACAGTAACTGAAGAATCTGTCGTTTGAAGAACGGTATTGTAAAATGCCTGTAATTGATTGTAAGAATTATAGAGAAAAGGGACCATTTGGGTAACAGTTATACAGTGTGTTGGATCTTGTGTTTTATTGAGAATAACGACTGCAAAATGATTAGAAAATGCTTTGATTAAATTAGAAAAGGAGTCTTCTTCATATAAAGTTGCACAAAGTAATTCTTTCGTATGTGCAGTAAGGTAATAAAATTCGCCATTTTTTTGTTTGATGTGACTTATGTCGAATGTATGATTTGTTGAAAAATATTTTATAAGTTCTTTTATTGATGGGAATGAAAATGCCATATTATCCTCCTGTAGTGTGAAAAATTTTAGACACTGATAAAAAAATAATACACTTATTTCTGTTAAATTCAAAATATTTTTACATCTATTTTTCTTACATATGAAAATAAATATATTTTGAGTTGGCATACCAATTGCATAAATAGAGGATGAGAGATTTGAAAGAAAGGAGGGGCTGCATGAGACACTGTGACGTTTTAATACTAGGCGGTGGAATTATTGGCTGTTCTATTGCTTATTACACTTCAAAATATG
Organism: Bacillus sp. IT-79MI2; assembly: GCF_949768135.1. NCBI lineage: Bacteria > Bacillati > Bacillota > Bacilli > Caryophanales > Bacillaceae > Bacillus > Bacillus sp. IT-79MI2. The sequence goes on along the minus strand of NZ_CATKPV010000084.1, from coordinate 221,988 downwards.
GAAGAGACGTAACAATCATTGACAAGGGGGAATTTGTCAGTGGCACGTCTTCACGGTGTGACGGCAACATTTTAGCCATTGATAAAGACCCAGGATTTGATAGTCAGATGTCGCTAGTAAGTCAAAAATTAGTAACGGGATTAAGTGAAGAATTGGAACATTCGTTTGAATACCGAGCGCCAGGAAGTATTCTGGTCTGTGAGTCAGAGGAGGAAATGGAGGCAGCTCAAAAATGGGTGAATCGTCAAAAAGAAGCTGGCTTACCGTTTCGGATGCTTGATAGACAAGACATAAGAGAAGAATCACCGTTTTTCGCTGATGATTTATTAGGTGGTTTAGAATGTGCAACAGATTCGACTGTAAATCCGTATCTCCTTGCTTTTTCACTTCTTGCAGAAGCGGAAAAATTTGGGGCAAAATCTTTTAAGCATACAGAAGTAAAAGAAATGAGGAAAGCCATAGATGGTTCCTTTATTGTAGAAACGACAAATGGAACGTTTACTACAAAGCAAATTGTGAACGCAGCGGGAGTATGGGCACCTAAAATTGGAGAAATGTTGGACCTATCTATACCGATTGAGCCAAGAAAGGGGCATATTATCGTAGCTTCAAGGCAACAACATGTAGGCTCTCGCAAAGTAATGGAATTTGGTTATTTAATTTCTAAGTTTGGTGGGAAACGGAAAGTCGATGCTTTGACTGAAAAATATGGTGTAGCTCTCGTGTTTGAACCAACAGAAAGTCAAAATTTTTTAATTGGTAGTAGTAGAGAATTTGTAGGATTTCATACGAGGATAAACAACGAAGTAATTAAATGTATTGCGAATCGAGCGATTCGTTTTTATCCAAAAATGGCAGATATGATGGTTATTCGTTCTTACGCTGGCCTGCGTCCATGGACAGAAGATCATTTGCCGATCATTTCACGAGTAGAACATATTCCAAACTATTATATTGCTGCAGGACATGAAGGGGATGGAATTAGTCTCGCAGCAGTTACAGGGAAAGTTATTGAAGAGCTCTTAAACGAAAGAGAAACATCAATTCCGATTGAACCGCTTCGTTTGAATCGTTTTACAGAAAGGGTGTTAAACGGATGAGGTCACAAAGAGTCTTTACGACCATTGATACGCATACAGGTGGAAATCCTACGAGGACGTTAATTAGCGGACTTCCAAAGTTAGTAGGAGAGAAAATGGCAGAAAAAATGCTTCATATGAAGAAAGAGTATGACTGGATCCGTAAATTGTTAATGAATGAACCGCGCGGTCATGATGTGATGTCTGGGGCGTTATTAACAGATCCGTGTCATCCAGAAGCGGATATAGGTGTCATCTACATAGAGACAGGTGGATATTTACCGATGTGTGGTCACGATACGATCGGTGTATGTACGGCTTTAATTGAATCAGGTTTAATACCTGTATATGAGCCGATAACTTCTTTGAAATTGGATACACCAGCTGGTCTTGTTGAAGTGGATATTTCTGTTCAAGACGGTAAAGCAAAAGAAGTATCTTTTTGTAATATACCAGCTTTTTTACTAAAGAGTATTTCTGTCCATGTTGAAGGGATTGGAAATGTAGATGTTGATATCGCATATGGCGGAAACTTTTATGCCATTATCGATGGGGAAGCGCTTGGTCTAGAGTTAGTGCCAGAAAATGCTTCTACAATAATTGATAAAGCGATCCAAATAAGAAATACGATTAATGAAAAATTTGAAGTTATTCATCCGCAATATTCATTTATAAAAGGGGTAACACATATTGAATTTTACACAGATCCTACCCATGAAACGGCACATGTGAAAAATACCGTTGTTGTTCCGCCGGGAGGAATTGATCGTTCTCCGTGTGGTACGGGAACATCTGCGAAGTTAGCCGTATTATACGCTAATAAAAAAATTGCAATGCAAGAAGAATTTGTGCATGAAAGTATTGTTGGCTCGTTATTTAAAGGAAGTGTAATAGATACAACATATGTGGAGAACATTGAAGCTGTAGTAACAAAGATCACTGGTTCAGCTTGGCTAATGGGAATGCATAGATTTTTTTACAATGAAGAGGATCCACTGAAAGAAGGATTTTTGCTAATTCCGCCGATGGAACATGAAACGGAGGAAGTGAAATGAAGATTCGAAAAATGTATATGACAGTAGATGTACACGTAGCTGGTGAAGCGTTTCGTGTAATTAAAGACGTACCGTGTAAATACTATCATAGTTTGGAACAACTAAATGAACAAATTTCTGGTGAATTAGCAGAGGAAATGCAGCTTTTATTAAATGAACCACGAGGGTTCATAGGTTTAAATGGATGTGTTGTCGTTCCTTCTATTCATAGTGAAGTTGATGCAGCTGTATTATTTTTTAATCATAAAGGAGCAATTCCTCTTCATTACGGCGGAATTGTCGCGGTAGTAACTATGTTACTCGAAAGTGGACACTTAAAACAAAACGATTCAAATCAATACAAAATTGAAACGCTATGCGGTGTGTTTTTAGTCCGTGCACATGTAGAAAAGGATGAAGTCGTTTCTGTATCGCTAGAAAGTAAAGTGTGTTACTCAATCGAAGAGAATCTACCACTACATAGTCCTATTGGAAATATATGCTACTCTCTCATACAAGCTGATCAAGTATATGCAGTGTTTCAGAAAGAGGAATGTTCTCCGGAAATTTGTATTGAAAACATTTTTGAATTAAAGAACTGGGGGAAAGCTATACTTGAGTCCATGCCAAAGCAGCCACTTATAAAAAGAGTCGTTTTAGTAGATTCTTCCCACATAAAAGAGAATCGTATAAAAACAATTACATTTCAGGATGACGATTATATTGTGCGTTCGCCTGGATTCGCATCAACAAGTGTTTCGTATATGAGTAGCCTTTCTATAGGTGATATACGTACGGAAGAACCTTTTATGAATGAGAGTATTTTTAATAGTTTTGTGAAGGTGCAAAAAGTGAATAAGGAAGAGAACGGATATACATTTACTTTCACAAGCAGAGGGTTTATTACAGGTATGCAAACATTTGTATTAGACCCTACTGATCCATTTCCAGTAGGCTTTTTATTAAAATAACGGTTATATACAGTATGTGAAAAAAATAAATGAAATGTAAGGGAGAGAATATGATGAGAAGTATAAAAGGAGCATTTCCAGTATTAATTACTCCGATGGATGAATTTCAAGAGATTGATTGGAACGGAGTGAAACAGAACGTAAACTATTTTATTGAGCAGAAGGTTGCCGGCATCATCATTAATGGAAGTACGGGAGAATTTGTTAGTTTATCAAAAAAAGAACGATTTAAGATGGTGGAAACGGTATTAAAAGAAGTTGATGGACGCATTCCTGTAATTGTTGGAACTGCTGCAGAGACGACGAAAGAAACGATTGAATATACGAAGCATGCAGAAGCTCATGGCGCAGATTGTGCATTAATTATTAACTCTTATTATTGTAAACCGAAAGAAGAAGAAATCTACTTTCATTTTAAAGAAATCTCAAATGCTGTAAATATACCAATTATGTTATACAATAACCCGTTTACCTCTGGTGTTGATATGAGTATAGAGCTTATGCTTCGAATAGGAAAAGAATGTGAAAATGTTACACATATTAAAGAATCTAGCGGAGATATTCGTAAAGCGAGAGATTTAGTAAGACAAGGAGAGAGTGCTTTTCAAGTCTTTTGTGGATCCGAAGATTTAGTTATGGAATCATATTTAGTTGGTGCAACTGGATGGGTCTCTGTGGCGGGTAATATCGTTCCGGGACTTGTTACAAAAATGTATGAGCATTTTCAAAATGGAGAGTTCGAAAATGCATGGAAGATTAATGATACAATTTTGCCTCTTTGTGAATTCCTAGAAGGGTCAGGGAAATACGTACAAATTGTTAAACGTGCAATGGAGTTACATGGACAAACTGGAGGGCCATCTCGTTATCCAAGATTAGGATTGACACAGGAAGAAGATCAAAAACTTCAACAGATTTTATCACAAATTACGGCTAATTCAGCTGTTTAAACTAGATTTAAATTGTAACTAAGGAGGAGAGAAATATATGTTAACGACAAATATTGAGCTAAAACCAAAAGTGAAAGCGTTTTTAAATGAAGAAATTAAATTGTTTATTAATGGTGAGTTTGTTCCTTCTATTAGCGGGAAAACGTTTGAAACGTACAATCCAGCTACAGAGGATGTTCTTGCAGTTGTGAGTGAAGCGCAAGAGGAAGATATTGATGTAGCAGTGAAAGCTGCAAGAGAAGCTTTTGAAACGGGACCTTGGTCTGAAATGACTACCGCTGAAAGGGCACACCTTATATATAAATTAACTGATTTAATTGAAGAACATAAAGAAGAATTAGCGCAGCTAGAAGCTTTAGATAATGGGAAGCCATATCACATTGCACTTGAAGATGATATTCCAGCGACAGTAGAAAATTACCGGTATTATGCTGGTTGGGCTACAAAAATTGTAGGGCAAACAATTCCTATTTCGAAAGATTATTTAAATTATACACGCCATGAGCCGATTGGAGTTGTTGGTCAAATTATTCCGTGGAATTATCCGTTAGTTATGGCTGCTTGGAAAATGGGGGCAGCTCTTGCGACAGGATGTACCATCGTATTAAAACCAGCAGAGCAAACACCGTTATCTTTACTATATGCTGCAAAGCTTTTTAAAGAGGTGGGGTTTCCAAACGGTGTTGTAAACTTTGTTCCAGGTTTCGGACAAGAAGCAGGAGCAGCAATCGTAAACCATCATGATATTAATAAAGTAGCTTTCACAGGTTCGACAGTTACAGGGAAATATATTATGCGTCAATCTGCTGAAACAATTAAACATGTAACGCTAGAACTTGGAGGTAAGTCACCAAATATTATTTTAGAAGATGCCGATTTATCTGAAGCTATTAATGGTGCCTTCCAAGGCATTATGTATAATCATGGTCAAAACTGTAGCGCAGGATCTCGTGTGTTCGTTCATCGGAAACATTATGAAAGAGTAGTAGATGAACTTGTAGAAATGGCGAATAAAGTTAAGCTCGGTACCGGTATGGAAAAGGATACAGAAATGGGCCCGCTCGTATCTAAAAAACAACAAGAGCGTGTGCTAAAGTATATTGAACAAGGAATGGCTGAAGGAGCAACAGTTGTAGCTGGGGGAGAACGGGCATTTGAAAAAGGTTATTTTGTGCAGCCCACAGTTTTTACAAATGTTACAGATGATATGACAATCGCAAAGGAAGAAATATTTGGACCAGTCGTTGTAGTTATGCCATTTGATTCGACTGAGGAAGTAATTGAAAGAGCAAATAGCTCTTCTTACGGATTAGCAGCAGGTGTATGGACACAAAATATTAAAACTGGACATCAAGTCGCAAATAAATTAAAGGCAGGAACCGTTTGGATTAATGACTATAATTTAGAAAATGCAGCGGCACCATTTGGCGGATATAAACAATCCGGAATTGGGCGCGAATTAGGGTCGTATGCACTTGATAACTACACGGAAGTAAAGAGTGTTTGGGTTAATATAAAATAATGATCAAATAGGAAGAGTGAACGGACAACTTGAATGAACGGTGAGGTTGTCCGTTTTATTTTTTAAGCACGCAATAAATAACTCTTTTTCACACAATTATGAGGGGGATTGGGATGGAAAAGTTAGTAGAGTGGTTAGTAGGACAAGTATGGAGTATAGGATTAGTTATTTTTGCGTTAGGAGCAGGCGTGTATTTCACAATTGCTACTCGTTTTTTACAAATTCGGTATTTTAAAGAGATGATCAAACTATTATTTGAAGGAAAGAGCTCAGAGACCGGGATATCTTCATTTCAAGCATTTTGTTTAGCGTTATCGGGCCGGGTCGGAATTGGAAATATTGCTGGTGTAGCGACAGCTATTGCTTTTGGTGGTCCAGGAGCTGTGTTTTGGATGTGGGTGATGGCTCTATTAGGGGCAGCTAGTGCATTCGTTGAGTCAACGCTTGCTCAAGTATATAAAAGTAAGGTAGGCAATGAATATAGAGGTGGTACACCATATTTTATTGAAAAAGGCTTAAAAATAAAATGGTTTGCCGTCATTGTAGCGGTTGTCGTGACGATTTCATACGGTGTTTTATTGCCAGGGATTCAATCAAGTAGTATTGCGGTTGGATTTGAAAATTCTTCTGGTATTAGTAAATATATGACTGGTGTATTTTTAGTTGTGTTGCTGGCAGCGATTATTTTTGGAGGAGTAAAGAGAATTGCTGCTGTTTCTCAAACTCTAGTGCCGTTTATGGCAATTGGTTATGTAATTGTTACATGTATCGTTTTAATTGCTAATATAACGGAAATCCCTAATATGTTCGCACTTATTTTCTCAAGTGCATTTGGAATCGATGAAATGTTTGGCGGAATTGTTGGGGCAGCCATTGCATGGGGAGTGAAACGAGCTGTATTTTCAAATGTTGCTGGTGTTGGAGAAGCAACGTATAGCTCTGCAGCTGCTGAAGTATCACATCCTGCTAAACAAGGATTAGTACAAGCATTTTCGGTTTACATCGATACAATTGTTATATGTACAGCAACAGCTCTCATGATTTTAATAACAGGGATGTATAATGTCATACCTGAAGGAAAGAGCGCCATTGTGAAAAATATGGGGAATGTTGAAGCAGGGCCAATTTACACACAACAAGCAGTTGAAACTGTTATGACAGGTTCTGGTCCATTATTTATTTCAATCGCAATCTTTTTCTTTGCATTCACAACTCTACTAGCATATTACTATATTGCCGAAACTACACTTACTTACTTGGATCATAAATTGAAATTTAAATGGTTAAAAACGATTTTGAAATTCGGATTTTTAATTATGGTTTACGTCGGTAGTGTGGAATCAGCTTCACTTTTATGGAATCTTGGAGATTTAGGGATAGGTAGTATGGCATGGCTGAATCTTGTAGCGATTGTATTGTTAAGTAAGACGGCATTAAAAGTATTAAAAGATTATGAAACGCAGAAAAAAGAAGGGAAAGATCCAATATTTGACCCTAAAAAAGTAGGGATTGAAGGTGTTGTATTTTGGGAAGAAAAGTGTAAAGAAGGTGAAAATGAAATTTCTAGAAGAAAAGTACCAGTAGATGATAGTGTGAAATTTTAGCTTTATATATTTTTAAGATTTGAAAACTGAAAATTCTATCTTTTCATGACGGAATATCAACAACATGGTTTTATAAATGATGTATTACTTCATTACAAAGAAGGCATTGGAAATTTTTCAAAACAAATTCCAGAAATCGCAGAAACATATCATGCATTTACACAAGCTTGTTTCCAGGAAGGTGTATTAACAAAACGCGAAAAACAGCTCATTGCGTTAGGGAGTAGTTACTAAAAAATTAATCACGACAGAAACGATTCCAAATAATAAAAAGGAAATCTTATTTAAAACAACTCCTTTAGGGAAAGAACTGTATTACTTACATCAGGCGTTGCATGATGTAAGTAATAGAGGAGTTATTCGATTTTTAAAGGCCATTCATTGTTTTAAATGGCCTTTTTGTTTTGATTGAAAAATGAGTTTTAAAGTTTCGACAAACTAGGTCCTTTGAAAAATACGTTACGACAGTGATTGAATAAAAGAATGTAGCACATTGTTAAAATGGTCAGCTTCTTCTAGAAATGGACAATGACAGCTGTTTTCGAAAATAACGAGTTGAGAGTTATTAATATGTGCGTGTAAATATTCGCCCGCAGCAACTGGAATTAATTTTTCTTCTCTACCGAAACAAAGTAAAGTTGGTTTTGTAATTGCATTTAATTCTTTCCGATAATCAACAACAGATTGATCGAATAAAATCGCGCTCGCAATAGATGCTGGAACTTTTGTTACTTCCTCAAGCATCCAAGTTGAATCTTCTGCAGAAAGGGGGTTTTTAAACATGAGAGGGATAAAACCCTTTAGAAACTGGGCTTGATTTGTTTGAATTTCTCTCATGAAATGAATAAGTGTTGGGAAATCAAAGGCACCAATAGGGAAATCGGGCCATTTAAAATCTGATGCTAATTCATCAACAATAACAGAACCTTTAATATTTTGTTCTCCAAATTGCTTTATATATTCCCATATAACAAATGCTCCCATTGACCAACCGACTAAGATAACATCTTTTAAAGATAAACTTTCTATAAAAGCATGCACATCATGGGCATAGTTTGTAATTGTATGTCCAGTTTCAATATGGGGAGAGCGCCCGTGACTTCGTAAGTCAATTGAAATCGCACGATATTTTTCACTGAAATAAGGGATTTGTTTATGAAAAAAACGGCTGCTCATCCAGACACCGTGAATAAAAAGAATGGGCGTACCTTCTCCGCGCTCTTCGTAGTATAAGTTCACACCATTTTCAAGCTTGATAATGGGCATAATGGACAACCTCCTTTTAATAAATGGCCTTTTTATGATTTTATTCTGTTTTTCATGTTTTTTTCCTCTTATATGGGAGAAGTAAGATGTTTTTTTGTGTAAAATAGGGCAGAACCTTTATTTTATTTATAAAAAATGTGTTTAAAATATTGTCATATTTGCTTCTTTAAGATATCCTTTTCATGAAGAGGTGGAAATCATGGAAAAAGTACTAGTTTTCGGGCATAAAAACCCAGACACAGATGCAATTTGTTCTGCAATTGCTTATGCAGAGCTGAAAAAAGAATTAGGAATGAATGCTGAGCCTGTACGTTTAGGTGAAATCAGCGGTGAAACTCAATTTGCGTTAGATCATTTTAAAGTAGAAGGACCGCGTTTTGTTGAAACAGTAGCAAACGAAGTGGACAACGTGATTTTAGTTGACCATAACGAACGTCAACAAAGTGCTAACGATATCGAATCTGTTCGTGTGTTAGAAGTTATCGATCATCACCGTATTGCTAACTTTGAGACAAGCGATCCTTTATACTACCGTTGCGAGCCAGTTGGTTGTACAGCTACAATCTTAAACAAAATGTACAAAGAAAACGGCGTTGCAATTCGTAAAGAAGTTGCAGGTTTAATGTTATCTGCAATTATCTCAGATTCTTTACTATTTAAATCTCCAACTTGCACAGAACAAGACGTAGCTGCAGCGCGTGAATTAGCGGAAATCGCTGGTGTTGATGCGGAAAGCTACGGCTTAGAAATGTTAAAAGCTGGTGCAGATTTAAGTGGTAAAACAATGGAGCAATTAATCTCTCTTGACGCAAAAGAATTCCAAATGGGCGATGCAAAAGTTGAAATCGCACAAGTAAACGCTGTTGATACAAACGACATTCTTGTACACCAAGCGGAATTAGAAAAAGTAATCTCTGCAGTAGTAGAAGAAAAAGGTTTAGACCTATTCTTATTCGTTGTAACTGATATCTTAACTAACGATTCTGTTGGTCTTGCTATCGGTAAAGCGACACAAGTTGTTGAAAAAGCATACAACGTAACATTAGAAAACAATACAGCAACTTTAAAAGGTGTTGTATCTCGTAAAAAACAAATCGTTCCTGTATTAACAGAAACGTTCCAAACTCTATAAGAGAAATTTTGGATGAAAAGGAAAGGACAAACAGATATATAGTCTGCTTGTCCTTTTTTTGTTTTTAGGAGCATAAAATTTCGGATATTAAGGTCTGTTATTTTAATGTTTCATTTAGGAAAAATGGAAATTGGGTAGGAAGAAAAGAAAAACCTGGTATTTTTATCTGTGAATTAAAAATGCTATGATTTCATTAGTAATTACTATGTCTTAAAAGTAATAATGAAAAAATAAAACAAATTATATATAGGATCGAAAGAGAAAAGAGGGAAAAAGGTAATAATGAAAAGGCTATGCATCATTCCATGTGGAAAAAAGAAAATCTGGGATCAGTATCCTGATAAGGGACCAGCAGAAGCAAAGGATGTATACATTAGTCCATTCGGAAAAGCATGCCAAGCATATGCTTTGCAATTTTTTTCACACTGGGTTATTTTATCAGCTAAACATGGATTTTTACTGCCAACTGATATAGTAGAAAAAAACTATGATCTCGCTTTTAATTCGAAAAGTAATGAGATTATTAGTATAGAACAATTAAAAAGACAGATGATTGATAAAGACTTGCTAGACTTTGATGAAATTGTCCTGCTTGCAGGCAAGAAGCATAAAAAAGTAGTGACAAAGTTATATCCGGAAGAAATGATTTCCTATCCGTTAGAAGGCTGTAAAGGGATTGGATATATGCTGCAGAGGTTGAAGTGGGCGGTTGAAAATCATAACGAGATTCAGTAAAAGTTAAAAGAACTCGATTTATCCCGCATTAACGGGTAGTAAGCTCTCACTGATTAAAGTTTCACTTTATATTGTACATAAGGGTGTTATGTATCGTTAGAAATATAGACCTATAAGGAAAAAAGCTAGATGAGGAGTTAATGGGCGATCTATTTTTTGTTGTTGTAAAAGATGTTAATTTTCGAGTGCATACAGCTGAACATGGAATGGGTTAGTAGGAGAGGTAATTATGTTATGTAGATATTGTCAGTCTTTAGTACAACAACCAAAACAAAAGAATATAAGTGGAAAGCACCCAAATTGGGTGCTTCTATTTTTAAGAGAATTTCCATTTAGAACATACTAAACGTTATAGTTTATTACTTGCTTCATAAGGTTTCTTATCTCTTTAACTGGTGGTTTTTTATCGTATACATCAACATATGAAAAATAATAATTTAAATTTCTGACAAGACCTTTTCCAATTTTTGCACTTAGGAAAGGAAATACTTGTCCAGTGTAGTCTTCGAGAGATTTACAATAGTATTTTTCATCCAAATAAATACTATATTTACATGTTAGCTCTACTAGTGGGTTATCTTCAGAATCATATACATCTTTAGATTCAATAATGTCTATTAGTGCAAATCTATCATTAAGATAAACTTTTTTCTTCTTTTCAGGTTTATTAGAAAGAATAAAAGCGAGACCTAGTGCATTAATCAATACGTTTCCTCCTACAAATAAAAAAGATATTAATAAAATATATCGATATATGTTAAATGTAAAGTGGTAAGGCAAATGGTAAAAGATTACTGTAAATATTATTAAGGGATTTCTAGAAGATAAAAAATATTCTTGAGTCAATTATAGGGAATTTAGTTGAAGTAGATGTTAATAAAAGTGAATATAAAAGAAATGAATCCCTGCAAGGGAAGTTGCAGGGATTCATAAGGGTATTGTCGAGAATGTCGAACTCGACAAAGTAATCTTAACATGAATTTCTTGGAAAGAAACCTGGTAAATGTGTCCAAATGAATGTCTAGTATGGGGGCTATAAGAAACCTTTCAGACAAAGTCAAAGAGACCTACTTCCCGCAGCAGGTCCCTTTAACTAGATAATGTTGATGAGCAATAACCCATCTGGAGTACTTTTATCGTAACAAATGGAAAGGGTTTTGTGTATTGAGAAAAAATTTTAAGCAGACATTTACGGTAGCCATATACATGTCGAATTTTTATGCTTGTGTTCAATTCATAGAGTAATGAAGGAATAAAAAAGACCTGCAAGTAAGAAGCAGGTCGTAAGAAGGGGCTTTAATCCAACAGATTAATTAAACGTTATCAATTGTAATGAATGAAGTCCATAGGTTATGTGTTGAGAAACTTTGTATGAAAGATATTAATGTTTTGTATTCTTGAAAAAGAGATTGAAAAGAGATGTTAAAATCTTCCTATACGAGAATAAAGGTCGATATTTATAAAGAGATTCATATTTCCAAGCATCACGATTAGAAACCTTGAGTTGTTTATTTGAAGAGCGAAAAACAATTAGATTATTGTTGCGTTTCATAAATAAACCTCCCTTAATTTGATGCAGGTATATTATGGAAATGAATCTGTAATTTGTGTGAGAAATAGTTTAAATGAGAATCTTTTCTTTTCATTATCGTATTGAAATTTCCTTTTCATAAGTATTTGGTCTGTTTTTGAAGTACTGTAACCCATAGAAACCAACTAGTATTCCAATACTTATTAAAATCCAGATGGAAGAGAAAGAGAGAATGATAAGAAAACAGACAATCAAACTTAAAGAAAGAATTTTGTTAAAGATACCTGGTAATAATTTATATGCTGCAAAGATTCCACAAATGGCATTACAGATAAAGAAAGCATTTGCAATGGCTACGATTTGTTCTACTGTAATGCAATCGTTATAAAGACAGATAAATACAATGGTATGTATGCCGATTAATAAAAGTAAAGAATAGATTGATACATTCGATTTCGTACGATAGGAAAGTTTATATAATTTCTTTATATATTTTGCTTCAGAAGCGATAAGACGCGAGACCCCGCCAACAACTAATAAATATGTACTCATGCAAAGAACAGTAGTAATAAAGGCGATAAGAGGAACAGCAAACTCTCCAAATAAAGTAGCTAATATGGCTGTTATTCGTAAGTCTTCTTGATGTGAACTAGGAATTACAATCCATTGTGTGGCGCCTGCCACGACAAGACAAACAACCGTTACAGTAAGTGTGCTTATCGTAATTGCTTGTGGGATGGTTTTTTTTCGATTTTTGACATCCATACTGTAATTCCCAATAATCTCCCAACCTACTAAAGCCCAAAAGAGCAATAAAATACTATATCCAAAATCTCCAAAAGAAAAAGATGTTTGAACTAGCTGTTCCGATCGAAAATGAGGGATAGAACGAATTCCACCGCTCAGTAAAAGAACGGTTGCAGCTGTTGAAAATACAAATGATATTTTTCCAATAGATGATATATCTAATAATAAAATCAATACACAAAGGCTCATTAAAAGAAAACCAATTCCCTCTAATGGAACTTTAAAGTTTGAAAATAAAGCCGCTATATATTGACTGGCTGTCATAAGAACAGCTGTAGGTCCTAGACAACCTGCTATGATAAAGAAAATAGAAGTTAATTGCTTCATAGAAGGTCCAAAAGCTTGATCTACCGCATGTGCAACCCCAGATTCATTAGGGAAGAGAATGCTTAACTTACCAAATAAGGAAGCAAATAGAAAACCAATCCCCATAATAAGTAGCCAAGCGATAATGGCATAATCTCCAGTTGTTTTGTAGATAAGTGGAGGAAGTAAAATAATCCCAGACCCTAAAATTGGACCAATAATTAAACCGCTGAGCAGTACTGGTCCTAATTTTTTCTTTCTCATATATGTATACATCTCCTTTTGAAAAATTGTGTTTCTTCTATTGTAATTCGAGTTTATCTATCAGTAAAATAGATATATATGAAGTTATTAATCGGAAATTGCGATGTTAGAATGGAGAGATTGAGATGGAGATTCGGCATTTAAAAACATTTAAAACAATTGTTGAGTTAGGAGGATATACACGGGCAGCCGACTATTTAGGATATGCACAATCTACTGTAACAGGGCATATTCAAGCAATTGAACAAGAAATGGGACAGCCTTTATTCAATCGATTAGGGAAAAAAATGGTGTTAACAGATGTAGGAAAGCATTTACTTCCTTATGCAAATGAAATGATTGCTTTGTCTGAGAAAGTAAAACAAATCCCAAGCGTGGATAATGAGATTACTGGAAAAATTGTAATTGGTGCCCCAGAATCATTAACAATTTACCGCTTGCCATCTATTCTTCATGAATATAAAAAGAAGTATCCAAAAGTAAAAATTACATTAAAAGCTTCAACGTGTCGGGAATTGAGAAATGATTTAAAGAGTGGAAATATAGATATTGCTTTCCTCTTAGACACTGAGCGTCATGAAGAGGATTTACATATTGAGCAACTTGTCATGGAGCAAATGGCGTTTGTTTTTCCAAAAGATTACACTGTGACACAAACAGATTCGCAAGATGTCCAATTTTCTCAAGAGGAAACGTTTTTGTATACGGAACGTGGTTGCAGTTACCGAGCATTTTTTGAACATTATTTACAAAGGCAAGGCATTCAACATGAAAGTACATTTGAATTTTGGAGTATTGAGGCGATAAAACAATGTGTCATGTGTGGATTAGGGATTTCTTTACTACCAATTATTACGGCCCAGCAAGAGCAGAAAGACAAGAAACTACAAGCTGTTATTTTAAATGAAGCAAAGTTTGCAACACAACTTGTATATCATAAAAATAAATGGTTTTCTCCAGCTTTACATGAGTTTTTAATAATTATTCGTAAGCATGCGAGGGGATGGAAAGAAGTAGAGAGTACAGTGACTTTTAACTAATGATATAATATTAATAGATGAAAGACTAAGAAAAGCAGGTGAATCTTTTTTGTTTACAAAAGCACAAGAACTTTTAGCTTCCTATTTTGGCTACTCGTCATTCCGTAGAGGGCAGGATGAAACAATTAAAAATGTATTGGCTGGAAAAGATACAGTTTGTATTATGCCAACAGGCGGTGGCAAATCAATTTGTTATCAAATTCCAGCACTAGTATTTGAGGGGACGACATTAGTTATCTCACCTTTGATCTCACTTATGAAAGATCAAGTAGATACATTAGTACAAAACGGGATTTCAGCTACATATATTAATAGTTCTATTTCAATTACAGAAGCAAATCAACGAATCCAATTAGCGAAACAAGGTCATTATAAGTTGTTATATGTGGCGCCGGAGCGTCTTGATTCAATGGAATTTGTAGATCAATTAATTGATATGAAGATACCGATGATCGCAATTGACGAAGCTCACTGTATTTCGCAGTGGGGACATGATTTCCGTCCAAGTTATTTACATATACATCGTATATTGGACTATCTTCCAGAAAAACCACTTGTACTTGCGTTAACTGCGACTGCAACACCGCAAGTGCGTGAAGATATTTGTCGTGTGCTAGAAATTGATCAAAAGAATACAATTATGACAACGTTTGAACGGGAAAATTTATCGTTCTCGGTAATCAAAGGACAGGACCGAAATGCATATTTAGCGGATTATATTCGTCAAAATAAAAAGGAATCTGGAATTATTTATGCAGCGACAAGAAAAGTTGTTGATCAGTTGTATGAAGATTTATATAAAGCAGGCGTTTCAGTTGCACGTTATCATGCTGGAATGAATGATCATGATCGAAATGAACAGCAAGAGCGATTTTTACGTGATGAAGTGAGTGTTATGGTAGCGACATCTGCATTTGGTATGGGGATAGATAAATCAAATATTCGTTATGTGATTCATTATCAACTCCCGAAAAATATGGAAAGTTATTATCAAGAAGCAGGACGTGCTGGTCGTGATGGATTAGATAGTGAATGTATTTTGTTATATTCTTCTCAGGATGTACAAGTGCAGCGTTTTTTAATTGATCAATCTACTGGGGAATCACGTTTCTCAAATGAACTTGAAAAACTGCAACATATGACCGATTACTGCCATACAGAACAATGTTTACAATCATTTATTCTAGAGTACTTTGGAGAAGAGCCGAAAGAAGATTGTGGACGCTGCGGGAATTGTACGGATGAACGTGAGAGCGTCGACGTTACGAGAGAATCGCAAATGGTCTTATCGTGTATGATTCGAACAAACCAGCGATTTGGAAAGCAAATGATTGCACAAGTATTAACGGGATCAAAAAATAAAAAAGTAATTGAATTTAATTTTCATACATTACCAACTTACGGTCTTTTATCGAATCGTAGCGTAAAAGAAGTAAGTGAGTTTATTGAGTTTTTAATTTCAGAAGAATTAATTGCGGTGGAACACGGGACGTATCCAACCTTAAAAGTGACAGCCAAAGGGAAAGAAGTATTACTCGGAAATGAAAATGTGTTACGGAAAGAAAGAGTAGAAACAAGACAGATTGTAGGGGACCATCCACTGTTTGAGATATTACGTGAAGTGCGGAAAGAAATTGCACAAGGAGAAGGCGTACCACCGTTTGTTATTTTCTCTGATCAAACGTTAAAAGATATGTGTGCGAAAATGCCACAAAGTGAAAATGAGTTACTACAAGTAAAAGGGATTGGGGAGCATAAACTTGCGAAGTATGGTTCTCACTTCTTACAAGCAGTTATTCATTTTATGGAGCAAAACCCAGATTACGCTGAAACGATGAAAACAGAAGTTGTTACGGAACGTAAGAAATCTGGAAAAGCATCAGCAAATTCTCACTTAGAAACGTATGAAATGTATAAACAGGGAACTGAGTTAAGTACAATTGCCAAAGAACGAGGCTTATCACGTCAAACGGTTGAAAATCATTTAATTCGTTGTTATGAAGAAGGAATGGAAGTAGATTGGCCAAGTTTCGTTCCACCAGAATACGAATCTCTTATTGAATCAGCAGTACAACATGCAGAAGGCGGATTAAAATCTATTAAAGAACAACTTCCAGATGAAGTGAGTTACTTTATGATTCGTGCTTATTTACAAATAAGAAAATAGAGAAGTATTAAGGGGACAGGGAAATGCACTATGTTTTTGTTTATGGCACTTTAAGAAAACAACAAGCAAATGCCCATTATTTACATGGGGCAACATGTATAGCTGAAGAAGCATGGACTCATGGGAAACTATTTGATACAAATGAAGGTTATCCTGCAATGATTTGTACAAAAGAGGATAAAGTACATGGAGAAGTGTATGAAGTAGATGATGAGATTTTAAAAAAGTTAGATGAACTTGAAGAATATACAGGTAATCCAGAAAAAGATTTATATGATCGGATTACACAGACCATCTATTTTGGGGATAGAAGTATAGGGGCATATGTCTATATTGCACAAAATGACGGGATGTTACAGAGACTAATAATTACTGGTGATTGGGCGAGTTATCGAAATTGAATCGATAAGGGAAGTATGGTTCCATTTTGAAAGTATTCAGGCTCTTTATTCTTCTGATATATACGTGTATAGTAAAAGTTTTGAAAGCGATGGCAGAGTATCATGATATTTCACTAGGCGTTTTTCTTGAAAGAATAGTTCTTCACGCTTTTGAAAACAAACCTGTATTTAGCCAAGAGAGTCTTGAAAAGGTTAAAGCTATAAAAGAAGTTTATGATATGGATTATGGTTTAGAAATCAGCCGTAGGTGGAATGATTCGGAAAATTAGAGGGGTTTTATTTATGCCTTTATCTATTTTATCAATGAACATTTTTGTACGAATGTTTATCGTATAAGAGAAAAAAATTAAATAATGAATAGTGAAAAAAGGCGGGATTACTTCTTGTATTCTTATATTTTAGAAAATTCCCGCTCGAACTATTGACTTTATAAATGTATTTTTTATACAATTGTATCTCGACTGAAAAATTCGAACGGACAGGAGGGAATCAGCATTATGAGTACTATATTTGAAGAAGAATTCCAGCGGATGAAAAAAACTTTATCTACAATGGATGAACAACTAGATAAACTGGAAAAAATTCCAGTTTATTATGGAGAGGATTTTAAAGAGCAAATTCTTGAAAGTATGAGGGAGTCAAATCGGCAAAACCTACGTATTGGTGTGCAAGAACCATACTTTGGGCGATTGGATTTTCAGGAGGATGGACAGCCAGAACCAAACCCGATTTATATTGGTAAAGTAGGTGTGTCTGATGAAGAAACGATGAAACCAATTGTTATTGACTGGCGCGCACCCGTTGCTAGTATGTTTTATTCATTTACTGGTGGTGAAGAACCGGCTTTTTATCATTCACCAGATGGCTTAGTAGAGGGCGATGTGTATTTAAAAAGGAACATTGCTATTCGCAAAAGAGAACTGGAACGTGTTGTTGATACATATGTAAAAGGAAGTGAAGATGTATCTCTTGCAGATGATTTTCTTCTATATCGATTAGGTGAAAATAAGGATAATAAATTAAAAGATATCGTTTCGACGATACAATCTGAACAAAATGATATTATTCGTGCAGAGAAAAATATGCCATTATTAATTCAAGGGGTTGCAGGAAGCGGAAAAACAACAATCGCTTTACATCGCCTTGCTTTTTTAATTTATGAATATCGCGAGCAGCTAGAGGCAGAGAGAATGATTGTATTCGCTCCAAACAGTTTGTTTTTAGATTATATTTCTAGTGTACTTCCTGAACTTGGTGTAGGAAATATTAGGCAAACAACATTTCAAGATTGGGCGCTAAATACATTAGATGATGCGGTGAAATTGAAAGATACTGACGAAAAGTTGAAAGAAGCTTTTTCGATAAATCGCGATGATAAAAAGGTTATGCTCGGTAAATTAAAAGGAACGATGAAATTCAAGTCATTTATTGAAGAAAATATTGTTCAATTTGAAAAGAATTTATTGCCAACAAAAGATTTTGAGGCATGGGATAAAGCATCTATTACAGTAGAAGAAATTAGAAAATGGATGCAAGTGGAATATAAGCACTATCCATTAAAGAAGCGTAGAGAAAGATTAGTCGGCCGAATAAAGCGCTGGATTGAGATTGAACTTAAAAAGTTTGAAGGAACAAATGAGAAAAAAGCATTAAAAAAAGAAGCTACAAAGAGATTAAATGCCTATATGAAATTTTGGCCTAAAATGAGCCCGTTATCATTTTATAGTTCGATGATGAAGCAAAAAGAAGTATTGGAAGTTTTGCCTGAAGAACTTGTTCAGGAAACAGAAAAAAATTGTCGTAAAAAAGAAGTGTATGTAGAAGATTTAGCACCTCTTATTCATATTCACCATCGATTAGCAGGTATCGAAATCGGGCAAAAATTCCACCATGTTGTTATAGATGAAGCGCAAGATTTTTCACCATTCCAAATTTATATACTAAAAGAAATTACAATGGGTAACTCGTTTACGATTTTAGGTGATTTATCGCAAGCAATATATGATTATCAAGGGATTGAAGACTGGAATGACTTTAAAGAAGTATTTCAAGAAACCGGTTATTATGAACTGACGAGGAGTTATCGTTCTACAAAAGAAATTATTGAATTTGCAAATGAAGTCATTAAAAATGCTGAAATTCCAGTAGGACTCGCAACCCCTGTTTTCCGTAGTGGTGAGAAAGTAAAGGTTATTTCTACGGACAATCAATTTGCTGCAATTGTAAAGACTCTACAACATATGCAGAATGAAAATGTGAAGACGATTGCTGTTATAGGAAGAACAGATGATGAATGTCGTGATATATATGAAAAGTTAACAGCTACAGGAATCACTGCTAACGTCATCGAAGCAAACCAAAGTAAATATGAGGGTGGTATTTCAGTTGTACCTGTGTATTTAGCAAAAGGATTAGAATTTGATGCGGTACTTCTTGTCGATGTTGATGAAGTACATTATAAAGGTACAAAGCATGATGCAAAATTATTATATGTTGGATGTACAAGATCTCTCCATGATTTGCGAATTTTCTATTCTGGGGAAGCATCACCTTTAATTCAAGGAATACAAGAAGAGTTTTATGAAAGTAAATAATAGATGTTTCAAGAGGATTTTCAAGTAATGAGGTAGCACCCCATCGTCATCAACCTAACGAAATTAAATACCCTAAAAACGAAAATTTTCTTTCTCTACAGTTAGTTCTTTTGAGAATTCAGCGTATTTTTTTAGTTTTAGAGAATAATGAATTTCTTAACCTAACGGCTATGAGTGCTATCTCCTATAGTGAATATTTTTTTAAGCGGTTCAGGAATAAACATAGGCTGTGGAGAAGACTTTCTCCACAGCCTATGTTTATTAATAGGAGCAGTTTTTAGTATGTCTTGAGTAAAAACTTTGATCTCTTCATGTATAAACTCTGTTGAAATACGATTCCTGATTTGTTTCCTCCACAATCCATTCTGCCATCATATAAAGTAAAAAAGAGATAAGAACACTGTATGAAGTATAATCTCTCTTCTCGAATATATATTCTTAGCCCACGTAACCGGCTACTAAAAGAATTACCTTCTTCAACCGTTTTCCTTTAGAATATCTCATTCATTATAAACATTAATTTTTTCTAGAATAATGGAATTTAAATAACGGATTATCGACATTAAATTATGTAATTTTGCATAATGTTACATAAATTCGGCATTTTCTCTTTTTTTTGACAAGAATAGACAGTATACTTTTTACAAGTTTAATATTTCAGAAAATTATACGAGGTGAAAAACATGAAAAATAAAAAAACATTAGCTACAGTTGCATTAACAACAGGAATAGCTTTAACAACTGTAACACCATATGGACTAGGTCATGCAGAGGAAACAGATCAACTACAAGTTCAAATGCAAGAGGATTCGTTTCGTACAGGTGAACTTACACGACCATCACAAAAGGCACCAGAAAATGTAGTAAAAGATGCTCTTAAGGAGAAGACAGAGCAAGCTTTGTCTCCAAAACAAGTTAATGGAGAAACGGGAGTAGATTATAAGGTTCTTCAAAAGCGTGGTTCTTATGATGGAACTACACTTGTGCGTATGCAACAAACATATGAAGGAAAAGAAGTATATGGGCATCAATTGACTGCACACGTAGATAAAAAGGGTGTTATTAAAAGTGTTTCAGGAGATAGCGCGCAAAATTTAAAACAAGAAGATTTAAAGAAGTCTATTAATCTATCACAAGAAGAAGCGAAACAATATATTTATACGAAGTACGGCAATGATATCAGGTTTATTTCTGAGCCAGAAGTAAAGGAAGTTATTTTTGTTGATGAAAATAATGGACAAGCCAGCAATGCATACCAAGTTACATTTGCTGCTGCAACACCGAACTATGTATCTGGAACCTATTTAGTGAATGCTCATAATGGTGATATGTTAAAAAATATGGTACAAGAATCAGATTTAAAAGCAAGTGAAAAGCTTGTTGGAGCCTTAAAGGAAAGTAGAAAAAGCAATCTTACATCATTAACTGGAACAGGAAAAGATGATTTAGGTACATCTCGTACATTTGGTATTTCTAAACAAAGTAATGGGAAATATGCACTTGCTGATTACACTAGAGGGCAAGGAATTGAAACGTATGATGTGAATTACAGAGATATTACTAAAGAGGAAAGCTATTACCCTGGTACACTAGCAACTAGCACTTCAACAACATTTAATGATCCAAAAGCGGTAAGTGCTCATTTCTTAGCAACAAAGGTATATGATTTTTATAAAGATAAATACAAGCGTAATAGTTTTGATAATAAGGGACAAAAAGTAGTTTCAGTTGTACATGCCTGGGATTCTGGAGATACAAATGATCCGAAGAATTGGCAGAATGCATTCAGTGCTAATAATGGTAGCATGCTTGTATATGGAGATCCTATTGTAAAGGCATTTGACGTAGCAGGACATGAATTTACACATGCGGTTACATCTAGCGAATCCAACCTTGAATATTCCGGAGAATCTGGTGCGATTAACGAGGCGTTATCTGATATTATGGGAACAGCTATTGAGAAATATATAAACAATGGGAAATTCAACTGGACAATGGGAGAACAAACTGGATCAGTTTTCCGTGATATGGCAAATCCATCTTCAGTTCCTTCTTCAACTGGAGTACCGTATCCAGATGATTATAGTGAATTTAACGATTTTAATGGATGGGATAATGGAGGTGTTCATTTCAACTCAAGTATTATTAATAAAGTTGCGTATTTAATTGCAAAAGGTGGCACTCATAACAGTGTAACTGTAAAAGGTATTGGCGAGGATAAAATGTTTGATATTTTCCATTATGCAAACACTGATGAATTAAACATGACTTCTGGTTTCTCTGAATTGAGATCGGCATGCCTTCGAGTTGCAGCAAATAAATATGGGGCGAACTCAACTGAGGTTCAAGCAGTTCAAAAAGCTTTTGATGCAGCAAAAATTAAGTAAGTGAAAAATATAGTTCTTATCCGTATTGATGAACTCAACACATAATTTGTATAAGCAAGAGATAGGCCAGGTTCTGCCATTGTTTCGACAACATTATGGAAAGTTAGAATAAAATGCCGGAAAATTTGTTTTTGTTATAATATTAATATAATAGGATGAGGAATATTATGGATACACATATAATAGCAAAAGAAGAAATAATAACATTATTAAGCAGTTGGTATAATGCAATTATTTCTCAACATATAATAAAAGCTAAACACTTAAAAGAAGAGATTGATAGAAATATTCATAGTATTGAAGAAGACTCTAATATCTCTATCTATTATTCCCTACTTAACTTTAGATATAATTTACTGGTTTGTGATATAGATGGTTCTAAAGACTGTCTAGAAAAGATTGCTCCATTTCCAGAACAAACCGAAACATTTTTGAAATATTATTATCATTTCTTCAAAGCTATTTATGCAATTTCAGTTGGAAATCATAATGAAGCTAAAGAACAATATGAGAAGGCTGAAAAACTCTTAGCAACTATTCCAGATGAATTAGAAAAGGCTGAATTTGATTGCATGTTTGCAGTATTCCATTATCAATCCTTAAACCCGTTGTTGGCTGCTAAATATGCTAATAAGGCAAAAGAGGTATTTTCAAAGCATACAGGATATGAAATGAAAGTTGCTTCCTGTCAAAACACCATAGGACTTGCTTGTACTAAACTTAGGCTGTATGAAATTGCTGAGGAAAATTTCATTTCAGCTCTTAGAATATTTGAAAAATATGGCGAAGAACAACTAATAGCTAAAGTGAAACATAATTTAGGATTATTATATGCTGATCAAAACCTTTCAGAGTTAGCGATTAAGTATTTAAAGGATTCTTTAAAAAATAACCCTAAAACTATGTTTTTATTAGCTAGGGAATACTATAAGTTAGGAAAAAATTTTCTTGCTGCAGATCTAATTGAACAAGGATATAACCTTACAAAACTTAAAGAATATAAGTGCCATTTTGCTATCTTAAGAGAACTGAATAAGGGAGCAGAGATTGAGGAACTAGAGAAAGTCATTATGACAGGAATATATTACTTCAAGAAAGAAAATCTATGGGGTCATGTAAAAGAATATGCTTCAATTCTTGGAAATAAATTCTATGACCTAAACAATTATGAAAAAGCCAGTAGATTCTTGCACACTGCCCTAGATGCTGACAAAAAAGATTTGGAGAAGGGAGCCTAAAAATAATGAAAAAAGTACTTTTAACTGTAATGATTTTTACAGGGATTTTATCTTTTGGTGTTGCTAATCAATCTATTAAAGAGCCATCAGCTAAAGCTAATCTACTTTGTTTAGATCATGGAGAAACTATCTAATTGAAAAAAGAGAGTGCCTTTTTGGGAAAAGGGACTCTCTTTTTTCAATTATTTTATTATTTATAATTGTCTTTTACAGTATCGACGAAGTTTTCATATTTTGAGTGTAAGGCAACTGGAAGCGAAACATTAGTAAATGGATAGGCTACACTGAACTAGACAAAAAAATTAAGGTCAAGTAGACTACAACTAATATATTTGAGGAGAATCTACTATGACGAACAATAAAAGAGAAAGAAGAACCTTTACAGCGGAATTTAAGCACCAAATGGTTCAACTGTATCAGAATGGTAAACTAAGGAAAGACATCATTAAGGAATATGGATTAACACCATCATCATTGGATCGGTGGATTAATCAAAGTCATACGTCTGGCTCGTTTAAAGAGAAAGATAATAAGACCGCTGAACAACTAGAGTTGGAAGCGTTGAGAAAACAAAACAAACAACTTCTTATGGAAAATGATATTTTAAAGCAAGCAGCGCTGATACTAGGACGAAAGTAAAAGTAGTGAAGAATAACCTACATAAATACTCAATATCAGCAATGTGCAATGTCCTACAATTATCAAGAGCAACGTATTATTATGAAGCCAAACAAGCACAAGATACAGTAAATGAATTGTCACCACTCGTGAAAGAAATCTTCCGAGAGAGCCGTCAGAACTATGGAACACGAAAGATAAAAGTAGAACTAAAAAAGGTAGGATATGTGATTTCACGTCGCCGTATTGGGCGAATCATGCAGAACCAAGGTTTAGTATCGAACTATACGATTGCACAATTTAAGTCGAAGAGAGTTAGCTGTAACGAAGAAAACATTTCAAACGAACTCAATCGTCAGTTCAACCAACAAGAAGAGCTGGCTGTAGTCGTAAGTGATTGAACATACGTCCGTGTGAACAAAAAGTGGAATTACGTATGTTTATTAGTCGATCTCTTTAATCGAGAAATCATAGGCCATAGCGCAGGCCAAAAGAAAGATGCCGAGCTTGTTTCACAAGCTTTCGCAACGGTGAAAACAAACTTAAATCGGATTACCTTATTTCATACAGATCGAGGAAATAATGATTGAATCTGGGGCAAAGCGAATAGCTACGAAGGCGTCTAAGGCACTAGCAGACGTAACAGCAAAGTCTATAACAATTGATGTCCCTCATTTAGTTGGAAGGCAAAATTGGGTAATTGAAGAAGCGTTACGAATTGAAGAAAGTATTAAAGGGATTGACAATCACATCCAAGAACTACTTCACGGAAATACAAGTAAAGGTATTAAACCTCACCCTTATACAGAGTTATTATACTCTTTCCCTTTCATGAGCGATAATTGGGCTTGTACCCTTATCGGAGCCATTGGTGATGTTGAACGATTTAATACATATAAAGAGTTCAAAAAATATCTTGGTGTTTCGGCTGAAAATAAACAATCAGGGACATCAGTAAAGGGTACGAGAATGACCTTTAGTGGCGTTCGAGATGCACGTCGCGTTCTCTTTCAAATGGCGATGATTATCATTGCGATGAAAAAGCAACCGTCCGTATTCAGCTCCTATTATCATCGTCTTGTAGAGCGTAAAATGAATGGAAAAACAGCAATTGGGCATATGTGTGGAAAGATTGCCAAAATCCTTTATATGATTCTTAAAACGGGGCAAAAATATGACCCTGTAAAACACGTACAAGCAACAGGTATTCCTTGGGATTCTGTTTATGACAAAAGAACTAAAAATGTCAACTCGGAGAAGTTTTTTCAAGAAGCATTAAAGCTTGCGGGGGATTCAACATCTAACGATGTTGAATTAATTGAAACAGATGTGGACATAAAATGAGCCGAATTTCCTAACTATAAGAGAGATTCGGCTCCGATTAGGGGGTATTTTGCTTTGTTAGCTTGATAGCGATGGGGCGGGCCCCCTTTTATAAATTTTGAGTTTGTTCATTCCTTCTCATTTCACGATAAACTATATTCTTTTGTCGTAATATTTTATAGCAAAATACTCTACTATATGCCGTGACATTATAACCAAAGCTATAATAAGTAAAGTATTGGATAATGCAACTTTAATGTTTATGTCAACTACTGTTCCAAGAAAAAAGCCTAATAAAACTAACAACGAAATTAATTTATAGAATTTGATAGTAACATTATTCGCTTTAATCAAAATCAGTTGCCATCTTTCATCATTTTTGTAAGATGTTTGCCGCTCTCTTCTTATGTGATCGTTTTTCCATACGAAAAATCCTAAAATAATCATTACAGCTAAACCAAAAAAATTAATAGTCATTGTTCTTCCTCCTCCTCAAATAAAAATACATCTACTATACTTACATCCAATGCTTTTGCTATTTTAAATGCAAGTTCAAGAGAAGGCGTGTATTTATATTTTTCTATTGATATTACAGCTTGTCTTGAAATACCAACTTTTTCTGCCAAAGTTTCCTGTGTCCAATTTCTTTCTGCTCTTAAAATCTTAATTCGATTTTTGATCAAAAATAAATACCTCCAATGTAATCACTTGCTTACATTTATTGTAATCAATAAATTACTTTTTGTAAACAAGTGATTACATTTATTTGTGTTCGATTTCTGTTCTAGTTTTCCTATTAACTTGTCGATATTCGGACTATTGTCTTTTTTTGATCTTCTTCATGGGGCGGGCCCCCGTTAAGACTTAAAAAACTAATTTTCTGTAAGTGTTTTAAAAGATAAAAAACAACTGTTTACGGTATAAAAATAGTGCTATTACTAAGAGGGATTTTTTACTTCCCCTTAGGATAGCACTACACTACATTAAATAACTTTATTGTCATTTTACATAATCCGCCTTTACGTTGAGTACATGTATTCAACGTAAGGGCCCCTTTAAATTCGTTTTTTAATTTTCTTAGTTAAGGTAATGTGTATATCTCGGCTGAACCCCTAGAAGAAAATTTCCCCTGTAATATTTATGGAAAATCAAATTACTATTCATAAGATAATAATAGTATGAGTTATTTATTGTTGATATGACTATATTTATATGTAATTTTGCATTTCCAAATAAAGTGAAATTGCATATGAAGTACCATTAAATTATATTAAAAACATTTTCTAGTAAGAGATTAATATAGATTAATGAAAATCACTATATTGTAGGTTTAATTATCATAGTATAATTATTTCACTTAGTGAAGTGATTAACAATATTTAACTTTTTTTAATATAATTTTTTTCTATTATGAATATAAAATATCTGAATTGTTAAATACAAATAATAAAATTTTGTTGTTTACTTATTAAAAACATAGTGTTTAAATGAGGGGGAAGTAAGGTCCTTACATTCTATGAGAAGTAAATAATAACCAGAGTTTAACACTCTATCCGAAAGAATTCTCCATCCTCAAGTGTATGCAAGGAGAGAGCCTAGCGCTTGGTCGTTCAAGATGTATGAATAAGATTGTAAAAAGACAATAGTAAAGAGGTGTACGGAATGAAAAATAAAATAATTAAAGGATTTCTAATAACATCAATTGTTACTGGGGCAGTTATTCCTATCAATACTCTCGCAACGCCTATCGTTCAGGCAGAAACGCAACAAGAGAATACGGATATTTCCTCATCATTACGAAAATTAGGTGCACAATCTAAATTAATCCAAACATATATAGATCAAGCTTTAATGAGTCCTAATGTACAGCTAGAGGAAGTCCCAGCTTTAAATACGAACCAATCCCTAATCAAGAAAGATATGAACGAATGGTCATCGGAACTTTATCCAAAATTAATTCTATTAAATGCAAAAAGTAAAGGATTTGTAACTCAATTTAATAGCTATTACTCAGCATTAAAAGGGTTTGTAGACAATAAAGAAGATAAAGAAGGGTTTGTGGATAGACTAGAAGTTCTTCAAGATAAAGCTACGACAAACCAAGAAAACGTGCAACGTCAGATTAATGAATTAACAGATCTTAAATTACAGCTTGATAAAAAACTTAAAGATCTCGATACTGATGTGACAAAAGCGCAGGTTGCCCTAAGTTCAGATGGAACAGGGAAAATCGACCAGCTAAAAAATGAATTACTAAATACCCAAAAATCAATTCAAAATGATTTACAACAAATCGCATTGTTACCAGGAGCTTTAAATGAACAAGGGTTTGTTATATTCAAAGAAGTCTATGATCTTTCAAAAAATATCATTGAACCTGCTGCTCAAACAGCGGTAGCAGCGTATAACAAAGGAAAAGAAATTAACAACTCTATTTTAGAAGCAGAGAAAAAAGCAGAGCAAGAAGCGACAGAAAAAGGTAAATCTGCTCTAGAGATTGAATCGGCTAAAAAAGCAGCTCGTGAAGCAATTGAGAAAAGTAAACAAGCTGAAATAGCTGCAGCTGCAGTTGCAAAAACGAAAGAGTATGACCTTACGAAAGTTATTGACCCTAAACAAATTAAAAAAACATATAGTGCCTTTGCTGAAGTAAATAAACTAACAGCAGAGCAACGAGCACATTTAGATGATTTAGAGACACAAAACCAAAAGTTTTATGAGTTAACAAAAAACCTAACAGTAGCAGATTTACAAAAATCAATGCTTCTTATTACGCAAAATGATTTACATACATTTGCAAATCAAGTAGATGTAGAACTTGACCTACTAAAACGCTATAAAGAAGATTTGAATCTAATCAAAAATAATATTACAAAATTATCTACTAATGTTGATACAACTGACCAGCAGTCTCAAAAAGATACATTAAGACAATTAAAAAATGTAACAAGTTACCTTGGAGAACAAGTTAATAAGTTTTAATATTAAGAATTTAATAAAAATAATATGAAGATTATAAGAATCTATCAAAAAACTGAGAAGGAGAATAGTTATGAAAAAACTTCCATTTAAAGTGTTAGCTGTAGCCACTCTAGCAACAGTTATAACTGCTACTAACGGTAACACTATGCATGTACTTGCACAAGAACAGACTGCCCAAGAACAAAAAGTAGGGAATTATGAATTAGGGTCTGAAGGGCTGAAGAAAGCATTAACTCAAACAGGATCTAATATTCTTGTAATGGATTTGTACGCAAAAACAATGATTAAACAACCGAATGTAAATTTATCCGGTATTGATTTAGGTTCAGAAGGAGCAGAATTACTCAAAAGCATTCACCTTAATCAGGAACTGTCACGAATTAATGCGAATTATTGGTTAGACACAGCAAAGCCGAAAATTCAAAAAACAGCACGTAATATTGTAAATTACGATGAAGAATTTAAAAATTATTACGATACATTGGCAGCTGCTGTACAAAAGAAAGATAAAGCAGAGTTAAAAGATGGAATAAATGATTTAATCACTACAATTAATACAAATTCACAAGAAGTTACAGAAGTAATTAAGATGTTACAAGACTTCAAAGCAAAACTGTATGACAATTCTACAGGGTTTAAAAATAATGTTGATGGACAAGGTGGATTAACGGCACTATTAGCCGGAAATAATGCCCTGATTCCACAACTTCAAGCTGAAATTGAGAAGCTACGTTCTACTCAGACAGAGCATTTTAACAATGTATTAGCATGGTCAATTGGTGGTGGATTGGGAGCATTCATTTTAGTTGCTGCAGCCATTGCAGGAACGGTAGTAATTGTTGTGACTGGCGGTACAGCAACACCAGCTGTTATTGGTGGTCTTACAGCTCTCGGTGCAGCTGGTATCGGTTTAGGAACAGCATCTGGTGTCATTGCGTCTAAGAATATGGACTCCTATAACGCAATTTCTAACAAAATCGGACAATTAAGTACGAAAGCCGACCTTGCTAGCCAAGCAGTTATTTCGCTTACGAACGCGAAAGCAACTTTGACAGATCTATATCAAACAGTGGATCAAGCGATACTGTCTCTAACAAATATCCAAAAACAATGGAATACAATGGGGGCCAATTATACAGATTTACATGATAATATCGACTCTATGCAAGAACATAAACTTTCTTTAATACTTGATGATTTAAAAGCTGCTAAACAAAGTTGGAGTGATATTCATAAAGATGCAGAATTCATTTCGAAAGACATCGCTTTTACACAAGAAACAAAGAACTAAAAATCAAAACCTATATAGGAGGAATATGAAATGCTAAATAAAATCCCTTACAAAATACTTGCTGCATCGGCGCTTTTAGCTTTGACAACAACTTCTGTAGTCTCACCAGTAGCAACTTATGCAAGTGAAATTAATCAAACTAACAATGGAGATACGTCTCTTTCTGCAAATACAGACGGGATGAAAAAAGCTTTGCAAGATGCTGGAGTATTTGCAAAATCTATGAATGAATATTCTTATTTATTAATTAATAATCCAGATATTAATTTTGAAGGGATTACTATTAATGGGTATCCAGATTTACCTGGTAAAATTATACAAGACCAAAAGAATGCTAGAGCACATGCTGTTACATGGGATACGCAAGTAAAAGGACAGCTTTTAGATACATTGACAGGCATTGTCGAATACAATACAACGTTTGACAATTATTATGACACAATGATAGATGCGATTAATACAGGGGATGGAGATACTTTAAAAGAAGGGATTACAGATTTACGAACTGAAATTCAACAAAACCAAAAGACTGCACAAAATTTAATAGCAGAATTAACGAAGTTAAAAGATAATGTTGGACAAGATGTTAGAGCATTTGGAAGCAATAAAGAACAATTGTACTCGATTTTAAAAACCCAAACAGCTGGGCTTGAGGACGATCAGAAACGTCTAGATGAAGTTTTGGGGCAAGTAAACTATTATAAAAAATTAGAATCTGATGGATTTACAACAATGAAGGTTGGCGTTTTTGGCCTATGGTGGATTGGTGGTATAATAGTAGGTACAGCAAGAGATAATTTAGGCAAGTTAGAGCCGTATGTAGCAGAAATACGTAAGACTGTAGATTCTAAAACAACATTAAATCGTGTAGTTGGAGTTGCGTATAATAATACTGATCAGATGCATAAGGCGATTGATAATGCGATTAATGCTCTTACTTATATGTCCTCGCAATGGACTGATTTAGATAATCAATATGCTGGGGTACTGCGACAGATTGATAAGGCAGCTGGAAAAGCTGATCAAAATAAATTTAGCTACTTAAAACCTGCCTTGAAGACAGCTAAAGATCTTTGGAAAACATTACACGAAGATGCAGTCACAATAAAAGATGGAATAAAAGAATTAAAAGTGGAACCTGCTACTCCGCAAAAATAAGGAAATATCGGTTCTGAATCAAGGATTATATCTTTAAATTTTAGTATAGAAATTATTAATTCCTCATAAACCAAAAAGGCGGAGTCTGATGAAAGACTTCGCCTTTCACTATAAATACTACGAAACAAAGTTGGGATGATATTCGTAAAGATACAGAACTAATTTCACTTTTAAAAAAGAATAGAACTTATACTCAAAACCTGCATAGGAGGAATATGAAATGATGAAAAAAATCCCTTACAAACTACTCGCTGTATCGACGTTTTTAACGATTACAACAACTTATGCAGTCACACCAGTAGCAACTTTTGCAAGTGAAATTGTGCAAACTAACAATGGAGATATGTTTCTTTCAGCAAATGAAGAACAGATGAAAAAAGCTTTGCAAGATGCTGGGGTATTTGCAAAATCTATGAATGAATATTCTTATTTGTTAATGAATAATCCAGATGTGAATTTTGAAGGAATTATTATTAATGGGTATGCAGATTTACCTGGTAAAATTGTACAAGATCAAAAGAATGCTAGAGCACATGCTGTTACATGGAATACGCAAGTAAAAAAACAGCTTTTAGATACATTGACAGACATTATTGAATATGATGCAAAATTTGACAATCATTACGGAACATTAGTAGAGGCGATTAATTCCGGGAATGGAGCTACTTTAAAGAAAGGGATTACAGATTTACGAGGTGAAATTCAACAAAACCAAGAGCATGCACAAAAATTAATACAAGAATTAACTAAGTTAAAAGAAGATATTGGACAAGATGTTAGATCATTTGGAAGCGATAAAGATCAGTTGCAGTCGATTTTAAAAAACCAAGGTGCTGATGTTGAGGCCGATCAAAAGCGTCTAAATGAAGTTTTAGGACAAGTAAACTATCAGAAAGACATAGAATCTAAAGGATTGACAATGGTAAAAGTGCCCTTTCTTCCCACATTGATTGCTGGTGGTATAATGATAGGTGATGCAAGAAGTAAATTAGGCTGGTTAGAGCCTGAATTAGCAAAATTACGTCAGACTGTAGATTATAAACTAACATTAAATCGTGTAGTTGGCGTTGCCTTTAATAATATTGATCAGATGCATAGCGCGATTGATAATGCTCTGAAATCTCTTACTTTTATGTACGACCAATGGAGTGATTTAGATCGTCAATATGGATCGGTTCTAGGGTTTATTGATAAGGCATCTGAAAAAGCTGATCAAAATAAATTTAAATTCTTACTACCTAACTTGAATGCAGCTAAAGACAGTTGGAAAACATTAAAAACAGATGCGGTTACATTAAAAGAAGGGATCAAAGAATTAAAAGTGCAACCCGTCACTCCGCAAAAATAAGGAATGTGCTTATTTTCTTACTACTAGTAATGGAATTTATGTAAATTACCAAAGAAACATCTTTATTCACTGAGAAGGTATAGCTACTCCATTTGTAATATTATTGCAATGATTGTAATGATAATTCTGAAAAGTTGAAATCAAATTCTAATGCTAAGGGTATTTCTAATTGTTTGGTTGGATTTTCAGAAAGAGTAAGGTAAATACTTTTAAAATAATATAAAAGGAAAATCAGGTGCCTTTATGCGTGTTAAATTAGCATAAATAGGCATATGTAGAGAGTTCAAACTTATTTGAATTTAAAGCATTGTTAACCCCGGTGAAACACGAATTATTCTAATTGTTAGTACAATTAGAATATAAGATTTAATTGGAAAGAAGGGGTTATTATGAAAGAAACAATTAATAGTTATGAAGATTTATTGGATATGTTAGATTCGTTATTGCGTGAACCAACTCAATTTTGGGATGATTTTTATTCTAATCGTGAAAAAGGAGTTCCCTTTTTTACTAATAAACCAGATGAGAACTTAGTTAATTATTTCGAGAAAAAATTACTTAATCCAGGAAAAGTTCTTGAACTCGGATGCGGTCCAGGCAGGAATGCAATTTACTTTGCTGAAAAAGGATGCTTAGTTGATGCAGTAGATCTATCACAGGAATCAATTCAATGGGCAACCGAACGGGCAAAAGAAAAAAATGTAAATATAAATTTTATTTATAACAATATCTTTGACTTACAAATTGAAGAGGGTACATACGATATTGTATATGATTCAGGATGCTTTCACCATATTGCTCCACACAGAAGAATGAGTTATATAGATTTGGTGAAAAAGGCTTTAAAACCAGGTGGTTATTTTGCAATCACTTGTTTTGTTCAAGGTGGAGAATTAGGTGGAGCAGACATAACGGATTGGGAAGTATACAAACTGCAAAGTCTTAAAGGTGGATTAGGTTTTACAGATAAAAAACTTAGAGCCATCTTTAAAGATTTTTCTGAAGTAGAAATACGTAGAATGAAAGAGATAAAACAATCGAATAAAGTATTTGGTGTCTCTGGACTTTGGACAGCCTTATTCACGAAAAATTCCACTGAATAATAAAAAATGCTATTCTTTTTGTAGAAATATACAGAAAGGATGGCGTTTTTGGTATGAATATATCGATTTTTGATGAGCTACAATTGTTTTCTAAAGAATTACAACGAAAAAGTAAATCTCGTTGGCACAACTATATAGTCGCTTTTTTAGGGATTCAAGGAAAAACTAAGCTTAAGAAGATGGGGTTTTAGTGGTTGCAACCTCCTTAATTGATAAGTCAAAAAGCAAAATAATTTCGTTTTGTGAGCATTTTAAAATCTGAGGTTGATGGGCATGTGGCGTTATCCCGTAACGAGCGGGAAAATCCTTTTATTGTTTCTATAAAGTAGGGAAGAAGGAGATTGACTATGATTACAAAGGTAATGGGAAAAAGTGCATGGGAAGTAGCAAAAGCAAAAGGAAACATAATGGAAGCTTCACTGATGCAAGAAGGGTTTATTCATTGTTCTTTTTTAGAACAATCTCTTCAAGTGGCAGAAAAGCATTTTAGTACTGAAGTGGAGTTAGTATTACTTGTAATTAATCCGTCGTTAGTTGAGGCGGAGATAAAATATGAATTGGCTTCTAATGGTCAAAACTATCCACATATATACGGAACCATAAATGCTAATGCTGTTGTGAAAGTAGTAGAACTTCAGAAAGAAAATGGCGGCTATGTTTTACCAGTAGAGTTGGAACAAAAATAGGAGAATGCATTTGTTAACCTCATAAAAGGATTTTTGATTCGTATTATCGAAATACTGAGAGGGATAAAAACGAAATCGAGAAGAGGCGTACAAATGGAGGAAGTAATCAAGAAAATAAAGGAGATAAAATCAGGTCAAGTAGGTATAGTTGCTTATTCGGCAGAAAGCCAAAATATAGTCGCTTTATATAATGATGATTTATTGGTTCCACTAGCGTCTGCCGCAAAGGTTGCAATTGGATTTGCTGTAGCTAAAATGGTTGAAGAGAATCAAGTTCGTTGGAGTGATGAAATCGCAAATATCGTATTTAATCCGAAAGAAGATAGTAAAGAAATATATCCACATCTACAAAGAAGAACCGTATTAACACTCAAAAGTGCTGTAGAAGTAATGATTGCATGTCATGACAATTGTATTGCACAATCTGTTGTCAACTTTTGCGGGGGATGGGAAGAAGTAAATAGGAGAATTCAATGTTCTTTTTCAAAGATTTATATTACGAAAGACCCAAGGGATATGAAAAATGTTGGGGAATTAAAACAAGTTCTTAAACTTTTAATTCGTATATTCCAAGGATATGAATTGAATCCGGTGCTATGGGAACCAATTATAAATGGAATGGTGAGACAACAAGGACAATATGAAGGAATACCAGGGTACGACTTAGCCCATATGACAGGTGGGTTACCTACAGCTGTTATAAATATCGGTATACTAGGAACATTTTATGAAAAACCATTGCTTTATGTGATTGGAGGAATGAAGTTACCAAATCGTTATGAAAATCAAGAAGCAGATATAAGAATGAAAGAAACACTACAATGTTTGTATAAAAAATATATAGAATGCTATATATAGTGATGAGAAAGGAGAATAGACTTGAAAATTATACAACAAAATAATTCAAAAGACAGCGAGTACATTAAAAATAAAGTAATCCAATACAATATGTCTATACTACCAGATGAGGTAAAAAGCCCATTAGAACATATAAGTTTTCTATTAAAAGACGATGTTAGCAAAATATTTGGGGGCATAACAGGCACAATATATTTCTATCACCTTCATATTGATTTTTTATGGGTGGATGAGTCAGTACGTCATGAAGGATATGGTAGTCAACTAGTAAATAAAATCGAAGAAATTGCCAAAGAGAAAAACTGTAGACTTATATTACTTGATTCATTTAGTTTTCAAGCACCTGAATTTTATAAGAAACATGGTTACAGGGAGTTTGGGGTAGTTGAAGATCACCCTAAAGGGTATAGTCAACATTTTTTAGAGAAACGTTTATAAGTACTACATAATTATATTATGGAAGTAACACGTACATGCTGTCTTTCAAAAAGAAAAGCAACTGAAGATTCTCCAGACGGATGGAATGCTACATGTATGAGAATTCATAATAAAATATTTGTGATTGATCCACTGATGAATAAAGAAACTGAAACTAACTATTCTTTACGGACAAGAGTGATGGGAATTACATAATATAGTCAATATGATGAAGACCAATAGGAGACAGACCATGAAAGAGAACGAATTGTATGTTTATCACATTGTTACTAGGAAAAAAATGATTCTTGGGCAGATAATTAACTTTGACAAGAATCAAAACAATACCTTATATCGCTTCTTTTTTGAGAGGGAACAATTGAATTCTAAAGGCGAAGACTTTATTCAGATTTTACAAGATCATTATACAAATGAAGGTTTGAACATGAATAAAGAAAATGCCGAAGTAGCTATTAAGTATGTAGACCAAACAATCAGAGCTATTAGAGAAGTAATAGTAGAAATGGTTAGACTACAAGAATATCCTGAATATCCTTCAAGATTGTCTTGCTTATACGCTGCGAAAAGCTATGAAGATGCTTTGAAATGGAAAGAATTATTTGATTCTTATAATCGGAAAGTTTTGCAGATTGTTAAACTTCGAGTTATTGGGAATTCTTTTTTGGGGGATGGAAATCTTTTACCAAAGGAAGATGGTGTTCCTTTCTCTCGAAAAATTGAACAAGCTAAAGAATATTGGAAGGGTAATGTAAAAAACGAGCTTCCAGAGCTGTTGATTAACGGAAAAATTGTAGTGGTAGAAATTATTGATGATTTCTCAGCTTAAATTCTAGGGAAGTTGTATATATCGGCTTTCCTAGAAAAATTATAAAAAATCAACTCTATTTGTTAACAGAGGTAATAAATCAAATGATAGATTGGTCTTATGATTTAGTTTTGCAATCTTTTTCGAAAAAGAAGCAGAAAGAGATTTTGGGAGAGGAATAGATGATGTCTTATCCATTCGATTGCATTACCAATTTTATTTTTGTTGAAACTGAAATTTCTCCAGCAGATGTAATTTTAATTCCTGGTGCTAATCATCCTCAACTCATGGAAAAAGCTACTTCGTTGTATAAACAGGGTTTAGCACCCTACATACTTCCATCTGGCGGATATAAACCACACGTAGGAACGACTGAATGGGATTTTTTAAGAAATATTGGCATTGCAAATGGAGTGCCTGAAGAAGCGATTTTAAAAGAAGATCAAGCACAACATACTTTGGAAAATGCACGTTTATCGTTGGAAGTTTTACAAAATACAGGTATAGAACCTAAAAAAGTTATCATTGTCTGTAAAGCGGGGCACTCGCGCCGGGCATTATTATGCTATCAAGCCGAGTTTCCAAAAGAAACTGAGTTCTTCGTCTCATCTGTAATCGACAGGTATGGAATAACTAAGGAAAATTGGTTTACGACTGAAATTGGAATCAGCCGTATAATGAATGAAGTTGAGAAAATCGGTAAGTACATTGGTCCTCATATTTCGAATTGGATGAAATAACACGTGAATTTTGTCTATTTTACTATAAACAAGAGACTGGATCGATGTATCCTCTATTTAGTAAAGTCTACTAATAAGAAAATGAAAGGAAGAGAAACATTATGTCAAAGCTGTTACATGAATTATCTAAATCGAATAGTGAGGTCCTACGTCCTGAAGTATTAGACCATTTAAAAGTTACTTCAGGTAAAATGGTTGCTTGTGATCCTCTTATTTTTAATAAAAATTCTTTCGAGCAAACAATTCAGCCCGGAACATATCCAATTGTTACTTGGTGGAACGAGGAAGATGGTGTAATTGCTGGTGCTGAATTAAAATTATCAGAGTCAAAAGTGACAGAGTGGAAGATGGCAACAAAACCAGGGCAGAATGTAAGTGAACTAGAGGAAGGATATATTTTTGGCTACCCAGTTGATACGGGTCTAGGATGTTTTGCAGATGTTGAAGCAATTGATAAATTAGAAGAAATAGAAGATAGACTACAACAAGAATTAGGAGAAGAATTTATTAGTTTGTATGATGATCTAATAGATGACGTACTAACAGAACATGATGATGAGTGGGGGAATTGTGTAGTATGTGAGGAAACAGAAAGTAATATTATTATATTCCGTTCAGGTTATGGTGATGGCTTTTATCCTTCCTATTGGGGATTTGATGAGAACGGGAAAATCGTTTCACTTGTCACTGATTTTCAAGTGTTATATGAAAAATAAGCTAATGATGATATAGGTGTCAATCATGTTTTGACTAGTGGGGGAGGGTGGAGTGTGGAAATCAGAAAGGCACATTTAGATGATTTAACTGTATTAATGAATCATCTTGGTTATCCAACAACTGTAGAAAAAATGAAAGTAAGACTTCAAAATATTTTTTCTCACCCAGATTACTATACGTTGGTAGCAGAAGAAAATGAGCGTGTTATTGGAATGATTGGCTTATGTACAGGCATACTTTACACTGAAGATGGAATATACGCTCGCATTATCGCATTAGTAGTAGATGAAGAGTTTCGAAATCAAGGAATAGGAAAAAGATTAATAGAAACAGCAGAGAAATGGGCGATGGGACAAGGGATAGATTCGATTTGCTTAAAATAGTGGGAATCGTGAGGAAAGAAAACATGCACACCAATTTTATAAAAATATAGGGTATGTTGAAAAAAGCACAGGTTTTGTAAAAAGTTTGTTGTGATAAGAGAGGATTTAAAAATGAGTTATAAACGAAATAGACTACTGTATGCGGTATTAACTATAATAGTAATTATCTTAGGTTTGGGATCAAGAAAGTTCGCGTATGTTTTACCAGATCTATTGAATGATTATTTAGGGGATGCACTGTGGGCTCTCATGATTTTTATTGGAGTTGGATTCCTGTTTCATAAAATGAAGACTAAAAAGCTCGCGTTTTTAAGTTTACTATTTTGTTATGGTATTGAAATCAGTCAATTATATCATGCGGATTGGATAGATAATATTCGTGCAACGACTTTAGGGGGACTTGTATTAGGGTATGGGTTTTTGTGGAGTGATTTATTAGCTTATACAATTGGAGTTGGAATGGGTATGCTTTGTGAATTAATGTTTCGAAAAGTATAAAAGGCTTCGGATTTCATAAAGGGGTATATGTACAATGGAATTCATATAGACGGTCAACGGTGTATTAGTGTCGTGGTCTTTATAAAACAAGCATAGAGGACATAATGTCTCATATGTTGCATATATTGCAATGAAAACAGTACAAGAAAATTTTGCTCCTTGGTTAGCTTTACCAACTGATATGTTAGCAGAAGATTGGGAGGTTGTTGAATAATGGATAATACGGTAACTCAACAGGATATTGATAATATTTTAGAAAAAACTCAATGGACAGTAGAAGAATTTCATGGCAAATGTACAGTCGTAGTTGCGAAATTGCCAAATGGATTTATTTTAACTGAATCCAGTGCATGTGTTGACCCTGCTGATTATGATATGGATATTGGTATGGAATGCTGTAAAGAACGAATTCTAAATAAGATTTGGGAATTAGAAGAATATAGATTGCAATGTGAATTAGCTAAATTAGTTAAGTAAGTCGCTATTAGTGAAGTGATCTCAAAAAAGTTAGACAGGTTACTTCATTAGTCAAAACTAAAGGGCATGGGCTCGGTATTGTACGAGGGCTCATGCCCTTTAGTTTTGTCATAATACTTTTATTCCTTTTTCAGTTGCAATAATCGCTTTATTTACCATATTAATAAATAAACCAGTTTCAATCACACCAGTTACTATTTTTAACTGCTGATGAGTTTCAATTGGGTTGGTTATTTGGTTTGGAAAAACACAATCTAAGATCATATTGCCGTTATCTGTTATAAATGGTTGATTGTTTTGGATACGTAAAATCGTCTGGCAACCAAAGGATTGAATTCGTTTTGCAGTTTGCTCCCAAGCGAACGGTACGATTTCAATAGGAAGAGGAAAGATACCTAAATTCGTTACAAGTTTCGATTCATCAGCGATTATGATAAGTTTTTGGGAAGACACAGCAACTATCTTTTCCCGAAGAAGGGCACCACCTCCACCTTTAATTAACTGTAAATCTGGGTTAATCTCATCTGCACCATCAATCGTAAGGTCAAGAGAATCTATTTCACTTAAAGAGATTAAAGGGATAGACAGTTGTTTTGCCAATTTCTCAGTTTCGATTGATGTTGGTACAGCTTGAATCGTTAAACCTTCGCTAACTAGGTGCCCTAATTTTTGTATCGTCCAATATACAGTGGAACCAGTGCCAAGTCCGATTTTCATCCCATCTTTTATAAAATCAGCGGCATATTCACCAGCTAAACGTTTTAAGTTCATTATAATTCTCCCAAAGTTATTCCGCAGGCCGTGGCCCAGCATCTAATCCGGAATTTTCAACTGTTAATATGGGACGAACGGTGAGGTCAGTATGTACACGCATTTGACATGATAATCGCAAATGATCTTCAATGCCTTTTTCAGTAATCGCATTCTTCTCAACATGTGTAGGTTCACAAAAATCTCCAGCCATGATTTCTACACGGCAAGTGGTACAACGCGCTTTTCCACCGCAGCGGTGAAGAATATGGATACCATTATCTTCAAGTGCTAGTGCTAACTTTGTTCCTTCTTTTACATCAAATGTTCCACTACCAATAACGGTTAATTTTGGCATATTGTTGCCTCCTCATGTAAAATTCTACATAACATATTTATGACCCCACTTTCGTAATCATAAACGTTATAAATTTTTTTATCAAACCCGTAACTTTTTTATCGGTAAAATCGTTTATTAAGTAAGCGCTGAAAAGGAGTGGTTATTTTGTGCACAAAAGTAACTCAAATGTTAAAGAATCATATCGATATGAATCATTCAAATATAAACTTTATCATTGAAAATTATGCGGAGTTAAAAAGGTACTGTACGTTTTTAACAAAAAGCAAATGGGATGGGGAAGACCTGGCCCAAGAAACGGTTTGTAAAGTACTTCAAAAATATATAGGTGTAGAACATAAAGATGTTTGTATTACGCTTCTATATATAATTGCTCGAAATCAATGGCTCGATCAAATGAAAGCAAAATCAGCTAAGAAGAAATTAGAGCAGGAGATTACATTTGAAGAACCACATGAAAAAATTGCTGATTTGCATGAGATGGTGGAGAAAGTTTTGTCTTTATTAAATGTACAGCAATCCATCATTTTCTTATTAAAGGATGTTTTTCAATATAGTCTATCAGATATTGCGAAAGTATGTTCAATATCAGAAGGTGCAGTGAAGGCTTCACTGTTTCGTAGTAGAAATAAATTGAAAACAGTAAGTGAAGAAGAGGAGATTGAATTAGCCGGACAGGAGGAAGATGTTGAAGTAGTTGTAACAGCTATTCGTGAACAAAAACCAGAATTGTTAACAAAACTTCTTCGAACAATCGACTTTACACATCTGTCATCTAAGCAGCCTGTGTTATTATTCAATACAAAAACACCTTCTTCTTACGGTTATATGCTATGCGCAGCTTAAAAAGTAGATGGAGGGATTATGATGAATGCAATTCCGTATGTTGTAGAACAAACAAAATTAGGAGAGCGCTCCTATGATATATATTCAAGACTGTTAAAAGATCGCATTGTTATGATTGGATCAGAAATTAATGATCAAGTTGCAAGTAGTGTAGTGGCACAGTTATTATTTTTAGAAGCAGAAGATGCGGAAAAAGATATTTTTCTTTATATTAATAGCCCAGGTGGTTCGACTACAGCAGGTTTTGCGATATTGGATACAATGAACCTTATTAAACCAGATGTTCAAACGCTTTGTATGGGATTTGCAGCGTCATTTGGAGCATTATTGTTACTCGCTGGAGCAAAAGGAAAAAGGTTTGCGCTTCCA
Organism: Bacillus sp. IT-79MI2; assembly: GCF_949768135.1. Classification (NCBI taxonomy): domain Bacteria; kingdom Bacillati; phylum Bacillota; class Bacilli; order Caryophanales; family Bacillaceae; genus Bacillus; species Bacillus sp. IT-79MI2. Next base: position 181,212 of record NZ_CATKPV010000084.1, on the reverse strand, counting down.
AATAGTGAAATTATGATCCATCAGCCGCTTGGCGGAGCGAAAGGGCAAGCAACGGAGATTGAAATAACTGCGAAACGAATATTAAAGTTAAAACACGATATTAACAAAATCATATCAGATCGAACAGGTCAGCCAATTGAAAAGATAGCTCTTGATACAGAAAGAGACTACTTTATGACTGCGGAAGAAGCGAAAATATATGGTATTGTCGATGCTGTTATTGAAAAAAAATAACTTAAAATAGGCCAGAGAACATTGGGTTCCTTGGCCTATTTTTGCGTAATAAATTAATCGTTTATCCACTCATTTACTAATGCTTGGTTCTTTTTAATCCATTTTCGAGCAGCCTCTTCGGGATCCTTCGTTTTATTTAACATAACCATTAATGTACCAAGCTGTTCATCATTCATTTTCCATCTATCGAAATGTTTTACAATATCAGGGTAATCTTTTTCAAAACCTTTTCGTACAGAGTAATAAATGTCATCTTTTTCACCATATACTTTCTTAGGGTCTTTTAAATATTTTAAATCAAATTCTGAAAAGCCCCAGTGTGGATTCCAAAGCGTTACAACGATGGGTTTCTTTTGCGTATATGTCTTTTTTAGCTCACTCATCATTGCCGCTTCTGAAGATTGGACAAGTTTTAGCTTTATATCATATTCTTTCATTGCTTTATCTGTTAAATTCATAAGGCTACTACCAGGCTCAATTCCGACAATCTTATTACCCAATTCATCCTTATGGTTATTTAAATCCTCGATACTGTTAATGTCTTTCATATAAGAAGGAACGACTAACCCAAGTCCAGTTCCCTCATACCATTTCGATTTTAAAACAATGTCATTTTTATACCGATCATTTAATGGTTTATCAGTAACAGGGAGCCATACTTCTAAGTTTGCATCTACATCGCCGCGAGCAACACCAGTCCAAATGGCAGCTTTTTCTAAATACATGAGTTCAACTTTATAGCCTTTTTCTTCTAATAAAACTTTCCATATATTTGCAGCCGCAATATTTTCCTTCCAACTTGTTACACCAAGTTTAATTTTTCCTTTTGTATTTGCATTTGTGGCATTACAAGAGGTAATAATCATACTGATAAATAACAAAATGCTTATAAGCCAAATTTTCCGTTTCATTAAATCCTCCCGTTTCATAAATAGAAATTTTTTTATCGTTTTGTATAGCGTTGCTTTTATGAATAAATCTATAAGTGAACCTTCTTATTATGAACGGAAACAAGAATTTTAAAAAAGGCCTCTTTATGTAATATTTCTGTTTAAAATTGTTACACTATGTGAATAGATAGGCAGAAAAGGAGTCGTTGTATGGAAAATACAAAAGTACGTGTTGAAAACGTAATAAAAGTATTTGGAAAAAATCCTCAAAGAGCAGTTGCGTTATTAAAAGAAGGAAAAAGTAAATCAGAAATATTGAAAGAAACAGGAATGAACGTTGGGGTGAAAAAGGCAACGTTTGAAGTATATACAGGAGAAATATTTGTAATTATGGGGTTGTCAGGAAGTGGGAAGTCGACTCTAGTTCGGATGTTAAACCAATTAATAAAACCAACATCAGGTCATATATACATAGATGGAGAAGACATCGCAACGATGGGGAAAGAGGCGCTTAGGAAAGTCAGAAGAACGAAAATGAGTATGGTTTTTCAAAAGTTTGCGCTATTCCCACATCGTACTGTCTTGCAAAATGTTGCCTATGGATTAGAAATACAAGGGGTTCCGGTAGAAGAAAGAGAAGCGAAGGCTCTAGAATCACTTAAATTAGTTGGATTAGATCATCATAAAAATAATTATCCAGGGCAACTAAGCGGCGGAATGCAGCAACGTGTCGGTATTGCAAGAGCTCTTACAAACGACCCAGATGTCCTACTTATGGACGAGTCATTTAGCGCATTAGATCCACTCATTCGAAAAGAAATGCAGGATGAATTGTTAGAGCTGCAGGATAAGATGGAAAAAACGATTATTTTTATTACACATGATTTAGATGAAGCACTTCGAATTGGGGATCGTATCGCATTAATGAAAGACGGAGAAATTGTGCAAATTGGAACGCCAGAAGAAATTATGATAAGCCCAGCTAATGAATTCGTAGAGAAATTCGTTGCGGATGTGAATTTAGGAAAAGTGATTACGGCTGAATCTATTTTAAAAAGACCAGAAACATTATTGATTGACCGCGGCCCTCGAGTGGCCCTGCAAATTATGAGAAATGCAGGGGTATCTACCGTATATGTTGTAAATAAAAAACACGAATTTTTAGGTATTTTAACGGCTGATGATGCAAGTAAAGCTGTTCAAAAACAATGGCCAATCGCAGATTTACTGCTGAAGGATATTCCGCACGTATATTTAGATACATTATTGGAAGAAACGTATGCGAAAATGGCGGAAATGAAGCTTCCATTACCAGTCATTGATGAAAAGAAAAGGTTAAGAGGCATCATAAAACGAGAAAGTGTCATTCAAGCCCTTGCAGGAAATATTGAGGAAGAGGTGAATGACGGTGAATAGTATTCCGCGTATTCCTTTAGGTGAATGGGTCGATGCATTTGTTACGAGTTTATATGCGCATTTTGAAGGACTGTTTAGAGGGTTTTCATACGTCATTGGTGGTTTTGTTGATTTGCTTACTAATTTTTTAACATTGATTCCAGCGTTTTTAATGATCATAATCGTATGTTTTCTCGTTTGGTATACAACAAGGAAAATATCTTTAGTGGTATTTGCGTTAATCGGCTTATTATTTATTCTAAACATTAACTACTGGGGACAAACGATGCAAACATTAGCGCTTGTTCTTACATCAGTCATTATTTCCATCATTGTTGGAATCCCAATCGGCATTTTAGCATCTCAAAATGAGCGGTTTTCAAAAATATTGAGGCCAACATTAGATTTTATGCAAACAATGCCAGCATTTGTATACTTAATTCCAGCGATTACATTCTTCGGAGTAGGTGTTGTTCCTGGTATTATCGCTTCTGTTATTTTTGCGATGCCACCAACGATTCGTTTTACTGATTTAGGGATTAGGCAAGTACCAGAAGATTTAATTGAAGCTGCAAATGCATTTGGTTCAACTACATCGCAAAAGCTATTTAAAGTTCAGTTACCTCTCGCAAGGGGAACAATTATGGCCGGCGTAAATCAAAGCATCATGTTATCTTTATCGATGGTTGTTACAGCTTCACTTGTAGGTGCACCAGGACTTGGGGTAGATGTATATCGTTCTGTAACACAGGTTAACATTGGAATGGGGTTTGAGGCTGGACTAGCTATTGTAGTCATTGCGATTGTATTAGATCGGATTACGCAAGGATTTCATAGGAAAAAAAGGGGTTGAACAAAAAACACGCTTCGTATGTGAGTATGTTGATTACGATGCGTGTTTTTTGTTCTGATTAAAGTTTCACTTTATTACATACGAACAATTACCGAACCTCCAGTGGGTGCGCAAAATTGATTTTGTTGTTGTTCCATCGATTTGATTAATTGATTGTTTTCTTCAATTAATGCAATTAATTTTGCCAGTTGGTTTTCAAGATTCGTCATTCGTTGCATCATGTAATGAGAATCATGAGGGCTTGGTGATGTAGTTCGTACATTGTGGTTTGGATAGGGGCTTGGTGGATAGTTTATATGAGAATTCCAATGTGGGTGCATATGTTTTGTTCCTCCTTTAATAAAACAGTGCTTCTTCTATAATAAATGCCCATCTATATTTAAAGGGGACTCATTAAAAAATAAGGAGATAAATAACATTTACATTCCTATTCGAAATAATTAAGGTATATAATTGTGATATTTCTAAAAAATCTCACTAATCATTCGTTTTGTGATATTATAAATGGTAAATTTAAGGAATAGAGGGATGCAAATGTCTACACAAAGCCACTTTGAAGAACGCTGTTTTATATGCCAGAAACATAAAGGAGAAATTAAGGTGCCAGGCGGGGCAATCTATGAAGATGACCTCGTATATGTAGGGCATGTTCATTGGGAAGAGGATAAGACGTATCTTGGATATATAATGATTGATATAAAGAGGCATACGCCTGGACTGGCAGAGCTAACGGAAGAAGAGGCGAAAACTTTTGGGTTAATTATAAGTAGAGTAGGCCGGGCGTTAAAAGAATGTGAGGGCGCGGAACATATATATGCTTTCGTTTCTGGTAATGGAGTAAATCATATGCACATGCATATAATTCCACGTTATCCAAATACACCGAAGGAATTTTGGTCACCAACTAAGGTAGCAAATTGGGAAGGTGCACCATATGGACAAGCAGAACAAATACAAAAACTATGTGAAAGAATACGAACATATATGGTGAATGAGTATGCATACAACAAGTAATACACAATATTCATGGGTTGGTAGTGACGAAATGTATTTAGGGGAAATTTCAGTTCAGCAACATGGTGAGATAGTGCTTGGTAGATATGGTGGAAATACGAGTGCAGGCGCAAAGAAGAATGAAGACGGTGCATTCGTTTGGTCAAATGGAAACTGGGAATTTGCGATGATATTAGATGGACACAATAGTGCAGAAAGTGTCGCTTTAGTAGTACATACAATAAAAAATGAATATGAAAATATAAAAGTTTTATTAGAAGAGCCTGTTGAAACGGTATTTCGATCTGTTGAAAATCATTTACTTGCACTTTTTCAATCAAATTCATTCAAACAGGCGTGTCAGCAAGTGAAAGGTGAAACAGCTTGCTTAATTTGTGTACGAAAAGAAAATTATATTTGGTGGTTTTCTATAGGGGATTGCCTTGTTTATTTATTTCATGAGGAGTTACATAAATTAGGGCAGTATATGCTGAATCAACGTCATTTTTACGAATGGATTGGGCATGTGAATACATTTTCTTTACCAGTTCCTTGCTATTCATCGGGTATTCGGGAGTTACGCACAGGAAAAAATAGAATCCTAATGGTAACAGATGGTGTACTAGAATGTGGAGAACGTCGTTATGAAAACCCGCTTTATTTATATCAAGATATGTATGAAAATGAGCAAGAATTAACAAAATGTGTTCAAAATGTACTTAAGCATGTTCATCATCAGCTTGGACGAGATAGTGCGACAATGATTAGTTGGGATTATGAAAATCGTGTTTATTCCACATATCCAAGTGATCAGCCAGAGAAAATGCGATCTTCCAATCAGTAAAATAAGGGGTGAGGAAATGAAAACGAATTGAATCACCATGTTTATGTTTCTTCGCATGAAACGCCAAATAGGTTTGAATATGTTACACATCATGGATTAATTGCATGTTGTTGGGATATAAAAGTATTAAGTTTTGAAAGAGATTGTTGGGTAAAAACAGTGTTGGATAATCCGAAAGATATCCCTAATATACAAGAATATGTACAAATGAGATTGAATGAAGATGCGTAGTCCATTACATGTAAAATCGATGTCTTCAGAAGTTACGTTTTCTTATAAAAAGAAAAATGAGCTATGTATTACACATAGTTTTTATTGAATGTATTTTTAAGAATGGAGGAAATACTTTTGGAGAAGTTGTTGTTTTTAATAATAATTGTTGTCTTATTTTTTCTGTTGGAGAACTTGCTAAGAAAAAAGTTAAAGATTACACGGAAAAATGGTTTCATCTATCGACCTGTTAATAGTTTTCATAAATGGGGAGAGCGAATTATAATAATAGTCTATTTAGTGGCTGGCTTTGTTTGTATTTACACCTCAGAGTATATAAAGGTTGTATATATATTATTTGTATTTTCAGGTATGCAACAGCTTTTTCGGGCATATATGGAATGGAAATTTGATAAAGAGTCAAAAGAATATGTAATTTCCCTATTGGGAGTATTTTGTTTAATGATTACATTTAATTTAATGATTTATTTATTCCAACCTGTTGGTTAAAAGAGCTAGATAATAAGAGTTGTTATCACAATTTCAATGTGTATAACGACTCTTATTTATCAGTAGTCTTTTTATATTACATCTTCTTAAAACTTCTCAAAACAAGAAACTCCCATACTCTCCATGGAAGAATTTTTTTAGCAACCATCATCAATTTCACACCTTTTCCAATCGGGTATCGCAGCGTTGTATTTTTTGATTCAGCAATCGCTACAATCTTTTGAGCGACATCTATTGGATTACCAAATGTATCATTACCATTATTAATATGATCTTGTATTTTATCCATATACTCTTTATAGGGAGAGGTAGCTTCTGAATAATTTTCTGCAAGCTCTTTTCCGACTTCCCAAATATTTGTATTATAAGAACCTGGCTCGACTAATGAAACATCTATACCGAATGGCTTTACTTCTAGACGAAGAGATTCGCTCCAACCTTCTAATGCGTATTTTGAAGAAACATATGGAGATAACCCTGGGAATCCAACTTGACCACTAATACTGCTCACGTTAATGATTTTTCCGCTTTTTTGTTTTCGCATATAAGGTAATACAATTTGAGTTATTGATATTGCTCCAAATACATTTGTCTCAAATTGTCTACGATATTCTCCTACCGAAATTTCCTCTATAAATCCACCGCTTGCATATCCTGCGTTATTGACGAGAAGGTCAATTCGATTTAATTCTTTTAAAAATAATTGAAATTTATGTATAGATTTTTGATCTGTTACATCTAGTTGATGAATTTTGATATTTTTCTGTAAGTGTAATGCAGTAGCTTGAGATAATAATTCCATTTGTTTATTAAGATTACGCATTGTAGCGATGACGAAATATTCTTTTTTTGCAAGCTCAATGGTAGTTAAAAGTCCAAATCCACTGGATGCACCTGTAATAATCGCGATTTTACTCATTTTCCGCTCACTTTCTTTTTTCTTACATCATAACGATTTACGTGTAGAAAATCTATTATTCTCTTACATCACATCGTCAAGCGTAGATATTGTTTCTTTATATACATTTGTTATTGATTACTATATAGCTTGCCAGTCCTTTATTTGTCCGCAAATTGGAACTCAAACGTCCCCAAAAGGAGTGCTTCAAACGTATATTGAATCCAATCTGAAATTTATAGATGAAAATCGAAAGCATGTATTCGCTGTTATAGAAATTGTTTCGAATGAAAGAACAGATGAAGGGAAACTTCGGTTTGCAGCAGACCATGATGAAACTATTTTTCTTCCCATTGAAAATTTTCTACGTTTAGGCATGCAAGAAGAAGTGTTTCGAGAGTTTTCCGCACTGTCCTTAAGGGTGATGGCGTTAACAATCAGGCATGCCATCGACGGGTTTAACCTGGAGCTAATGAGAAATTCCGATCTTAACGTTAAAGATTGCACTAAAGAACTTATCACGATCTTTGAGCGGGCAATTCAAAAGTAACGTATCACCCTAAGGAGGGGAAAGTACATGATATTTTATGAGGTTATTTGTTTTTGTTGTAAAAATGTATTTCGGGTATATGAAGGAACTGAAAAATATAAGCAATTTAAGAAAAATCAGAAAGGGAAATATTGCTGTGACGAATGTAATCATAAAATTCAGCTTGAAGCAATAAAACATTTTTTTAGATAGAGGTAATAGCTACTACTGTTATCGTTAAGAGAAAGATGGTTACAGATAGCTACTTATTCTTAACTGATGGAACCTATGATAAACTAAGATTGTCGAGATTTACCATTTAGGACAATATCTTACGGAACAAATCGGTGGAGGTTATTTGGTAGAATTGCAGTAAATTACTAAGGTCGTTACCTGTTTTATTTTTCTAAATCAATTTAATATAAAAGGAGTATATTATGATTATTAACAAACAAGAGTTTGATGTAAATGGGATAATTTATACTATTAGATCTGCAATGGATAAAGATGCAAAAGAATTATCTGAGTTAAGATTACAGATTGATGGAGAGACTGAAAATTTAGACAGAGAAAAAGGTGAAGCATTTATAGGCACATCAGGATTTGAACATATTATAAAAGATGATACTGACAAGCCAAGAAACTTATTTTTGGTTGCGGAAGTCAATAATCGAATTGTTGGATTTTCAAGATGTGAGGGAGTGTATTTAAAGAGATTCACTCATAAAGTAGAATTTGGAGTATGCGTATTAAAAGAGTTTTGGGGATATGGGATTGGGAAAAATCTTTTAAAAGAGTCTATGTCTTGGGCTGACGCTAATGGTATTAAAAAAATGACTTTGAATGTTTTAGAAACGAACGGTAAAGCCATTAAATTGTATGAAAGACTTGGTTTTGAAATAGAAGGAATATTAAAAAATGATAAAAGACTTGCGGATGATAAATACTATAACACTATTATTATGGGAAGATTTAATGGATAATGCTTTATAAAATTATATATAAAGATTTCTATGCGTTCAAAAACTTAATAATAAAGTAGGAGGGAGAGAAGCTTGCAATTAAGAACGAAATTATTTATTAGTATGCTATCATCTGTATTTTTGATTATTGGAAGTATCATATTCTTTTTGAATCATCATCCGATGAAATGGTTATGGGTTTTTATTGCAGTGAGTTCTATTGCGCAAAATTTAGTGATATATAGAAAATATAAAAGTGTTCATTAAAATATTCGAATTGTTAACATGTTTGTATCATCTTCCTGATTTTATTGGAAACGCTTTTATGGAGTTTTATAATAAAATTATATTTCCTCGCACGAGCTCTTAAAAATGAATCTCCAACAATGAAGAAACGGGAGATGATTTATTGCAGTACGGATTTAGAGGTCAGATGGAGGTACCTGCATATAATAATGATAGGATGATAGGGAAATGTATCACTTGTGGCAAAGTTATTTAATGTCCCAAGCAGTACGTTTTATAAACGAATGCAACGGTTCCAGTTGTAAAGAAGTAGATTTCGGAAAATCTACTTCTTTTGTATGTAGATACATGTTCTGTCGGAATATGCGCTTACCGGGGAAATAGTAGAATGAAATAATTTCTATAGAGAAGGGAAATTAGTTTAAAATGATTAACATGATAAAGTGAAACTTTAATCAGTGTGGTTTTTTTCATCCCCCCACTGATTATTAGCCCGACCATTCGGGCTTTTACGGGCAGTAATACTCCTCCTATACAATTTAAAGGTAATTTTGTTTAAGGAATTGGGAAATCATATGATATTCATTCAACACCCTTTTTTTACCGGTATCCGTTAAGTACCATGTATCTTTCGTAAGATTTCTATGATCTTGTAATGGAAGAACATCGATAGTCATGTCATTCGTAGCAAACGCAGTCGCTATAAGCAAGAATCTTTTCATAAAAAAGGTCTTACCTGCTAATAAAATATTTTTGTTTTCTGTTGTTTTTGATAGAAGAAGCATTGCGTTTTTTATAACATCATTAGCGGTATTAGCTTCTCCTGTTATTGGAATAACGAGTTCTTCAGGAATTCCTGATTGAACTAGGAGTTCTTTATGAAAGGTAAACTCATTTGCATTTAAAAATGTATTATGTACACTGGGAATCATAATGGTTTTAAAGCTTTCCTCGTGAAATAATGTGATAATTTGTTCATTTAATTCAGTGTAATGTCCAGGATGATAGAGAACAGCATCTGGATTCCGAAATTTAAATTGTCTTTCTAAAAAAGTCATTTCACTCAATAAAGTAGTAAATTGATTATTCATAACATATATACCTCTCTAAAGAAAATATTTACTTATTTTTGAGTTATTCGGCATTATAAAACTTTTTCCCTTCTCTAACTTTAGTAAGGGAGAAATAAAGGGGAATCTGTCAAATCATGCGCTTACCAGGGAAATAGTAGAATGCTTAGAACAACATTTCCTAAGGGAGATGCAAGTATTTCATATAAGGGGAGTTGTAAGTGAAGTACATAGAAGCCGGAATCGGAAATAAATGGTTGGTTCGAACAGAAATAGAACGAGAAGATGGAACAGAGTTTGAGCAAAAAGGAGTTGTGAAACCTATTTATTTTGAATCATGCTATTTACGAGTTTGGTTTAGAAAAACTTGTTTGATTTTTGATTCTAAAGAAGGATTTAAGAGAGTAAAAAAGAGGCGAAATGAGTATAAGTTTATTTTGGGGATTGTGAGTAGATTGCAATAATATAACCACACAGGAAATATAATATATAAGGAGAATGAACATGTCTATTTCTACATACTACAAAAAAATCCGTGAAAAAGTAGGTTCTGGTCTCATTTTCATGCCAAGTGTCGCCGCAATCATTAAAAATGAGTTAGGAGAGATCTTGTTCCAATATCCTGGTGGGGAGTATTGGAGTCTTCCTGCCGGGGCAATTGAACCTGGTGAAACGCCAGAAGATGCTATTGTTCGCGAAGTGTGGGAAGAAACAGGTTTACGAGTACAAGTGAAAGAAATAAAAGGGATTTTTGGAGGGAAAGACTTCCGTCATACATATTCAAATGGAGATCAAGTGGAATATATCGTTGTTGTGTTTGAATGTGAGGGAGTTGGAGGAGAGTTGAGAGCGATAGATGGAGAATCGTTAAAACTTCAATACTTTTCATCACAGGAAAGACCAAAGCTAGCATTACCATATCCAGAAGAAATATTTCTATAAACGATTAAATAGCACACTTTCTTCATAGAGACGAGAGTGTGCTATTCATTTTTATATAAGCCTGCCGTATACAGCTCTGTTAATGTACAAACAACCTCCTCTAGATTTACATCGATCTCATTTCGGACAATCTCCCACAGAAACATCTCATTCATATAAAACCAACCACGTGCCACAATTGCTTTGTTTAACTCATTTCGTGCTAATCCATTTTCTTGAGAATAGGTGATATCTTGCATAATTCGATTCATAAAACGTTCTCGAATGTCATTCCACTTTTGTCGAACTTCTTTTGACGCACCGATAGCCTCTTCAACGACTTGTAATATATTTCTTTCTTCTTCAGTTAGTTGTAAAAAAGCTCGCACTTGATTCTCAATCATACTGTGGGCTTCTTTTTTTGTTTTAGGAAAAAAGGAACGTTCAGCGATTTTGTAAAAACGATTCATAACATCTTCCATAAGGACAATGAGGAGATCGTCTTTATTTTTAAAATAAACATATGCCGTACCATAACCAGTTTCAGCGTGTTTAATAATTTGAGAGATTGTTGTTTTGTGAAATCCGTTTTCTAAAAAAACATTGTGGGCGGATTTTAATAATTTATTTCTCGTTTCTACTGATCGTTGTTGTCTTGATGAAAGAAAATCTTTTTCCAAAAATAACACCTCTTTATACTGAAATATCTGAAAATATAACTTTATTCTAGTAGAAGCGAATGCAAAAAGTCAACTGACATAATATCATTGACGTCATGTCAGTTATAGTGTTATATTTCAACTAGTTAGAATAAAAAGAAAATTAAGAGAAGGTGAAAGAATGTATCAAGATCCATTTGAACCATCTTATGAGTATGCGATTAAGTGTGATAAGCGTGATGAACTTGCCGAATTTCAAAAAGAATTTTATAAGAAAGCAGATACAATATATTTAGATGGTAATTCACTGGGATTACTTTCGAAAAGAGCAGAAAAGTCTTTACTTACTATGCTAAATTCATGGAAAGAGTATGGTATTGATGGATGGACAGAAGGGGAACATCCTTGGTTTTTTCTTTCAGAACGATTAGGTGAGTTAACAGCTCCACTTGTTGGTGCTTTATCTGAAGAAGTAATTGTAACCGGTTCTACGACAACCAACATTCATCAAGTTATTGCAACATTTTATGAACCGAAAGGAATTCGTACAAAGATTCTTGCGGATGAATTAACGTTTCCATCGGATATTTATGCCCTGCAAAGTCAAATTCGTTTAAAAGGACTAGATCCAGATGAACATCTTGTACGAGTGAAGAGTCGGGATGGTAGAACGCTGCAAGAGGAAGATATTATTGATGCGATGACTGATGATATTGCGTTAATTTTATTGCCGGCAGTGCTATATCGAAGTGGACAAATTCTTGATATGAAGCGATTAACAGCTGAAGCGCACAAGCGTGGTATCTATATTGGTTTTGATTTATGCCATTCTATCGGTTCAATTCCGCATGATTTTAAAGGGTGGGGTGTTGATTTCGCAGTATGGTGTAATTATAAATATTTAAATGCAGGACCTGGTGGTGTTGCTGGATTATATGTAAACAAAAAACATTTCAATCGTCTTCCAGGGCTTTCTGGTTGGTTTAGTTCAAGAAAAGATAAGCAATTTGATATGGAACATACATTAACAGCAGCTGAGCATGCCGGGGCATATCAAATTGGGACACCTCACGTGTTAAGTACAGCGCCATTAATTGGCTCCCTTGAGATTTTCAAAGAGGCTGGCATTGAAAGATTGCGAGAAAAATCATTACATATTACTCGCTATATGCTAAATTTAATCAACCATGAATTGAAGGGGATGGGATTTACAATTGGGAATCCATTAGAAGATGAAAAACGCGGAGGGCATATATATTTAGAGCATCCAGAAGCTGCACGTATCTGTAAAGCTTTAAAAGCAAATGAAGTTATTCCTGATTTCCGTGCACCAAATGGAGTTCGTCTTGCGCCAGTTGCTTTATATAACACGTACGCAGAAGTGTGGAAATCTGTGCAAATCTTGAAGAAAATCATGAAAGATGAAGAATATAAAAAGTTTGAAAATAAGCGAGAGGTTGTGGCATAAGCGATGAAGGAATCTGATTGGATTGATATTTCACAACCATTAAATAATGATATTGCGACATGGCCAGGAGATACGCCATTTTCATACGAAGTATCATGGGCAAAAGAACAAAGCGGATCTGTTAATGTTGGAAAATTAACGATGAGTATTCATACGGGTACGCATATTGATGCGCCATTTCATTTTGATAATAACGGAAAAAAGGTACTAGATTTAGATGTTAACGTCTATGTTGGTAAAGCTCGAATTATAGATGTATCAGGTATCGAAAGTATTGGCGCAAAAGAATTAGAAAAATTCCCTTTAGATGGGGTAGGGAGGTTATTACTTCGGACTTCTTCGCATGGGAATGCACAGGAATTCCCGCAAGTAATTCCGTATTTACGTGCTGATATTGCACCATTTCTTTCGGAAAAAGGCATTCGATTAATTGGGGTAGATGTACCTTCTGTAGATCCGCTAGATGATAAAGAATTAGCGGCGCATCACCAATTATTTAAATATGGTATTCATATTTTAGAAAATGTTGTATTAGACCATGTACAAGACGGAGATTATGAACTGATTGCCCTGCCACTTGCATTGACAGATGCGGATGGGAGTCCAGTTCGAGCTGTAATAAGACCACTATAAGAGCAAGCAGATGATGCATAGAAGGGGTGTTCATTTTTATGAAAGAAAATGAAAAAGTAATTATGGAAAAGGGAATTCATACGGATTTTAAAGAAAATATGACATACGGAGAGTACTTACAATTAGATAGTTTGCTAGGAAGTCAAAAAAGGTTATCTGATCATCATGATGAAATGTTGTTTATTATTATTCACCAAGCAAGTGAACTGTGGATGAAACTCATTTTACATGAACTTAACGCAGCGATTGAATCTATTCAAAATGATAGGCTGGCTCCAGCTTTTAAAATGCTTGCGCGCGTTTCAAAAATTCAATCGCAAATTATTCAATCTTGGGATATTCTTGCAACGCTTACACCATCTGAATATATTGAATTTCGTGATTCTCTCGGTCAAGCATCGGGATTTCAGTCCTATCAATACCGTATGATTGAGTATGCGCTTGGTTATAAAACACCCCATGCATTAAAAATTTATGAAAAAGATCCAGAGTTACATGCTCGCTTGCATAAAGCGCTTCATTCGCCAAGTCTTTATGATGTTGCAATTCAGGCACTTGTAAAAGAAGGGTTCCCAATCAATCCAAATGTTTTAAATCGTGATATTACACAGCCTTATGAAGAAGATGCGACAGTTGAAGCAGCATGGTTAGAGGTATATGGTGATGTGAAGAAATATTGGGATTTATATCAACTTGCAGAAAAGTTAATCGATATTGAAGATTGGCTTCAGCAGTGGCGATTCCGCCATATGAAAACAGTAGAACGTATTATTGGACATAAAATGGGAACAGGTGGATCATCTGGTGTTTCTTATTTAAAACGTGTTCTTGATCAACGCTTTTTCCCAGAACTTTGGAATGTGCGGACGAAGTTATAAAGTAAAGATTATATAATTGCTAGTACATCACTTATTGAAGTGTGGTGTACTTTTTTTCTTTGTAATTATGTGTAAAAAAGATATCTAATAACACGGTAATTCACATTATAAATCAACGCCCAGACATATATCATTCTGAGCGTTGATTTATTATTTCGCTTATTCAGTTAAAGCACCCGTTAGTTTAGTAAACTATTTTCATTTCAGGCAATATTGTTTTTAACTCCATTAAGTCATTTATTACCAAATCAGCCTGAGCAAGTTCATCTTCTTGTGCAAAATCAAAATTACATCCAATTGCAAGTAAACCATTATCTTTAGCTGCATTTATATCAGATAGACGGTCTCCAACTACCGCTGCCTTTTTTATGTCATATTTTTTTATAATTGTTTTAACTAAATCTCCTTTATCGAGCGTTTGTATTTGTTGAATACTAAATGTTTCAGTAACCCAATTATCCAAATTATAATAACTCACAATTGCTTGTAAATATTCCGTTAAACCATTACTCGCTATGTAAATTGAACAATTATTTTCTTTTAAATAACGGAAAACTTCCTTTACATTAGGATATAAAGCACCTTTCCCACTTTTTATGTTTTCAACTAATCTTTCCAGAAAATAAGCATCCGTTTGTTCTCTTACTTCATGGGAATGATTAGGTAACAAAGCTTCCCAAACTTTTGGTAAAGGTACCCCCATAATTTCACGGTATTTATCAATGGGGGTTACTGTATCCCATAAATTTAGTGACCGTAAATGGTTAAAAGTATCATCAAGTGATAATTCTAGAATTTTTTCTGTTTGAAATAGAGTTCCATCCATATCAAAAATCAGTGATTGTAACATTACTTTCTCTCCCTTTTTACCGTTGCTGAATAACTTCTAAAGTTTAACATAAAGACAGAATAACTTAACCAATCCCTATTCAACTAATCTGACTCATCAGTTTAAGTACAAATTCTCACAATCTTTATATATATTTTAACATAAATTTACAATAACCTTTCTCTTTTTTTTCAAAAGAGTTTAGAAATAACATAGCATGTAACAATAAAATTAACACCATAATTCAAACAATGACAATGACTATTGTCACGCTGTTATTTGGTATGCTATTTTTTATGTTATTTTTTACTTGTTTTCCTTGAAAATATTGTTACATCAACGAAAAAAGCATACCAATTCGTATGTTAATTGATATGCTAATTCGTATGTTATTAAGTGTTTTTCCACGAAAACGGAACTACTTAGTATGAGTGACCATGTCTTATATCTATAGTATATGTTTGCCACACGTGAAATTGGATATTTTCTTAGAAAGTACATAGAAATAGAAATATTTATTTGATTTGAGTAGAATAGTAAAAACAGACAAGAACAGTATACATTTGGAGGAATACATATTGGATTTTTACAAGTTGGAAAATCAATTTATGAAAAAGAAAGTGAATGCATTTCTCGTATATCAACAAGGTGAGTTAACAACAAAATATTATAAAACAAAAGAATGCGCACACAATTTATATAAAATTAATTCTATCACGAAAAGTATCGTATCAATTTTAATCGGTATAGCAATAGATAAAGGCTACATAAATGATATACATACGCCTATAGCAAAATGGTTTCCCAATGTACCGAAAGAAAAGAAGGAATTAACCATTTATCACTTGTTAACAATGACAACTGGTGAAGAGTGGAAGGAGTTTGGAAATGGAGTTGTATTTCCAAATGATTTCGTGAAATCAGATAATTGGATAAATTATATTTTGCAGAAGCCGTTAATGGAAGAGATAGGGGCAAAAATGAATTATAATTCAGGCTCTTCACATCTGTTAAGTTATATACTACAAGTTGCTACTGGAAAAACAACGGAGCAGTTTGCAAAGGAATATTTATTTAATCCTTTACAAATTACCGAATATGAGTGGCAACAAGATCCACAAGGAATTCATGTCGGTGGGTTTGGTATGAAAATGAAGGCCGATGATTTATTAAAACTAGGACTATTATATTTGCAAAATGGATTCTGGAGTGGAGAAAAGATTGTATCCTCAAGTTGGATTGAACAATCGAGTAAGGCTGTTTTTTTAACATATGAGCATGTTGGAGCATATGGTTATCACTGGTGGGTATTAGACAATGAAAGATTTCACATACCGTATTGTATGTACTTTGCAATGGGATATGGTGGGCAATATATTATCATTGTTCCACAGTTAGAACTTGTGGCAGTAGTGAGTAGTCAAATGCCAAAGCGTGGGTTAGTACCATTAAAATTATTTATAAATCATTTACAAGAGAACGTTAATCATACATAAATAGAAGGAGCGTATAGTTAAGCAAGAAGTGAAAGTTAAATAGTAATAAAAAAGAGGGAATCGAGATGATTTCCTCTTTTTTAATCCCGCTATTCGCTGACAATAAGATTCTAATGTCAAGAATCAAAGAAACAACAGAAGATAGGTGGGGAAATAAAATCCTGTAAAAGCTTGTAAAATCTTGGTTAATTGAACATTATCTACTGCTTTTTTGAAATGTAATTTTCAAAAACTTCTCCGTTCTTGTATCAAACTCTACATCAACAAAAACACCATACTCCTTTCCATCTTCACGCAGCCATAATTTAAATTTTTCAGTTGTTATATTTACTGTCTTCGGTTTTCTTCCAATATGAAGGTAATCAATAATTTGCGCTTTTGGATAGTTTTCTTTCGTTTTTTCTACCGCAAAGTTACCCCATTTTGCATATGGTGGTTGTGCGTGAACAACTGATGAATGAGTATATGTATTGCAATATGTTGTAACAAATACAATTCCTAATACGAAACATGCAAAAATACGCTTCATAATAAACTCCTTTTATTCGTTTTCCTTATTGTGTACATGCAGTCTAAATCATATAAGTTTGGATTTTTTTGTCTTCCTTACATAAAAGCGTTTTATTTACAAAACATAACCATGAAATCATCACTGCAAATAAGGAGGGAACATATGCGTCATACAGTTATTTTTAAAATACTGATTTTGTTTGTCTTAATCGGTATATCTGTATTTGTTAATAGTGGGCAAACGAGAAATGTCCAAGCCTTTTCTAATCAAGTAATTCAAAGAGGTGCCTCTGGAGAGGATGTTATTGAATTACAGTCCCGATTGAAATATAACGGATTTTATACGGGAAAAGTAGATGGTGTATTTGGCTGGGGTACATATTGGGCACTAAGGAATTTTCAACAAAAGTTCGGTTTACCTGTAGATGGCTTAGCGGGGGCTAAGGCGAAGCAGATGCTTGTAAAAGCGACAAAGTATGAGAAATCAACTGCTAATAAAGGGAACACGGGTGGACAAAGTAATAAGCCAGCCCAAAATAAAGGTACAAATGTGCCAAATGGTTATTCACAAAATGATATTCAATTAATGGCGAACGCAGTTTATGGTGAATCCCGTGGTGAACCATATTTAGGGCAAGTTGCAGTTGCGGCAGTTATTTTGAATCGTGTGACAAGTGCATCATTCCCGAATACAGTATCTGGAGTGATTTTTGAACCACGTGCATTTACAGCAGTTGCTGATGGACAAATTTATTTAACGCCAAATGAAACGGCGAAAAAAGCTGTATTAGATGCTATTAATGGTTGGGATCCTACTGGAAATGCACTGTATTATTTCAATCCAGATACTGCAACGAGTAAATGGATTTGGAGTCGACCACAAATTAAAAAAATCGGCAAACATATTTTCTGTAAATAGAGCGGAGGTGAAGAAATGTTAAGAGGTATCGTAATTGTATTGTTAACAATCGGCGTAGTTGGAACAGGGTATTGGGGTTATAAAGAACACCAAGAAAAAAATGCGGTGTTAATTCGAGCAGAAAACAGCTATCAGCGTGCGTTTCATGATTTAGCGTATGAGGTTGATTTATTACACGATAAAATCGGAACAACACTGGCAATGAATTCACGTACATCTTTATCACCGGCATTAGCGGATGTGTGGCGTTTAACATCGGAAGCTCGTTCTGATGTAGGACAACTACCTTTAACATTAATGCCGTTTAATAAAACCGAGGAATTTTTAGCGAATATTGGTGATTTTAGTTATCGCACTGCCATTCGTGATTTAGAGAAAGAACCTTTAAACGATCAAGAATATAAAGCGCTTCAAACTCTATATTCAAATGCTGGCAACATTCAAGATGAGCTTCGAAAAGTACAGCATCTCGTTTTGAAAAATAATTTACGTTGGATGGATGTAGAACTTGCGCTTGCGTCAAATAAAGATCCAGCGGATAACACGATTATTGACGGGCTTAAGACGGTTGAGAAAAATGTAACATCTTATTCTTCAAATAATTTCGGTCCAACTTTCACAAGCATGCAAAAGGCGAAAAAAGGCGGCTTTGAAGCAAAAGGTAAAGCGATTTCAAAAGAGGAAGCGGCAAAAATAGCAAAATCATTTTTAAATTTAAAAGGCAATGAAAAAGTAGAAGTTGAGAAAAGCGGAAAAGGTGCTAAAGAATCATTTTATAGTGTGAAAATTCAAGATCCTGAAACAAAGAATGAATTTTATATGGATATTACCGAAAAAGGTGGATATCCAATATGGGTAATGAATAACCGTGAAATTAAGGAACAAAAAATTAGCTTAAATGACGCAGGAAGTAAAGGATTAACTTTCTTAAAGGACCATAAGTTTACCAATATGGAGCTCTTTGATAGTTCACAGTACGATAATATTGGTGTGTTTACGTACGTTGTGAATGAGAATAATGTGCGTATTTATCCAGAAGCAATTCAAATAAAAATTGCTTTAGATGATGGATCAATTGTTGGTTTTTCAGCAAAAGAATATTTAGCATCACATCAAAAACGCACCATTCCAACTGCAAAATTAACGGCTGCTGATGCAAGAAAGAAAATCAATCCAGATGTAAAAGTAATGGAAGAACGCAAGGCGGTTGTTGTAAATGATGTGCATAAAGAAGTATTGTGCTATGAATTTGTCGGGACATTAGGAAAAGATACGTACCAAATTTTTATTAATGCAAATGACGGAACTGAAGAAAAAGTGAAAAAGATGCAGGCTGTCGAAAAGATTTATGATTAAACATCAATGATAAAGTGGTGAAAATGATGAAAATCCTTATATATATGCTTATGATTTGTTTTGCTATCACAGGGTGTAGTGTAGGAAAAAAAGAGAATGCTCATGAAAAACCAGAACAAAAAAATGTATCTATGCGAAATGTTAGCTATACAAAAGATAAAACAAAACCGAATGAACAAGTGGCAGATCATTTAGCTTCTTTAGCTTCTAGTATACCAGGTGTAAAAGATGCGACCGCAGTCGTTATTGGAAAATATGCTGTTGTTGGCATTGATGTAAAGGCAAAACTGGATCGAACTCGTGTAGAATCAATCAAGTATTCTGTCGCTGAAAGCTTAAAACATGATCCAAATGGTGCAAATGCAGTTGTTGTAGCGGATGTTGATACGTATGAACGATTAAAGCGAATGGGGAATCAAATTAAGCACGGAAAAGCTGGCGAAGGAATTCTTGATGAACTTGCTGCAATTGTTGGACGTGTTATGCCACAAGTACCAAATGATATGATTGAAAATAAAGAAACGAATCCGATTAAAGAAAACGACAAACAGTTACCAAAAGATGAAGAGAATGAATTAAGAAAAGAACAAGAAGATCAATCAAATAATCATCTTAAAAGATAACAAAAACATCTCGTGCTATATGGCGCGAGATGTTTTTGTTAATTATTAATATTCAGTTTATCAAAAAGGGAATATATGGTTTAATAATAATTAGGAAGTTACGACAGATCCACCGTGTATAAAACTATATAAAACTATCTGAAAATGATGAATAAAAAACATAACAAAGAAGGAGGTTTATCCTGGTTTCTCTGCGATATATTACATTTAGATATGCTTGGGTATCGTTTTTAAACCAGAGATAGTTGTAATGATGAAAAATAAATGCGCACTCATAGTTTGTGGTCTTAGTCTGTGTGTGATTTTTGGTATGACAGCGTGTGATAAAAAGAAAGAAATAAAGAAACAAACAACAACTTCTTCAACTGTCACAGAAAAAAAGAAGAGAGAAACAATTGATATGAATATTTTCTCACAAATAAATGAAGGAATGACATATAACGAAGTAAAAGAATTAATAGGATTTGAAGGGGATTTACTTATAAATCAAGGTAATGAAAATTCATCAAACTATAAACAAACTTTTGCCTGGAAAGGAAATCCACCACAATCCTTTGCTGAGATTACCTTTTTAGATGGAAAAGTACGTTCTAAGTCACAGCAAGGTTTAAGTTAGTAATTAGAAGAAAAGGGGAAATAAAAATGAATTTGCAAACAGAAGATATTCAGCTTATTCCATATGATGAAAAATATAAAGAAATTATAGACGCATTTATTTTACCTAGTGAACAAATTCAATTTACAGCAAAACCAAGTGACTTGCTTGAAAAAGCTAAAAAAGACACAACTCGAAATGTTATTGTTATTTTAGCGAATCATACACCAGTAGGAATTTTTGCATTACAATCAGGAACGAGGGTAGCAGAATACACAGATAATCCCAATGCTTTACTTTTAGTTGCCTTTTCTATCAATTACGAGAAACAAGGAAAAGGGTATGCCAAAAAAGGATTAGCCTTATTACATGACTTTGTAGCATCCTATTTTCCGAATAAAAATGAAATTGTACTAGCTGTAAATGAAAAAAATATTCCTGCTCAAAAGCTGTATTTAAAAGTAGGATTTGAAGATAGAGGTCAAAGAAGAATGGGCCCAATTGGAAGGCAGCTTGTTTTATATTTATCATTAGAAAAGTAAATAATTATAGCAAAAAAGCTTACTGTAAAAAATATGAAGAAGAAAGAGAAGGCATTCCTATGTAAGGGAATGCCTTCTCCTATTATGTATACTTTTATTGATATCGCTTCGAAACAACGAATTCTACAAGTGGAATAACAATGAATGAAGAACAAAGTGCTATAAATAAAGGGAGATTATGAATATTATCAAGCGAATATAAGGTAGAAAATCCTTCTGACCAAATCAATAAAATAAACATAATAACGACTAATACAAAATATCCAATTTTAAAACTTTTATATGTAATTTGTTGTCCCATTTCATCTTGACTTTCTTCTGACACGCCGTTTGGATCTCCCCATGTCATATGATTTATTAAATAACTAATTATTAAGGAGCACACAAAAATAGTCCCTCCGAGAATAGTTCCTTCGGTCATATATTTATATGCACTATAGGCCAGTATTCCAAGTAATGATAGTACAATAACTACGAAAATAAACTTATTCTGATTCATCGTATTCACCTCTTTATAAGTGTAAAAAACTCTTTACACGTAATAGTATAAAAATGACAGGGAGTAATGTCAAATACATTTTACACAAATAGATAAATTTATGAAAGTTAATTATTTATTTCTCAGTTTAGAAATAAATATTAAAAAACAGAAAGGAAAAAGATTTCTATTTGGTTTGAATGTTAAAGTTATTATTTGCATATATTTGGAAGGGATGTCAGATTAAATTGGGGGGTAAATATGTCCATACTTTTAAAAGCGGGTGCAGACGCTGGAAATAACGGTTTAAAATTAATGGTGAAAGGCCAAAATCCGATTTATATTCCAAGTATATATTCACTATATATTGGGGAACCGACAGGTTTATTGGATGAAGAAGATGTACCGATATCTGAAGTGGAAAATCATATTGATGTAACTATAAATTCACCATCTCTCATGTTAAATAATGTACGTTACATTGTTGGGCAAAAGGTTATCAATGATCAGCTAAAAGGGACAGAAGTAGAGAAGAAGTCTAATAAATCTACAGATGAATTAATGGTTCTAACGATTTTATCAGGTTTAGCAATTAGTGCTATGCGTCATAGTCCGAAATTAGATCATATGAATATTCGCTACGATTTATCAGTTGCTCTTCCAATGCAAACCATTACGCAAGAAATAGCGGCGGAAAATGCTAAACGTTATATGGGAAATCATAAAGTTATTTTTCATTATCCAAATGGAAGAGATGTAACGATAAATGTATCCATTGAGTTCTGTAAATGTTTACCTGAAGGAGCATCTGGTACTTGGGGGATCGTATACGATGAAGAAGGTAATATCTTAAAACATAAAGTTGAAAGTGAAAAAGACGCCATTACTGAGATTGATTTTGTGGATAAAACATTATTATCTTTTGATATTGGTGCGGGTACAACTGAGGAAGTTGTTTCGTTTGGAGTGAATTTTAGACCGCAATTAAGTAAAGGATTGTCCTATGGAGTTAAAGAAACTTTATTGCAGATTATTACAAGATGGAATCGGAAGCATCCGACAAAAACAATAGATAGTATTACAGAGTTTAATCAAATATATTTAAATGAGAAACACCCAAGGCATGCAATGCTAGTAGAAGAGTCACAACAAGCATTTCTAGGATTAGCTGCACGAGTTGCAACGGATATTATTAATAAAATTGATGATATGAAAGATGATCCGTATGTATTTATATATGGCGGGGGCGCTGTCATCATTAAAAACAGTTTGCAACTTATTTTAAAACAAAAAGGTCGTTTAAAAAATGTAATATTTGTAGATAACCCTCTATTTACAAATGCACGTGGATTATTAGTTTACACATGTTCCCCACGGTATAGAGAACATAAACAAAAAGAATTGGGATTTACAAATTTAACAATTAGTTAGTTGGTGTGAGTATGGGGCGTAAGCGGTATAAGCGTGGTGATCGGGTAAAAATCTATTTAAATAAATCTGTATCTTCTGAAATGATCGCATGGATTAATAAGCAATCTGATGAAACAAAATTTTTTTTATACGGTGCCCAGCAATTGTTTAAACAAGTAGGCGATATTGATGTATCTAAAACTTTACCTAGCAGCCATGTTTTTTCCATGTATATTGAACCTACTTCTATGTTTAAAATTGAAGTAAATCCTCTTAGAAAAGTGTCGATGGAACAGAAAGGACCCGCCGAATGTGTAGAAAATAAACCTTGGGAATTTATTGATCAAATAGATTGTCCCTTCTTTTAAAACATATAAAAGTATATCTAAAGCCTACCACTGTAAATATGATTAAGTGGTAGGCTTTTTTTTGCCCATTAATAATGCGAAATCCAAACCGAAAGTACGGAATATTTTGAAGGTAAATGGATGTTTATTAAAATAAAAAAATAAGGAGGGAGAATTTTGAAAGCGATTCTTCATAACAAAAGTCATGATACTTTTTTTCCTTATCTAATGTACTCTATTCGATTCATTTTTTTGCCTGCGATTTCTTATGAGTGAATGCCCCCTCCTTATCACCTGGGCTATGCCCTACACGTGCTTGAGGAAGGGGACTTCTGTTGAAGTACTGTTAAACTGATAAGTTGGACACCCTTTAACCTGTGTTTTTATTCGGAATACGCCACCAGCATATGGATAAACTTCCAATTGATCTTGGTTCGTTCGTGTTCTGGCAGTAGTAATATATAATTCTGTTAAGTCAGGTCCTCCAAATGTACAGGAAGTTACATTGAGTGCCGGAACAGGAACTGTTAGAATTTTTTCGCCAGTCATTGGATTCCATCTTGTGATTTTAGCACCGCCCCAATGTGCAATCCACAAACAGCCTTCCTCATCAATTGTCATTCCATCAGGTAATCCTTCACTATTAGGAATAATAATGATATCTATTGGGTTACTAATTGTTCCAGTGTGTATATCATAATCAAAACGAGTGACTTTTTTAGTAGGTGTGTCAATGAAATAAAGATACTTCTGGTCGGGTGACCAGGCTAAACCATTGGACGTATTTACATGTTCTAATTGTTTTTTTACACTAAAATCAGTATCCAAGAAATATAAAGAACCAGCTGCACTGACTCCATATAAATCGGTAGTGCCAGCCCAAAAGCGATCAGCGGGATCGCACTTTCCGTCGTTAAAGCGATTTTCTGGCAGGTGAGACTCCGGATTATGAATAAGTTTTAATTCCTCTGTTTCAAGATCAAGAGAATAGAAATCACACTCCATTGCTAATATAACTCTGCCGGATGCATCTGGAACGACAGATCCAATTTGTTGGTCTAATGAAATTTCACGATTTATATTTGTAATAGGATTATATATAAATAGCTTTTTTTCTAGAATATCAACCCAGTATAGTAGGTATTTCTGTTCATCCCAGCAAGGGCCTTCTCCTAAGTTTGCTTTAGCATCGATAACTAATTCTAATTTTCCTAACAATGTATTTTTCTCCTTTCTATAAAGCTAACCTATATATTCGATGGAAGTAGTAGCAAACCTTTTAGTTCGGAAAAATTTGACAACAATAACATTATAAATTATTATATGGAAAATAACTTATAACAAAAATGGCAATGAAGAGAAGAGTAGTTAAGAATGATTGCATACAGAGAACTCCGGTAGCTGAGAAGGAGGGGTAAAAACCTTAATGAAAAAAGACTTGGAGCTGTGCATGGAACTAACTTGTTTAGGGATAATGCGACGGGTTCTCCCGTTATAGAGATAGGGTATAAGCAAATGATTGCCGTACCTGAAGAGATTAATATGGTGACATATTAATAAACTGAGGTGGTACCACGAAGTGAACAACTCTCGTCCTCAAGATGAATAATCTTGAGGACGAGAGTTTTTTTGTTTTGAAAAGGAAGTGGATGAGTAAATAAAAAATTAATAAGAGGTGAATTATATGCACTGGGCATATCAAATCGCGCATGAACTTATTCAAAAACATCCAAATAAAGAGACGTTTGTATGTGCATCCGGAATTAGTCCTTCGGGGTCTGTTCATATAGGTAATTTTCGAGAAATAATAACGACCTATTTTGTTGTAAGAGCACTTCAAGATTTAGGGAAAAAGACACGATTTATATTTTCATGGGATGACTACGACCGATTTAGAAAGGTTCCAAAAAACGTTGATTCATCATTTGAGAAATATATTGGTATGCCATATTGTGATATTCCAGATCCATATGGTTGCCATAAATCGTATGCAGAGCATTTTGAAAAAGAATTTGAAAAATCATTAGAAACTCTTGGTATTGATGTGGAGTTTATTTATCAACATGAAGAATATAAAACTGGGAGATATAATCAACATATACTTCAAGCATTAAAAAGAAGAAAAGAAATCTACGACGTATTAATGAAATTCAAAACGAGTGAACCGTTTGAAGAAGAGCTGGAGGCTTTTTATCCAATTACGCTATATTGTGAGCAATGCGGGAAAGATTCAACAAAAATAACAAATTTTGATGAAACATCGGAAACAATCCGATATGAGTGTGAATGTGGGAGTCACAATGTATTATCAGTAATACAAACGAGTCACATGAAATTAAATTGGAAAATTGATTGGCCGATGAGATGGATGATAGAAGATGTGATTTTTGAACCGGGTGGGAGAGATCATTCAGCCGAAACAGGTAGTTATAATGTTTCAAAGGAGATAGCTAGTAAAATTTTTCATTATGAGGCACCGAATTATGTTGCCTATGATTTCATTGGCATAAAAGGTAATAATCAAAAAATGTCAAGTTCTGCTGGGAATATCATTACTCCAAGTGAATTATTAAATGTGTATTTGCCAGAAGTCATTCTATTTATGTTTTCAAAATATAAACCAAATGCAGCATTTCATATTGGTATGGATGAGGATGTGATTCGGAATTATACTGAGTATGAAAGATATAAAGAAGGTTATCAAAATAATAAGTTAAATAATGAAGAGTTGCGTGATGTAATTAGGCTTTCCGGCGTTAGTGTTAGTGATGAAAATGTCAGCTTACCAAAATTTAATCAAGTAGCAGGCGTCTTGCCATTAGTGAACTTTGATACTCATATTTTACAAGAGATATTAGCGAAAGTGGATGCAGATTATAGCTTGATTGACATTATGAAAATAAGTAATCGTGTGGAATACTGGATTCGAAATTTACAACCGCAAAAAATGATTGAAGTAAATAAAGAAAAGAATTGGGAGTTTTACGAAACATTGGAAGAGGTACAGAAAAAGTGGATTTTAGAAGTTTGTGAAATAGTTCCTACAAATGCGGATAGTCCAAAGATAATGGAACGGATATATGAAATTTGTCATAATGAAAGTAAAAAGATAATGAAAGAGAATCAAAAATTACTTTTTAGAATCATTTATAGACTTGTTATCAATCAGCCAAGTGGTCCGCGGATACCGTTACTTATATCTGTAATAGGTGCCGAGAAAATAGTGTCCTTATTGGATTTTTGTAACTAAGTAGAATAGAATACTACCTCAAACACAAATTATATTATCAAGCTGTGTTTGAGGTGATTAATAGTATAACTAAGAATTCAAGGACTTGTATATGCGCGTCCTTGAATTCTTAAGGATGTAACTAATAGAATGTGGTGAATTTTATAAAGTTATTATCGCGTATACATTTTCGGGCATTCATCCCCGATTGGTTCATAAAAACAATGGCTTTTAAATTGCCCTGCAAATGGTTGATTATACCATTCCGGTGGACAAGCACCAGTCGGCCGGAAATACCAAAGGGACCATCTTGCTGGCCAGCGCCATTCACCTTGTAACACACGTCTTGCAATTTCTTTTTCTGAGTCACGAGCACGTTGATAAAAATATCCGTATTGTACAGCTTCAAATCCACCTGGAGTTTGATATACCGCATCACTTACGGTACGTATTTGTTTAAAGTCTAAGCAGTCACAAAAAACACGGTTTACTACAACGCAGCCGACAAGCTGTTCGCCTTGTCTACCTTCACCTTCAGCCTCAGCACGAATTAAACGTGCTAATAAATCAACATCGCTTTCATTATAAGGAATGAGACCCATATTAGTTCCTCCTTTGTAGAGGTGTTATAGTAAAGGTTATGTCAGAAAATGAGTGTGGTGCTTTTACAAGTATGCTTTGAGGAAGGCGGAGATAAAGTGAAACTTTACGAAAGGGAGTTGTAAATTGTTTTTCATGTGCAACCTCGTTCCAATATTGCTTTTGCTGTTTCATTAGTTAACTCATTTCTTTCATATAATTTTCATTTGATTATAGTACTTGCTCTATGGGAAAAACAGACTTCAAAAATACTGAATTTTTTGATATGGGAAATTCAAGTTTTATATCCATCCTTTTTCATCAGCGATACGAATGGCTTGAAATCTTGATTCAGCTTCAAGTTTTTGAATGGCAGATGATAAATAATTTCTAACAGTTCCGTTTGTTAAATACAATGTTTTACCGATTTCTCTCGTTGTCATCCCGTTTTTAACCATACAGAGTATTTCTGCTTCACGGTCAGTTAGTGGGTTATTTTCTTTTAAAAACAGCGTAGCAGCTAAGTCTGTACTAACCACACGTCCTCCGTTCATTACTTTACGAATGGCCTCAATAAGAAAGTCAATCGGTTCGTCTTTTAGTAAATATGCTTCTACTTTTGCATCCATTGCTTTTTGTAAGTATCCAGGACGAGCAAAAGTTGTAACAATCATTATTTTGCCGGGATGTCCCATAGCTCTTAATTTTTTTGTAATTTCCAGTCCAGTGATGTCGGGGATCTCAATATCGAGAAGACACACATCGGGTTGTTGTTTTGTAATAATGTTCCAGGCATCTAGCCCATTTGAAACTTCTGCAATTACTTCAATGTCATCTTCTAATTTTAATAGAGAAACGGGGGCTCCGCGAAGCATTTTTTGATCCTCAGCAATTACAATACGAATCATTTTACTGCCGCCTTTCTTGTATCGTTTTACAAGGCTAATATTTTCATAGATCGATTAATCCATTTGTCACCACGTTTAATAATAAAAGCGACAATAATTGCGGTTATCCCATAGCTCATTAAAATATCATATTCCATAACAAGGGTGAAATGAATGAAACCTTCCAATAAAAGTATAAAAGAAGTCCATAGGTAGACGCCAGGCCACGTATTTCCTTTTCGTAAAGATTGTTTATATTTCAATTCAAGTCCCACACCAAACATGATTGTTAATAAACCGAGAAGCTTTCCGTTTACTAAAAATAAAACGACCAGCCGGATAAAATCATTAAGTGACGTCCACCAAATTGCATGATCGAATGTAAAAATATAAGAAATATCCCCTAGATATGCAAAAATCCAAATATTTTTTCCAAGTGTTCCTAATACAGCAAAGCCCCTTAATATATCAAGCAAACGAATTCTTTTGTTGTTGTTTCTCATTATTTTCCTCTTTTCTTATAATTTTGTCATTATTGTATCTTTAAAAAGGAATTTTTTGTATGCATAAGTGTCAGTTAAAGGAGATGACAGCTGTCATATAGGCGAAGAAATGAAGTATTTAAATAGTCATGCAATGAATTCTTAAAAATAAGTAAGAAAAAATATGGTAGTATATGCTTACGTAGAGATTATAAGAAAGGAATGAAAACATGGTTAAAATTATGATTGTGGAAGATGATCCTAAAATTGCAGAATTATTATATTCCTATATCGGGAAATACGGATATCAAGCGATTGTTATTGTTGATTTTCAACGTGTATTAGATATTTTTTCACAAGAACCAGACTTAGTGCTACTAGATATTAATTTACCAAGTTTCGATGGATATTATTGGTGCAGGCAAATCCGCGCTATTTCAACGTGTCCAATTTTATTTATTTCAGCGCGTGAAGGAACAATGGATCAAGTGATGGCATTAGAAAATGGTGGGGATGATTATATTCCAAAACCGTTTCATTATGAAGTTGTAATGGCGAAAATTCGTAGTCAACTAAGGCGTGCATATGGAGACTATGCACCCAAAATAGAAGAACGAATGATTGAACAACAAGGGCTTACTTTGTTTCCAGAGCGCTTAGTATTACAATTACGTAATCAAGAAATTGATGTAACAAGAAATGAAGCGATTTTGTTAGAAATGTTAATGAAAAATTATCCGCGCGTTGTAAGTAGAGAAGTGTTGTTGAACAAACTTTGGGATAGTGAATCATATGTTGATGATAATACACTAAGTGTTAATACAACACGTGTTAGGAAAAAGTTGCAAGCATTAGGTATTCAAGGTGCAATTGAAACCATTCGTAGTGTCGGTTATCGATTACATATAACATGGGAAATCGGTGGAGAATAATGATAAAACTATTTATACGTGAGCATATTCCACTTCTATGCTTTACAATTTTTCAATTCATCGCTATTTTTCTTGTTTATTGGTTTGATGGCTATCACCATATGACAACTGCGCTTTACGCAATGTTTTTAGGGTTATGTTTTTTGCTTGCGTATTTACTATATCGCTATTTTACCCATAAGTCTTTTTATGAAAGATTGGCAAATCCGATGCAATCCTTAGATGAATCTGTACAAAAATCAGATTTTGCAGTCCTATCTACCGCGCTACATGAGTTATTAGAAGTCCAATATCGTCACTATCAGAATCAGTTACAAGTGCAGGAACGTAAAAATGAAGAGCATTTAACCTTTATGAATCAATGGATTCATCAAATGAAAACACCTCTATCTGTTATTGAATTGATTACACAAGATGAAGTTGATCCTAGATTAGAGAGTATCGGTGAAGAAGCAGATAAATTAAAAAAGGGATTAGAAATGGCTCTATATGTGGCACGTCTAGAAACTTTCACACAAGATTTCTACGTAGAAAGAGTGCAATTATACAAGTTAGTAAATGAAGTAATACATGAACATAAGCGCTTTTTTATCCGGAATTTTGTATATCCAGAAGTTAAGATTGAAAAAGACATTATGGTAGAAAGTGATGTGAAATGGCTCCAATTTTTAGTTGGTCAAATTCTATCTAACGCAATTAAGTATTCAGCCGGTAGTAGAGAAAAAATTATAATGAAAGCATATAATGTAGACAAGACCGCCATCTTAGAAGTGAGGGATTTTGGAGTAGGTATACCAAAACAAGATATGCCACGTGTGTTTCAACCTTTCTTTACAGGAGAAAATGGTAGAGATTTTAAAGAGTCTACTGGGATGGGATTATATCTCGTATATGAAATTGTGAAACATTTAGGACATAAAGTAGAAATACATTCTGAAGTTGGAAAAGGTACAACTGTACGAATTATTTTCTATATCTCATAAAAAGCTGATGAAATAGACTTTTTCATCAGCTTTTTTTAGAAATCTTACAAAGTTGTAAGGTAAATGAAAGACGAATCAATATGAGATGTAAGATAACTCCTTTACACTTTAAACTAAGCAGAATAAATGAAAGGAGAATGTGGTATGGAAATATTGCAGGCGAAAGGGATTAGTAAAGTATATAAGGGGAAAGTTCCTTATAAAGCTCTTACTGATATTGATTTATCTATTCAAGAGGGTGAGTTCGTTGGTATTATGGGTCCGTCTGGTAGTGGAAAAACAACATTGTTAAATATGGTATCGACGATTGATTCACCAACATCAGGTGAAATTTTAATAAATGGAACGAATCCTTTTCAGTTATCATCTGAAAAATTAGCATTATTTCGTCGTCAACAATTAGGATTTGTTTTTCAGTCATTTAATCTTCTCAGTACGCTTACCGTAAAAGAAAATATTGTGTTGCCAATGACGTTAGATGGAGTGGCTGTAAAGGAAATGAATAAGCGGGTGGAAGAAGTTACAGAAAAGTTAGGCATTCTGGATATTTTGCATAAAAGAACATATGAAATTTCAGGTGGTCAAGCACAACGAACCGCGATTGCTCGTGCAATCATTCATAAGCCACAATTGTTATTAGCGGATGAACCTACGGGAAACTTAGATTCTAAGTCTTCGAATGATGTGATGGGTATGTTAGAAGAACTGAATAAGAAAGAACGTGCAACTATGATGCTTGTTACTCATGATCCATATGCCGCAAGTTATTGTAGTCGCGTTATTTTCATTAAAGACGGTGAATTGTATAATGAAATTTACTGTGGTGAAAGTAGACAAGCTTTTTACCAAAAGATTATGGATGTTCTCTCGTTGTTAGGAGGGAAAAGGCATGACTTTTCGTCAATTCGCGTTTAATAATGTTTTTCGTAATAAACGGACATATGCCGCTCATTTTTTAAGCAGTACATTTTCTATCATGATTTTCTTTACGTATGCACTTTTGTTATTTCATCCTAATTTAACGGGGGAGTTAAAATCTACAAGTGAAACAATAAGTGAACTTGGTACAATCGGGTTTAGAATTTCACAAGGTTTGATTTTTATTTTTTCATTTTTCTTTATCTTATATTCAGTAAGCTCGTTTTTAAAAACACGTAAAAAAGAATTTGGTATTTTAATGATGCAAGGAATGTCGATGAGGCAGTTAAAGAAGTTAGTGCTCATTGAAAATATGTTAATTGGATTTTGTTCAATCTTTATAGGCATTATGATCGGCCTTATATTTTCAAAATTAGTACTACTCATTAGTGCAAGTCTTTTAATGATTAACAATGGATTACCTTTCTATATTCCAACTCAAGCAGTACTATTAACTGTTATTACATTTCTTTTCTTATTTTTAATTGTATCACTGTTTACTTTTAAAATGATAAAAGTAACAGAGCTTGTGGAACTCATTCAAGCAGAGGAAAAACCAAAACCTGAACCGAAATCTTCTATTATTTTATCGCTTCTATCATTTGTTAGTATCAGTTCTGGATATGGAATCGTACTTTATATTAACTTTAGAAGAATTATCTCTTTTCCGTTATTAGGATTAGGTGTGTTATTGGTTATAATCGGTACTTATTTTCTGTATACGCAATGCAGTGTTTTTCTGTTGCAAGCTGCCAAAAAACGAGAATCTTTATTTTTAAAGAAAACAAATATATTGACGCTTTCAGAGCTAATATATCGAATGAAAGATAATGCAACGATGTTTTTTATAGTGTCTATTATTTCGGCAGTCGCGTTCACCGCAATTGGAACTACCGCTGCACTTGGAAATAAAGAACTGTCAAGAATGACCAATCCGTATACGTTTACGTATATGAGTTTTGAAGAAAATAAGATGGAAAATGAGCATCTTTCTGTAATTAAGAAATCTCTTAATGAGGCAAATATTCCTTATCGAATGGGCTCTGCCTCTACTAAATATACGGAAAGCAATGTTACTGTTATGAAATTAAGTGAATACAATGATCTTGCGAAAGCTCTTGGCTACCAAACGGAAAAGCTTGGTAGAGAAGATGAGATTTTGTTAGTCCCAGGATGGATAGCACAAAAACAAGAGTTTAAAGATGGAGAATTTAAAAAAGAAATTGAAGTGATTCATGGGGATTGGATGAAAACATTTCATGTGAAAAAAGCTGTACAGAATTTGGTTTTACCACATGAAGTAGGAAATACTTTAATTGCAGTGCAAGACCAAGTATATGATAAAGTTCCATTCATTGCTCGTGAGGATATCACGATGTCTAAAGAGCGTATTTACGGATTTGTTGTAGATGATTGGATGAGAACAAAGGAAATTTCACATCAATTAAATAACATACTGGGTAGAGAGAGTGGAGAGCGTAGTTTTTATTTCGAAGCTTTAACATTGCAGTGGTTACAAGCGAAACAAACAAACGGATTGTTACTTATGGCAAGTGTTTTAGTGGGAATTGTCTTTTTTACATTTGCAGCGAGCTTTATTTATTTCCGTTTATATACAGATTTAGACCGGGATCAACAACAATATAAAATGATTTCAAAGATGGGATTAAGTAAACGAGAACTAAAAGGTGTTGTAACAAGACAGTTGTTAATCATGTTCTTTTTACCAATTGTTGTTGCGGTAATTCATACTGCAGTCGCATATATCGCACTGCAACAATTAGTGGATTTTTCTATTTTAAATAGTTCAATTATCATCTTAATTTCATTTGTATGTATACAAATCTTGTATTTCTTTATGACTCGTTGGCGTTACCTACAAAAACTTTATAGGACTATGGATCAGTAAAATAAGATTATTAAGGTTTGATTGTATCAAAGGTAAATAGAAGATAACCATAATGAGTATACCTGAAAATTAATTTAGACAATGAAAGGAGTCATAATGAGAAAAATAATATCTTTTTTTATATTAATTGTCCTGATTGTCACAAGCCTAAGTGCCTGTTCTTCCTCTGAAGAAAATAAACGGCCTGCGAACGGGATGATAATGATTGGGGACGAACAATTTACTTTACCTATTTTTGAACGTTACAAAGAAAATATAGAAGAAAAAGAAGTATTTGAAGTGAAAACGGGGATTTTTGGTGAAAATAAAGTGCTTATTATAGATGAATCTACAGCGCGAGCTATGATAAAAGATCGAATTTTGCGGAAGAATGATATGAATAATCGCTACGGTTATACTTCTATAAAAAAATTACCGGAAATCCCAAAAGGGGCTTCGCTATTATTTGCGCATGAAGAGGAAAAACATATTACAAGTATCGATTTAAACAGTAAAGAAATTCCTGTTTCATATGACAGCGATGCTTGGATTGGAAATTCCCGTGATTATAAGTCTCAAAGGTATCTTATTGTTGCGAAAAAGGATGTATATAGAAAGATAAAAGCGGATGAAACAAAGTTACAGATTATTCACTTCAAAAAATTATTGGGTTACGAAAGGCCTAAAATGTCGACAGACAATACATTAATAACTGAATATTTAAAGATAAAAAGGCAAGTCAAAGATTTTCATAAATTAATATCGGTCAAATTTGTTACTTTTGAGGATGAAGGTTAAAAGGAAAAGGGAGTTGTCAACAAAACTTTATCAACTATGTAATACTTCATAATTGATAGACAATTCAGATAAGATAGTTTACAGTATCTTTAAGTTAATAATTGTGATAGAGAATTGGAGATCCACACTATATAGCCATTGCTAATTGCGTTGGTATATCTTTGTGGATCTTTTTTCTATTACATAAAAAGGAGGTGAAATTGAAAACGTTTTTATCAGGGAGAGAAAAAGAAAAGGGGACGGAAAATGAAAAGGTTATTGTGTGGATTATTGATTTTATGTTTTATCGCTTCGAGTGTAATACTTCCGGTGCCAACGCACGCAGAGGAAGGAAAGAAAAATAACAATCCTATTATTTTGGTACATGGCTTTACAGGGTGGGGAAGAGATGAATTATTGGGCGTAAAGTATTGGGGGGGTGTACATGATATTCAAGAGAATTTAAAGAGAGATGGATACAGTGTACATACCGCTGCTGTTGGACCGTTATCAAGTAACTGGGATCGTGCTTGTGAGTTATATGCTGAAATTAATGGGGGAACAGTAGATTATGGAGCGGCTCATGCTGAGAAACATGGGCATGATCGATATGGGAGAACATATACAGGGTTTGTCCAAAATTGGAGTGAGACAAATAAGGTTCATTTAGTAGGACATAGTATGGGTGGTCAAACGATACGTACACTTGTTCAAATATTAAAAGAAGGAAATCAAGAAGAGAGGGAGTATGCAAAACAGCATGTAGATGTAAAAATGTCTCCATTGTTCCAAGGCGGAAAGTCATATGTTCATAGTGTAACGACATTGGCAACACCTCACAACGGGACAACCCTTGCAGATGGAAGTTTACTCTTGCCTGCTGTAAAGCAATTACTCGTTGCAACTGCTGGAATTGGAGAAAATAGCAATCTATCACTATACGACTTTAAATTGGATCAATGGGGAATTAAAAAGAAAGCTGGGGAGTCATTTTATCAATATTCAAACCGTGTCTTAAATAGTTCCATTTTGAAGGATACGAAAGATATAAGTCAATGGGATTTAAGTACAGATGGAGCGAAGGAATTAAATGACTGGGTAAAAGCGCAACCAGATGTATATTATTTCTCTTACAGCGGACATGCAACACAGGCAACCTCTATAACAGGGCTTCATTTCCCGCACATTACAATGAATAAAACATTAATGGGGAATGCGATTTTCTTAGGATCATACGCAAGGTATGAACAAAGTCGACCATTTATTGATTCATCTTGGTGGCAAAATGACGGTGTAGTAAATACGAATTCTATGGTAGGACCGTCTACTGATGTGGTTATAAATAATAGCGGTACACCAGAGCGTGGAAAATGGAATCATATTGAGACAAAACAAAATTGGGATCACCTTGATATGGTAGGACTAAGCGTTTCGGACTCATTAGGTTTTTCTGATATTAATGCTTTTTACCGAAATATCGCTAAAAATTTATCTAATTTACCAGAATAACTGGATCATATTTATATTGAAATGGAAAAACTCCCTCAAATTCTTCTGAGGGAGTTTTTACTTCGTGAATCGAATCGTGCCTTCGGAGTATAATGGAGTTAATATTAAAATAGCATGATAGCCCGAGGTGATGGTATGAGAGTTAACGTGGTGATATCTGGATATGGAACTGTTGGAAAAGAGTTTGTAAGATTGGTATTTGAGAAAGCTTCATATATAAAAGAGATGTACGGCATCGAACTTGCTTTTACTGGAATTATTGGGAGTACAGTCAATCTTTATAATGACAAAGGTTTACATATTAAAGAATTATTAACTTATGGTACTGGTTCCTATGTATTAGAGAAGTATACCAAACACTATCCACTTGATAAAAGTGAAAAGTTTCCTTTTGGTACTGTATTAATTGAATCGACACCAACTAATCTTCAAACTGGTGAACCAGGAAGAACATACATTGAAACAGCGATTGAAAACAATATGGATGTAGTAGCTATTTCGAAAGGAGCACTTGTTAACGCATGGAAAGAAATAAAAGAAAAAGCAAAACTCGCAAACGTACGTATTTGTTATAGCGGCGCAACTGCTGCGGCACTCCCTACATTAGATATTGGACAATTCAGTTTAGCAGGATGTCAAATTGAAAGTATAGAAGGTATTTTAAATGGAACAACAAATTATATTCTTACAAAAATGTATGAAGAAGATGTAACATTCCAGGAAGCATTGCATCAAGCGCAGCACAAAGGGATAGCTGAAACAAATCCCTCATTAGATGTAAGTGGAATGGACAGTGCCTGTAAACTATTATTGTTAGCGAATAGTTTATTTCAGTCAGAATACTCCCTTGATTACATAAACGTAAATGGGATAGAGAGTGTTACAAAACAAGATATAGAGAAAGCGAAAGAACAAGGTAAATCTCTAAAACTAATTGGAGCGGCATATAAAGATCATTCAGGAAATCTTAAACTTGAAGTATGCCCGCGTGAAATAGAGAAAGGGCATCCATTGGCTCATGTAAATGGAACAGAAAAAGGAATCACTTTTCATACTGATACGATGGGGAAAGTTACTTCAGCCGGAGGAGCTTCAAGCCCAAGAGGAGCAGCAGCAGCGGCTTTGAAAGATTTAATTAATTTGTATCGAAAAGATGTATGATGAAAAAATATAGTCTTCAATTAAAATGAAAAAGATAATAATTAACTTGACAAATAAATATTTTTGTGTTATAATTTAAATTTTAACATTTGACGAGAATCCCTTAGGGTGATACATTTTAGTAAGAGAAATAACTTCACTAATTTATGTATCGAGGGGGACGTGTAATATGAAAATAGAAAACGGTCTAGCGGTTTTGAAATTGAAAATTCAAGGATTTGAATTAAATCCAACATTACTTTGGGATAAAAAAGAAGCTCTATTAGTCGATACTGGTATGCCAGGTCAATTAGAAGGGATTTGCGATGCAATGATTGGTATTGGTGTGCCTTTTGAACAATTACAAGCAGTTATTTTAACTCATCAAGATATAGACCATATTGGAAGTCTTCCTGAAATACAGCAGAAGGCAAATCATTCTATTGAAGTGTACGCCCATGAATTAGACAAACCTTATATTGAAGGACAGTTACCCCTTATTAAAGGAGATCCAAATAAAATGAGTGAAGAAAAATGGGCGGCACTTCCAGATGTTGTGCAAGCCCTATATAAAAATCCTCCAACAGCAAAAGTAAATCAAACATTAGAAGATGGACAAAGACTTCCATTTCTCGGAGGCATTGAAGTGATTCATACACCAGGACATACTCCGGGGCATATTAGTTTATATAGTGAAAAATATAAGACATTAATTGCAGGTGACGCGATGGTATGTGTTGAAGGAAAACTAAAAGGGCCAGTTCCACATACGACACCAGATATGGAAACAGCTACAGAATCACTTAGAAGATTTTTAGAGTTTGATATTGAGAGGATAATTTGTTATCACGGTGGTGTTTGTGATTCAAATGTTAAAGAGCAAATTGAACAGTTAGTAGGAATGGATAAATAGTATTTTGTAAAAATTATATTTTATGAAGTTTGAACTATCAAATAATATTTTACAGCTATATGAATTATGTTATGATAAATATCAAACTAAATAGTTAATATCTATCCGCTAGGGGGGCCTTTTATAGGCTGAGATCAAAGGATTTTTTTTGAGACCCTTAGGACCTGATCTGAGTAATACCAGCGTAGGGAAGTGGAAGTGACATCATCAATATTTTTAAAATATTGATGATGTCCAGCCTGCTTTCTTTACGTGTGTGTAAAGAAAGCTTTTTTATTTTGCGCACCGCACCTATTTGAAGTAGATCCCAGTAGTCTAGTCGTTAATGAGCGATTCGTTAAGAAACTTGTTTCATTTTTTACTATCAAAACGTTTATTGGAGGGCCTATAATGTCATTTTCACAGTTGTTACGCAAAGAAGTTAATTCAATTTGGGAAGCAAGTTTTAACCATCCTTTTGTGAAAAAATTAGGAAATGGAACATTAGATTTAGCTAGTTTCCGCTATTACGTTATGCAAGATTCATATTATTTAAGTCATTTTGCAAGAGTCCAATCGTTAGGAGCAGCAAAAGCTATTGAGTTAGAAACGACAGCTCGTATGGCACACCATGCACAGAATACATATCAAGCTGAATTATCGTTACATGAGAATTTTGCAAAAAAATTAGGAATTACTAAGGAAGAAAAAGAATCATTTGTTCCTGCTCCAACCGCTTATGCGTATACATCACATATGTATCGTGCTGCATATGAAGGACATATCGGGGATATTATTGCAGCAATTTTACCTTGTTACTGGCTTTATTATGAAATTGGTGAACGTTTGAAAGAATGTAAACCTGAAGAACCAATTTACCAAGAATGGATTTCCGCATACGGCTCTGACTGGTTCCGTACTTTAGTAGAGGAGCAAATTGCTAGATTAGATGCCATTGCGGAAACAGTAACAGAAGCTGATCGTAAGCGAATGAAACAGCATTTTATCATTAGCAGTCAATATGAATATTCATTTTGGGAGATGGCTTACACATTAGAAAAATGGCCAGCAGAAAAACAAGTAGAAGATGTAAGTTTATCCCGCATTAACAGGCAGTAAGTAAGCCACCCACCTCCTCAAGATTCAGAGAGAAACGAGGAAGCTAGGTGGGGGATCAACTGCCCGTAAAAGCCCGATTGGTGAGGGTTGATTAAAGTTCCACTTTATAAGGGAAAGATATGGCTCTCATCATACATGAAAATGAAGAGTATAGAAAATGACTAACTTAGTTTAGTCATTTTTTTGTACAAAAATAATATCTCTACATTTTAGAAAAATTAACTTCAGTCATTAGTTACTTAACTATTATAAAAAATTTACACAATAAAAAAAGGGAGAAGGTAATTTTTATTGAAGTTTGTTTATAATTCCCTTTTTAACTTGTTAAGGGGAAATGTAATTGTAAAGAAGGTTATTAATCTCTTTTGCACTTTTTATTTATCTTACCATACTTGGAATGTTGTACTGAAATTATAAAAATTTAAATTTGAAAGGGGCCAAAAAGATATGAGAACGAGAAAACGAATAGGGAATAAGTTACTACTCGTTAGCGCAATTTGTGCGATAAGTATTCCTTCTGTTTCATACGCGGAGGAAGTAATTTCACCTAAAATTTTTGCGAGTTCTTCAAGTTTGTACGAGGGGAGGAATACGGATGTATTGAAAACAAGTTTTTATCCCAATACATATAATAATCCGTTCAACTACCAATTTATTTCGACATTAAAGGAAACAAACACAAATATAAAAGAAATAGACAATGTTGATGATGAAAATCCTGTTATATCTACTACTCTTACATTTATCCGTGATATGCATGCTGAAAATTATAAATCTGCATTTGATTTAACTTCTCGATCTTTACAGAAGATAGTATCTGAAAAATGGCTGGAGAGTTATTGGAAGGGACTCCCAGTACAATTACAAGCAGGTTCCTTTATTGGAATTGGAGAGGTAAAACAAAAAGAGACAAATTCCGTTCATACAAATGTAGAGATTGGATTAGTTTTTGAACAATTTACTGTGCCTTTACTAATTAAATTAGATCCATCTGGAAAAATAGATGATTTTCAATTTAGTATGTCGTTTAGTCCTGTTGCAGAACGTCCATCATATAGTAAGCCTGAATCATTTATTGAAAAAGAAGTAGTAGTCGGAAGTGGCGCGTTTCCATTACCAGGAACATTGTCTGTTCCAAAGGGAAAGGGTCCTTTCCCAGCGATCATTCTT
This sequence comes from Bacillus sp. IT-79MI2, assembly GCF_949768135.1. Taxonomy (NCBI): domain Bacteria; kingdom Bacillati; phylum Bacillota; class Bacilli; order Caryophanales; family Bacillaceae; genus Bacillus; species Bacillus sp. IT-79MI2. The sequence goes on along the minus strand of NZ_CATKPV010000084.1, from coordinate 141,409 downwards.
GTTCAAGGATCTGGAGCAAGCGATCGGGATGAAACTGCGTTTGCTTTAAAACCATTTCGTGATCTAGCTGAAGGTCTTGCTTCGAAAGGAATTGCTGTTCTTCGTTATAATAAACGAACGTATGAACATGGCTTGAAAACACAATTAAGCCCTTTTTATACAGTCGATAAAGAGACAACGGACGATGCACTTCTTGCGACTCGTTTTCTTCAAAATGAATCTATGATAGACAAGAGTCAAATTTATATCCTTGGTCATAGCCAAGGTGGAATGATGGTTCCGGAAATGATTGAAAAAGACCAAAATCAAAATATCGCTGGAGCAATTGTGATGGGAGGACCAGCTCGTACAATCCAAGATGTTGTTTTAGATCAATTTGATTACTTGTATTCTATCGGTAGAATGAAACCTGAAGAATATAAATTTTACAAAGCACAATTTGAATTATTAAATGACCCTAACTTCTCTAGTCAGAATCCTCCAAAAGATTTTTATTTAGGATCACCTGTATTTTGGGATTCTATTCGTAAAATTAAGGCAGCAGAAATATCTAAAGAACAAAAGACACCGCTTCTTATTATTCAAGGAGAAAGAGACTATCAAGTTCAATCAAAAATCGAAATTCCTCTTTGGAAAGAACAATTAAAAGGGCGAGATAACGTAGATTATCGACTTTATCCAAAGTTAAATCACTTCTTTACAGAAGGAGATGGGGAATTAAGTAAACCGGATGAATATTATAGTCCTGCCAATATCCCTGAGTATGTTATAAATGATATTGCTACTTGGGTACAAGGAAGATCGAAATAAAAATAGGAACAGTATCATTTAACTAGGTTTCCGAAAAGAATTCTCTCGCTTCAATCGTGTGAAGGGCGTAGCTCAACGATAAGTGGGAGATAAATTTTCGATTGGCGTAAGCCAAAGTGCTTATAATTATCTGATAATTCGTTAAAATTAGTCTATACACATAGATAGGTTGATAACACAATGAAATTAGATAGTAATAAACATTCAGTTTTTCTTCTGCATTATCATCTTGTACTGGTAGTAAAATACCGCAGACAAGTATTTGATGATGACATATCTAATTATGCAAAAGACATTTTTGTGAGAATAGGACAGTCATATAACATTACACTTGAAGACTGGGATCATGACAAAGACCATGTACATGTAATGTTCAAAGCACATCCTAATAGTGAATTGTCAAAATTTCCAAATGCGTATAAAAGTGCCAGTTCTCGCTTGATAAAACGTAATTTCCCTATTGTTCGTCAGAAACTTTGGAAAGAACTGTTTTGGTCAAGAAGCTTTTGTTTGATTACAACTGGTGGTGCTTCAATTGAAACAGTCAAACAGTATATTGAAAAACAAGGCAGAAAGTAGGTGTGGACAATGTTGAAAGCATACAAATATCGTATCTATCCCAACGAAGAGCAACGGTTGTTTTTCGCAAAAACATTTGGATGTGTACGTTTTGTATATAACAAGATGCTTGCTGACAGAATCCATTCTTATCAAGAATCCCAAAAGACCATTGATAAGTCCATCAAGTATCCTACCCCTGCACAGTATAAAGCTGAATTCCTATTTCTAAAAGAAGTGGATAGCCTTGCATTGGCTAATGCACAAATGAATCTAAATAAAGCATACGCTAATTTTTTTCGTGATAAATCTGTTGGATTTCCTAAGTTCAAAAGTAAAAAGGACAATTACCGTAGTTATACAATGAATAATCAAAAGGGAACAGTCTACATGGAGAACGGCTATATCAAACTACCCAAATTAAAGACACTCGTACGCATGAAGCAACATAGACAATTTTCTGGCTTGATTAAGTCTGTGACAATTTCCCAAACACCAACCAACAAATATTTTGCTTCTGTTTTAGTAGAGGAAAACGAACACTCATTTCCAAAACTTGATACAAGAGTAGGTATTGATGTGGGCTTGAAGGACTTTGCCATATTATCTAATGGTACGAAATATGAAAATCCGAAATGGTTAAGAAAAGCTGAAAAAAGACCATTCAAAAGGTCTTTTCGTTTTATTTGTTATAGTATATTCCGTTTACTCTAACCATAGGCAATCAGCCTGTGGTTTTTGTGCTTATATGAAGAAATTCAAAGGAGTGTTTATCAATGACAAATGCAAATAAACAGAAATGTATAGAAGAAATTTTAAAAAGCGCTGAAAAGAATGGTTTACAATTGAATAAAGAAAGCGCTGAATTAAATGAGTCAGGAATGGACTTTCAAGTTGTATTTGCTACTGATGAGAAGGGCGTTTCATGGGTTCTTCGGAAACCAAGAAGACCAGACGTCATTGAAAGAGGGGTATTAGAAGGGAAAATACTTGAGCTTGTTCAAAAATATTTACCTGTTGCAGTACCAAATTGGAAAATCAACACACCAGAATTAATTGCTTATCCGTTAGTAAAAGGTAACCCTGCAGCAGTGATTGATTTAGAAATACAAAATTACGTGTGGCACATTCAAAATAATCCACCATCTATAACATTTGTTCGATCTTTAGCAGAGTCACTTGTCGCCTTGCATTCGATTGATCATAATGAGGCTACTAAACATGGACTTGAAGTTCTTCAACCTACTGAAGCAAAGCAATTGTTAATAGATAGAATGCATCAAATAAAATCACAACTTGGTGTTTCAGATGAACTATGGGAGCGTTGGCAAACATGGCTTGCGGATGAATCGTATTGGCCGAAGCACTCTGCATTTGTTCATGGCGACTTACATCCGCCGCATATTTTAGTTGATGAAAATACCAAAGTAACGGGTCTTCTAGATTGGACAGAAGCGAAAGTGACGGATCCAGCTACTGACTTCACTCTGTATCTCACAATTGTTGGAGAGGATAATTTAAAAGTATTGTTAAACGAATATGAAAAAGCAGGAGGGAAAGTGTGGCCGAGAATGCTTGAACACATTATCGAACTTGGCGCCGCTTATCCGGTCATGATTGGATTGTTTGCACTACAGACAAAGGAAGAGGCACATATGGAGATGGCGCGTGGGGCTTTGGGAGTGAATGAGAAATAATACATTCTATATGTGTAAAATAACTGCGTGATGAGTGAAAGGACAATCATATTAAAATGGTATTTTCAAGCCGCGGATCTCTTGTCCATCACATTCTTGAAGATATGAAAACAATGACAAGAACCCCTGTTAGGTTAGGGCAAGGATTCAAGGGGAATGAAGGCTATTTATAATTATGAGAAATGCAGCATGATGGATGTGAATGAATTATAAAAAAATATAAATATTTTTAACAAACGCATTATTTGGTGGAAGGAGAGTGAAAAATAGATAAAACAAATGAAAAAGAGTGGTGATACTGATGTTAGTTATTAATTAATCTTATAAATCCAATTAATAATTAAGAAGAATACTTTATTTTATAATATAATGTTTTATAGAGTGTTTTTAATATAAAGAAAAGGAAAGAAATTAATGTCTAGACAAAAAATTTTGCTACAAATAATACCGTTTCTCATTGCAACATACATAGTAGTTGTTGGAAGTGGGATATATCTTAAAGAATGGTGGAAGGCAATAAACAGTTTTGGCGATATATTTTTTATGGTGGGCCTGGCTGTAATTGTTGTAAAAGGGAAACTAAATAAGTGGACAATGACTTTATTTATAGTTCCTGTGATTATAAATGGGATAGGGGTTATAAGATATTTTTGGTTGCATAATTATACTGAGTCCTTGTGGAATATAATAACAATCATGTTGTGCTTTTATTTAATGAATGGATACTATGTAAAGAACGAACAGAAGTAATAATAAGATAATTTAAAAATCCCGTTAATTTACAAATAGCGGGATTTGTCATTTCTTTATATAAATTTAGATCCCTATTGTCAATTATACCTTTTCTTTTTTGTTTACTTTTTGGCACTAGTAGGATTAAGATATTTTTTAGGAATGTTATTATTTGCATGCATGTACGCTATAATTTGGTGGAAGTGAATAATATACTGAAAAATAAAAATATTCACTTTGTTATATAGAAGAAAGATAGAAAACTGAAAGGGATGAGAGTTTTGAAGAAACTTGATGTGCTTTTAATGGTACTCAGCTTCCTGTTCCCAATTGCAGGTATTATGAAACAAATTCCTCTTGAATTGTCATTTTATGTAGGAGGGCTGTTGTTTTTCACGAGTTTTGGAAGCTATTATGCAAAACGAATGTATTCACGAATATGTAGTTGGCTCGCTTACACTATATTTATTACGTTTTTGCTGGCGATTTGGAATCAATACGTAACAACTGGTTCTTTACTCGCAAACGCAAAAATCGCTGCATGTGTTGCCGTGATTCCACTTATACTCCGATTTCGTACCTATGCAATTACTTTAGGACTATTGGCATTATGGGGTGGTTTATTATGGGATATGAAACAATCCCAATCATTAGCTGTTCTTGGACGTATTATAAACTTATTGACTTCAGAACGATTGTATCTACTCTTACTAGTAGTCGGATTTATATTTGGTGGGTTGCTTGCCAACATGCTAAAGCGTGGTAGCAACAATGAAAAACAAGAAAAAACCAATCTATTCAAACAAAAAAAGAAACGAATCAAACCGAATTTTAAAATTCGTATTCCGAGTTTACCAAGATTGAAAGTGAAGATGCCAAAGTTCAGTAAAAGATCTTCTAACTCAAAAGAAACACGTAAGTATGAACCAAATCGTGAAGAAAGAGTACCAATGTACCATACAACGCAAACAGAGCATCAACATCATGAAATAGAAACAACGCAAGGTCAAACAAGAATGGAACGAAGAAAAAATCGTTATAATGCATAGAGGATATTCCTAGATAAATATTTAAAAAAGCAATACCCTTTTGTACGACGAAAGGGTATTGCTTTTTTTGCTGTTGTTGAATAAATATATTAATTATTTAAAACCGCTATGATAGGGTTAAATAAATTGATTAACTTATTCAGAAAGAATGAATTTTCTATCAATTATTATTGACAAAACAAAGATACTTCTATAATATCATAGTTAAATTTCAATAATCAAAAATCGTTGACTAAGAAGAGTATGTTTAATTGATGCGTTACAGAGAGCTGGGGTTGGTGCGATCCAGTACGATAGGTTATGCCGAATGGGCTTAGGAGAGGTCTGCTGAAACGCTAGGAGTATGCGACCCGGGTTCCGCCGTTACAAGGATGAGGATATCGAATTTATTATTCCGTATCCAAAAACGAGAGGGTTCTGAGTCTATGTGACAAAGAATCAAAAGAGGTGGCACCACGGTATAATCGTATATATCGCCCTCTACATGCTTCATGCATGTAGAGGGCTTTTTGCGCTCACACGCTTTTTATTATTCAACAATAAAAAACAAAGGGAGGAATTAATATGAATTTATTACAAGCGGAAAATGGATATTTTGGAGAATTTGGGGGTAGTTTTGTGCCAGAACAACTCCAAGAGGCTTTACTTCACTTGGAGAATGCATTTAATCAATACAAAGATGACCTAGAGTTTATAAAAGAATATGAATACTATCTCAAGGAATATGTAGGGCGGCCAAATCCACTGTATTATGCGGAGCGTTTGAGTGAAGAAATTGGTGGTGCAAAAATCTATTTAAAAAGAGAAGATCTTAATCATACAGGAGCCCATAAAATTAACAATGTATTAGGACAAATTTTACTCGCAAAGAGAATGGGAGTAAAACGCATCGTTGCAGAAACTGGAGCGGGACAGCATGGAGTTGCTACAGCTACTGCATGTGCTATGTTCGGAATAGATTGTACGATTTATATGGGAGGGATGGATACAGAACGTCAACAATTAAATGTATTTCGTATGGAACTATTAGGAGCGAAGGTAATTGCTGTTCAAGAAGGGGGACGTACTCTTAAAGAAGCAGTAGATGCGGCACTTGAAGATTACGCTCAAAACTATGAAAGTACATTTTATTTATTAGGTTCTGCACTGGGACCACATCCGTACCCGACGATTGTTCGTCATTTCCAAGCTGTAATTGGAAGAGAAGCAAGAGCGCAACATATTGAAAAGGAACAACGTCTACCTGACTATTTGGTTGCTTGTGTAGGCGGAGGGAGTAATGCAATTGGATTATTTGCGCCATTTTATAATGATAAAGAAGTAAAAATGGTAGGTGTTGAACCAGGTGGCAAAGGGATTGAAACTGGTATGCATGCAGCACCTCTTACAGCAGGAGAGCCTGGTATCATCCACGGATTTAAGTGTTATATGATGAAAGGCGAAAATGGAGAAATTGCAGAGGCACACTCCATTGCAGCAGGACTGGACTACCAAGGTGTTGGACCAGAGCATAGTTATTATAAAGAAACTGAACGCGCAGAATATGTAGCAATTAATGATAATGAAGCATTAGAAGCTTTTCATAAGTTATCTCGTGTTGAAGGGATTATTCCTGCATTGGAAAGTTCTCATGCAGTGGCGTATGCTATAAAATTAGCAGCAACTTTACGAAACGACCAAAGTATTATTGTGAATTTATCTGGGCGTGGTGATAAAGATGTACAACAAGTGTTTGAAATGAATAATCGAAAATAAACATATACTACAAAAAGAATGTTAATGAGAAATATTTCAAAGGAAAGAATAATGAGTCTATCTTATTAGGAAAAACACTAAAAACATACGTTTTCACATTCATAAACGTATGTCGAAGAATTTTAAAAGCGATTTTCCGTTCAGTTTTGGGCAGAAAATCGCTTTTCCCTATGTTTTTTTCACTTTGTTTCTTTCACGTGAATTTAGCATAATTACAATTATCCAGTAAAAGCCCGATTGGTTCAACTAATAATCAGAGGGTGCTTCATCCCCCTCTGATTAAAGTTTCACTTTATTGTACGGCTTCAAAATAGGTTGCTAAGTATTATTTTATTTAATATTCTTAAGTGGTGAAGAGAATACATTGATGGAGGTGTTAATATTGCTTATTATCATCGCTATATCAGCATGTTTTTTAATGTGTATTAGTATATTGCATGTTTACTGGGCATTTGGCGGAAAGTGGGGAATAAATGCAGCGATTCCAACTGAGGCAGGAGAAAAAACTTTTACTCCTGGAACGGGTATGACATTATTAGTTGCGCTATTACTATGTATAGCGGCGTTACTTTTGTTGTTACAGGCAAACTTTATCTCCTCTTTTATCCCACGTGTCATCGTTCATTTTGGCTCTTGGATTTGTATGTTTGTATTTGGATTAAGGGTGGTTGGAGAATTCAATTATTTGGGGATATTTAAAAGAAAAAAAGATACATATTTTGCTAAAATGGATACACTACTATTTATTCCACTATGTGTTTTTTTATCTTTTTCATTTTTCTTAGCAATTATTAGATGAAATCTTATTATATGCTACACTATAAAGTACATTATTTTGTGAATAGAGGGAATTAGATGATAGAAAAAATAGAGAAAATAAAAAAAGTCGTTAATGATATGCAAGAAGACGAAGCAAAACATTTACTTCAAAGTATACTTATACAACTAGACTTGTTGAAAAAAGATTATAACGAGGATTTGATAACATATTTAACGAGTATCCCTAAACAATTGATAAATCCTACGCCGTATAAAAAAGAAATAACAGAAAGCACACATGTTCATATTACTTTTGACGAATCCAGTGCGGGTTCTTTAAAGCACATGTTAAGTAAAGAACGATTAAGACAAGAGTATGTCGTTTCATTCTCAGAATTCTTTTCGATTGGTCCAATCAATCAGTTGGATACAAATGAAGGACAACAATTGAGGCAGCAATGGTTATCTAAAAACTTAAATTTAGAAGATTTATATTTTGAAGAAGAGTATTTATCACAGTTTATTCAATCATTAGAAGAACTACAGTCTATTCCAAACGATATGCCAATTACGATTTGGAGCGCGAATAACGCCCATGAACATGTTGGACTCTGTTTTGCACTTGTTTACTTAAAAGATAAGAAAAATATTCGAATCATTAATACATCAGAAGCTCATAGAAGATTGTTTCAAAAAGAGAATGAAATTTATGAGATTCGAGGGACAGGTGAGTTAACATCAGAGAAACTAGCAGTTATTTATGAGAAGTACGAAAAAGGAGCAGTACTAACTGAAGAAGAACGGACAGGTTTTGAACAAGAATGGGAATTACTATCTGAAACTACGGATTTATTACGAATTTGGAATGATAACCAAGTTCAATCTGTACATGATGATTATTTCGATACTTTCATTATTGAATGTGCAAAGAATCTGGAGAAAGAAAGAGCAGAAGAACAATTTTATAAATCAGCGAGACTCATTGGAGAGGTTCTTGGTCAGATAGAACAGTCAGTTGGCGATGTTTTTCTTGAATATCGTTTGCGTACGTTAATTGGGCAAGGGGTATTCGAAATGAAAGGGAGTTTGAAAGCGATGCGCTATTATAGTGTTCGGTTAAAAAAGTGACAAACATTAGATGTTGTTTCGAATGTAGAATAAGTAATTTATACTAGTTAATTAATAGCAAAAAAGTGCTTATGTCATGTCACATAGGCACTTTTTTTGCATACAGAAGTTTTTATATTAGATATCGTATTGACGTTTAAATTTAAAAATCTCATCAACAGCTTGCTGATACCCGCCTGATTTTTGAAAGGACCCTTTAATATCAGCAACAGCTTTATGGAAAGATGAATCTCTTAACACATGATCTACAGTTTCACTTAGTTGATTTGCAGTCAACTCTTGCATTTGTAATGTAATGCCGCTTCCAAGATTCGCAACTTGTTGAGCAATTACCGGCTGATCCGCGCTTTGTGGGATTACAATTAGTGGAATCCCGTAATAGAGACCTTCATTGGTACTGTTCATTCCGCCATGTGTGATAAATAATTTAGTGTATTTAAGTACCTCAGTTTGTGGGACATAATTTTTCACAATGAAGTTTTTAGGAATCTCTCCTAAATCAGATATTTGAGTTTTTTCCCCAATAGACATAACAACAGTGTGGTCAGTATTCTCAAATGCCTTAAAACAAAGCTTATAGAAATCAATTGCCTGATTAAAAACCGTACCTAGTGAAATGTAAATGGGGCTTTTTCCTTTGATTGTAGTAAAGTCAAAGTTTTCTTTTGTTGATTGTGTAGAGATGGATGGCCCTACAAATTTGTATGTTTGGTCAAATACTTCTCCAAAAGGTTGAAACTCCCTAGTTGTATAAACAATTGTAAGTAGTGCAGGATTACAAAAAACTTCATAAGGAGAAGTGATTTCAACACCATATTTTTCTTTAATTTTTGTTGTTAGGATTTGAAAATCATTATTTATCCTTTTTGCAATTTCTGTTGGGATATTTTGCGAAAGTTGTTCTAACATTCTTTCAAATGATCTTTCAGTCTGCGCAAAAGATGTGCACGAATTAATTGCAGGGAGCTTTAGAATTTGGGAAAGTAAACGTCCACAACCAAACATAGAATCGTGAATGATGTAATCAAAATGTTCTCCCTGAATCTGTTCAAGAACGCTAGGTATAATGATATCCGCCGTATGTAAAAGACCATTGATTCTTTCGGATAAATAATTTCTTCCACCTGAGATAAAGGCTCTTAAAAATTTTTGATCGTCAAATGTTCGTACATTGGCTCCCGTCTTTTCAATACGCTCTCGAAAAGCTTCTATCGAAAAGTATACTACCTCTTCTCCACGCGAAATAAGCTCTTGTACAACTCCAATTGTTGGATTGATATGTCCTTCTGATCCACCATTAATAAATAAAACACGTGCCATTATAACAACTCCTTAAGTCAGATGTTCTCTAGAATGTATAGTAGAGTAAGGGACAATGCCCCATACTCTTGCTTAACTTAAATAATGAAATTAAATATATCATAGTACAATACTTGAAAAACTTAAACTATTAATCACCTTTGTAAACTAGAATTTATATTTTTAAATGGGATTTTCTTTCTAATGTATATTGGCTTTCCTCCAGTTTTTTGTATCATAGACCTTTGGATATAGTTTAGTTAAAATAAATCCTTTTTTAAATAATCTCTGCGTTTTATAAAAAGTTTAATCAAAACTCATTTCGACTTCTTTGATTTAAGAGATAGAGTTTGACATCTTTTTTCCTTCAAGATGAGAAGATTGGTTGATTGAACACTTAAATATCTCCGCTTTATTTTGGGCTACATAAATAAGCTACATCTAAAAGCGATACAACATATGATTGGATAAAGTAATAAATTATAAGAGGTGAGTTTTTTATGTATAATCAACCAACGTATTTTCCATATGTAGATTATAATCAAACAGCATACTATAACCCACAAATTTCTGGTTATGAAACATCTGATGAAATGAGGGATGTGGAACTTGAGGAATATCGACCCGATGATGCAGAAGATGCCCCCACATCACCACCACCATCACAAGCTCCTTCTGTACCATCAACATTCGCTGCTCCTGCGCAAAGCAGTAATATAAAATCATGGATGTGTAATTGTTTAGGAAGATGGGGCTACTTACGTTTACATCGCCCAGGTCCATTTGGGAGGGATTTATGGTTTTTTCCAACGGAAGTCAGACGAAATGGCGTGTCAGGCTACACATGGCAAGCTGGGCGGCGCCGAAAAGTGAGTTATCGATACCAACAAATTAGTAATTTCATGTGTTTTGCTTAGTGATAAAACAAGCGATAAGAGGAAGATCTCTTCTTATTGCTTGTTTTTTTATTAAATTGTTTTTCAATATACAAAGTAAGATTATAACGAAATATTTACAATCTTCCCTCTCTTTATAAGTTATAATTCATATGTTAAATTGCTTTTCACAAATAGATGAGAGTGAGGGAATGCAATGTCTTTTAAAAACAAAGTTGGCTTCAAAATAGAAGATGGTATTCAGTTAGCCTCTGCAGGTTTTAAAGAAGGTGCTTATGAAATTTATAAGGAATCACGTAAATTACAACCTATTTTGTTCGTAAATAAAAGTGAACTGGGTACAGAATGGCTTATTACAAGATATGAAGATGCTTTGCCACTTTTAAAAGATTCTCGTTTGAAGAAAAATCTAGAGAATGTATTTTCTCAAGAAGACTTGAAACCATTCTTTTCTCTTGAAAACGGTGATCATTTAACAAAACATATGTTGAATTCAGATCCTCCTGATCATAGTCGTTTAAGGGCACTAGTTCAAAAGGCTTTTACTCCTAAAATGATTTTACAATTAGATGAACGTATTCAGAATATCGCAGATACTTTATTAGACCATGTAGAATATAAGCATTCCCTAAATCTTGTTAATGACTACGCCTTTCCATTATCAATCAATGTAATTAGTGAAATGCTTGGCGTTCCAAAAGATGATCAAGAAAAATTTAGAATATGGTCTCATGCGGTAATTGCTTCCCCTGAAACACCAGAGGAAATAAAGGAAAATGAAGAAAAATTATCCGAGTTTATTACATATCTTCAATATTTAGTGGATGTAAAAAGGAAAGAGCCGAAAGAAGACTTAGTTAGTGGATTAATTCAGGCGGAAAGCGAAGGAAGTAAATTAAGTGCACCAGAGCTTTATTCAATGATTATGTTGCTTATTGTAGCTGGACATGAAACAACTGTGAATCTCATTACGAATACAGTTCTAGCATTGTTAGAGCATCCAGATCAACTGCAATTATTAAAAGAAAAGCCAGAGCTTATTGATTCAGCGATTGAAGAAGGATTACGCTTTTATTCACCTGTTGAAGTTACGACAGCGCGCTGGGCAGCTGAACCTTTTATGATTCATGATCAAGAAATTAAAAAAGGAGATATGGTTATCATTTCATTAGCCTCAGCAAATCGTGATGGGAATGTCTTTGTGAATCCAGATGTTTTTGATATTACGAGAAAAAATAACCATCACATTGCATTTGGACAGGGAAGTCATTTTTGTTTAGGAGCACCGCTTGCTCGTTTAGAGGCCAAAATTGCAATTTCTACATTGCTAAACCGTATGCCAAACATCCAAATAAAAAGGGAGCGAGAAAAAGTGAAATGGCAAGGTAATTATTTAATGCGTTCTTTAGAGGAATTACCATTGTCTTTCTAGAATAGGTATTTGAGACATGCATACATTTTAAATTGTTCACATAGAGTATGTATGTGCAATTTTAAATCGAAACGAAAGGGTGAAGACATCCCAATGATCTACTAATTCTATTTTTCAAGAAATCTTCGTTATAAAACGAAATATTCTTCTGAATAGGATTAGTGTGTACATTTTTATATGTAAAAGGGATGTATTTTCGCGCTGCGAATAGACTGTCTTTTATAATATGATTGTGCTGCCTCCTGTTCAGAATGTAGAATAGGGGGATTTTTTATGTCAATGAACGCAGAAATAAAGCAAACGAGTAGTGTATCTACAGTATTAAAAAATCGATTTGTGCAAGCAATTCTTGCTTCAGCATTATTTCTCCAGATAGGAATTTGGGTCCGAAATTTTGCGGTACTGCTGTATGTAATGGAAATGACGAATGGTGATGCGTTTGCCATTTCAATGATTTCAGTTGCGGAATTCGCGCCAATTTTTATCTTTTCCTTCATAGGAGGAACATTTGCGGATAGGTGGAAACCAAAAAGGACGATGATTTGGTGTGAAGCCTTAAGTTCGTTATCAGTATTTGCAGTATTGTTTACACTTATGTTTGGTACTTGGAAGGTAGTATTTTTCGTTACACTTATCTCTGCAATTCTTTCACAATTTTCACAGCCATCAGGTATGAAATTGTTTAAGCAACATCTTTCCACGGAAGAAGTACAATTGGCCATGTCTTTGTATCAAACAATTTTTGCGATTTTTATGGTATTAGGCCCTATACTTGGAACGTTTATATTTCAAGCCTTCGGAATTTACACTTCCATTATTGTAACAGGTATTGCTTTCTTGCTTGCGGCTTTAGTCTTGCTATTTCTACCAAAAGATATTGAAGAACAAGAAGAAAAGAAAAAAGTTAGCTTATTACAAGAAATGGTAGATGGAATTAAATATGTAAGGGCAAAGAAAACACTAACATTACTCGGAATTTGTTTTATGGCAGCAGGATTAGGAATTGGTCTGATTCAACCACTAGGAATTTTTATCGTAACGGAACAATTAGGTTTATCAAAAGAAAGCTTACAATGGCTACTCACTGTAAATGGGGCTGGAATGATTATTGGAGGCGCTTTAGCAATGGTATTTGCCAAAAATGTTGCTCCGCAAAAGATGTTAATTTTAGGCATGTTTGCACAGGCTGTTGGTATTGGTATCATCGGATTTTCTACAAATTTATGGATTACACTCATTGCTCAGTTTTTCAGTGGGCTAGCTCTTCCTTGTATCCAAATTGGAATTAACACGCTTATTATTCAAAATTCGGATACAGATTTTATTGGGCGTGTAAATGGGATTTTGAGCCCATTATTTACAGGTTCCATGGTATTAACGATGAGTATTGCCGGCTCATTAAAAGAAGTATTTTCCCTTAGTACGATGTATGAAGGAACAGCACTACTATTTATTATTGGTTTACTATTTATTTTACCAATATATAATTTAAAACCAGTAGTAGGAACTTCAAATGAAGGTGGTGCTGTCCAACATGAATCCTAATCCAAATGTGCAATATCCGATTGAAGGAAATAAGAGTGTTCATTTCATTAAAAATACAATAACAAAGCCAAATATTATTGTTGGGGATTATTCTTATTATGATTCGAAAAATGGGGAGACATTTGAAGAGCAAGTTCTATACCAATATGAAATTTTGGGAGATCGATTGATTATAGGGGAATTTTGTTGCGTAGCACCTGGTGTTACATTTATTATGAATGGAGCAAACCACAGAATGGATGGATTCTCAGTCTACCCATTTAATATTTTCGGTCATGGCTGGGAAAGATTCACACCAGAACTTTCTGATTTACCATTTAAAGGAGATACGGTTATTGGAAATGACGTATGGATTGGTATGGATGCGACGATTATGCCTGGAGTGAAGATAGGAGACGGAGCAATTATTGCTGCTAAATCTGTTGTCACCAAAGACATTCTGCCGTATACAATTGTCGGTGGCAATCCTGCCGTTGAAATTAAAAAGAGATTTTCAGACGAAATCATATATGGACTATTAGAAATAAAGTGGTGGAACTTGGATATAAAAATTATTTCTGAAAATATTAATACGATTGTAAGTGGGGATATGGAAGCGTTGAAAAAATTATCAGGCGCTTAAGTGTGAAAAATATACAAAAAAGAGGGCTCCATGATTAAAGATGAGTCCTTCTTTTTTCATTCATTTTATCAATTTTATAAACAAAACCACCATCACACCATAAGTCATAACAAAATGTATCATACCTCTCAAATTTGTTAATGATAAAAGAATAAGGAGGTGTGATACTTATGGCACAAGATGTTTTATGTGAAGTAAACAACTGTAAATATTGGGATAACGGAAACAAATGTAACGCAGATGCAATTTATGTAGTGAGCCATAAAGGTAACAAAGCATCTACAACGGAAGAAACGGATTGCAAAACCTTCATTCCTGAAGCCTAAATGATAAAGGGTAACCGCAGCTGGTTGCCCTTTTATTAATTATAGTATTGATAATAAATTTCATTTTCATTCACTGTGTTTTATTTTTTGTCATTTTTTATATTTTTTTCATGAGAGAGGTAATCCAAGCTAGCTCATGTTCAATACGTGATTTACCATACTGTATGACCTCAGAAATAAAAAGTGATGTCTCAGCTAAAGATTGAATGGAGGCTAATTGTTTGTATAGCACATTTTGACGAGTCGTTAAAACTTCTTTTCGAGCTTCGTAATCCAGTTTCTCAAACAGTGCAACACGCACAAGAAATTCAGTATCATTAGCAGCTAGTTTCTCTGGAAACTCTCGCATCATTTCATAAAAGATTTCTTCACCTGTAGGAGTTAATGCATAAATGTTACGGTTTGGTTTACCTATTTGTTGATGGATCTTTTTTGTAATTGCTCCCATATCTTCAAAACGACGAAGAGCTGGATAGAGCATGTTATGATTCAATTCAAAATTTTCTCCAAGACGATTTTGAATATTTTTCTTTATTTCATAACCATACTTCGGTCCAGAAGTTAATTCTGCGAGTAGTAAAATATCAACATACATATGTATCCCCCTAATTTTTTTCTCAAGTTTTTATCCGTAAATATCTCCTTTATATATGTTAAAATAACATATGTTAGTCTATACATCTTTGAACTGCCTACCTATTACTTTTTATTTTAAAAGAAAAGGGAGGAAAGAACTATGAATTCGCCTGAAAATGTAATTTTGGTTCATGAAATTTCAAAGCTCAAAACAAAAGAAGAGCTGTGGAACCCTTATGAGTGGTATAAGCATATGAGGGAAAATCATCCGGTCTATTATGATGCGGAGCAGGATGTATGGAATGTTTTTTTATATGATGATGTGAACCGTGTTTTATCTGATTATCGCCTATTTTCAAGCAAAAGAGATCGTCGTCAATTTTCCGTCCCGCCTTTAGAAACAAGAGTAAATTTAAACTCTTCTGATCCTCCAGAGCATCGCAATGTTCGCTCAATTGTTTCAAAGGCATTTACTCCAAGAAGTCTTCAGCAGTGGAAGCCACAGATACAAGCAATTGCAAATGAACTTGTGAAAGATATGAATAATTATGATGAAATTGATATTGTAGAGCAGTTTGCTGCAATTCTACCTGTAACCGTTATTTCTGATTTATTAGGTGTTCCAACAACAGATAGAAAAAAAATTAAGATGTGGTCAGATATTTTATTTATGCCATATAGTAAAGAGAAATTTAGCGATTTAGATAAGCAGAAAGAAGTTGCGTTACATGAATTTAAATCTTATCTTCTCCCGATTGTTCAAGAGAAACGATACCATTTGAAAGAAGATATTATTTCAGACCTGATCAGAGCAGAGTATGAGGGAGAAAGATTGACTGATGAGGAAATTGTTACATTTTCATTAGGACTTTTAGCCGCAGGGAATGAAACCACTACAAACCTTATTATTAATAGCTTTTATTGCTTTTTAGTAGATACACCTAAGGTATACAAAGAATTAAGTGAAAGTCCAGAGCTGATTTCTAAAGCGATAGAAGAGGTACTACGTTATCGTTTCCCTGTTACATTAGCCCGTACTATAACGGAAGATACAACAATATTTGGACCGAAAATGAAAAAAGGACAAATGCTTGTTACGTGGATAAGTGCTGCCAACTTAGATGAAAATAAATTTCCACAAGCAGATTGCTTTGATTTACATCGACCTGGAAATGAAAAACATTTAACATTTGGCAAAGGGCCTCACTTTTGTTTAGGTGCACCACTTGCTCGTTTAGAAGCTGAAGTTGCATTAACTACGTTTATTAGGAATTTTAAAAAGCTAGAGCTTTCACCATCCTTTCATTTAAAGAACTGTATATTAGAGAATGAACAAACGTTAAAGCGGTTTCCTATCCTTTTAAAGAAATGAAGCATATTAAAAAAATGAAAGCTCCTATTCTAAGTAGGAGTTTTCATTTTTTTAATAAGTTTTTTTTAACGAACTAAAAAATATTTCTTGACCTGAAACGCTTTTCATAAATTATAACTAAGTTATGTTTGACAAAGTGAATATGGAAACGATACCTCATTTGTGTATTTATCTCGCTATTTGTGAACAGGAAGACATCCGCCTTAAATCTCAGTGGAAGGAAATGGAGGAATCAAATACCTGTAAAATCTCGATTAGTGAAGACAAATAATTAGTGGGCTCCACTGATTATTTGTCTTCACTTTATACGAGCATGTTTATTTATAGAAAGTGGTGACGGACCAATGAAACTAATTGCAATTGATTTAGATGGAACTCTTCTTTCAGGAAATAAAATGATTAGTAAAGAAAATGCAGAAGCTATTCGGAAATGTCAGGAGCAGGGGCATGTGGTGGCGATTTGTACAGGACGTTCTATCGTAGATATTGAACGTCTACTACTGGAATCTGATTTACAATGTCCTATTATCGCGGAAAACGGCGCTCTTATTTATACGGATCAAAAAATGATGAAGCGATACCCAATTCAAAATACACAAGCATTTGAAATTGTTGAGTATCTTGAACAAAATCGCATGTATTATCAACTGTATACAGATCGAGGTGTATACGTTCCGGCGTATGGTGAAGAAAGTGTAAATCATGAAATAGAATGGATAAAAAGATCAAATAAAGAGATTGATCAGCAAGAGCTTGAAGTCATCGCAGCATTGTATCTTGAACATACAGCGTTTCATATAATAGAAAGTTGTAAATCGATATTAGAAGAAGAGATTCATGTGCATAAACTTTTACCATTTTCCTATAATATAGAGAAATTACAAAAGTTAAAAAAACATTTTCAACATAATACAGAGCTAGCAATTACTGCTTCGTATTGGCATAATTTAGAGATTAATCATTGTGATGCCCAAAAGGGGAATGGTTTGTATACTTTAGCGAAACATCTTAACATTTCGGTGGAAAATACTGTTGCAATAGGTGATGGGCTAAATGACATTTCTATGATGGAAAAGGCACATATATCTATCGCAATGGGAAATGCAGTGGACGAAATTAAACGGATTTGTCACTATGAAACATTATCGAATGAAGAACATGGAGTTGCACATGCTCTTTATCAATATGTCATGGTAAAAAAATAAAAAAGAATCCATCAAGGATTCTTTTTTATTTTTTTATTAGGGGTAAGGTATTCTATGAGATTTATAGAAGCCTTATTGCACTTTATTATATAGAATATATTAGAAGAATTGTATATGATTTTCAAATATTTTGTGAATATTTTGTGAATATTTAGATCATTACATATTTATATAAGATTATATATCATTTTAAATAATTTTTAATTGAAAAATAAAATTTTTTCGAATAATTATGCTCTTGCTATATACCTATGAGAACATTATTCGTATAATGGAGAGGCGTGAGTAAAAATTGGTATTAAATTTACATATAGAGGTGGAAAGAGAATGAATGCGCGGCTATTGGAACTCATTGATGTGAACACAATAGAAACCATGGCAGAACAATTTTATAAATTAACAAACATTTCACATCAACTTCTTGATCAAAATATGGAATGTGTTTTTTCATTTGGTATGAATCAAGAAGAAAATATACAACTTACAAAAATTGAAATCCCTAT
The DNA here is from genome assembly GCF_949768135.1 of Bacillus sp. IT-79MI2. Classification (NCBI taxonomy): domain Bacteria; kingdom Bacillati; phylum Bacillota; class Bacilli; order Caryophanales; family Bacillaceae; genus Bacillus; species Bacillus sp. IT-79MI2. The sequence goes on along the minus strand of NZ_CATKPV010000084.1, from coordinate 123,145 downwards.
CTTTTTACATGAGCAACACCTTGGATCATTTATTGTTTGTGCAATTAAAAATGACATCCGTACTTGTTATAAATACTTCGAAATGCTTTCAAATCTCATTGTAGATGGTGCAATGAGTAAACTTCAAAACCAAACAAAAAATATACATTTACTTTCTCAAAAAGAAGAACAGCTACATACAATTTTACAAAATATGCCCATTTTGGTCGATGCTCTTGATAAAGATGGGAATTTTATATTATGGAATCGTGAATGTGAGCTCGTAACAGGCTATGCTGCAGAAGAAATCGTTGGAAATCCCAAAGCACTTGAACTGCTATATCCTGATGGAAGTTATCGCAGACAACTTCAAAAGAAATTTTCGATTTGCGGAAAAAGTTTTCGAGATTGGGAAATGAATTTAACATGCAAAAATGGAGAAATAAAAACAATAATGTGGTCAAATATTTCGGAACAGTTCCCAGTACCTGGTTATAGTTATTGGGCAGTTGGAGTTGATATTACTCATCGAAAAGGAATTGAAGAACAATTAAAGCAGCAAACCTCTGAGCTAGAGCTTATTTTCAAAGCATTACCTGATTTGTGTTTTTTAACTGAAGCTGATGGAACAATTATAGATTATAAAGCCGGTTCACCAGCTAAGTTTTACGTACCTGCAGAATCTTTTATGGGGAAAAAGTTTTATGAGGTCTTGCCTTCACCCGTATCACAGCAATTTCAAGAAACAATTCATCAAGTACAACAAAAGGAATCGACAGTTATTGTTGAATATCCGTTAACACTTAAAGGAAGTGTTAGTTTCTTTGAAGCTAGATGTTTACCACTCTTACAAGATAAGATTATGATAATCGTTCGAGATATTACCGAGCGGAAAAAGACTGAGGAGTTATTGAATAAATCAGATACACTTGCAGCAATTGGACAGTTAGCTGCCGGGGTAGCACATGAAGTTAGAAATCCATTAACCGTAATCAAAGGGTTTATTCAATTATTTCAAATTAACCAAGAAGATCAAGATAAATATTTTGGTCTTATGTTATCAGAAATTGAAAGAATTGAATCTATACTTCATGAGTTTTTATCGATCGCAAAGACTGATGTTATTCCAACTGAAAAGAAAAATATTTGTTCGATATTAAGAAATGTTGTTTCGTTAATCAACACAAGGGCGATCATGACAAATATTCAAATTGATCTGCATATAGAATCAAAAGAATTAATGATTGATTGCTGCGAAAATCAATTAAAACAAGTTTTTATTAATATTTTACAAAACTCCATTGAAGCAATGCCAGATGGTGGGACAATCTTTATTTCTGTGAAAAAATCAGAGCGTGAGGAAGTTATTATTAATATGGTAGATGAGGGCATAGGAATTCCTGAAGAAAGAATAAAAAGGCTTGGCGAACCTTTTTATAGTACGAAAGAAAAAGGAACGGGTATTGGGTTAATGCTCAGTTATAAAATCATTGAAAGTCATCAAGGAAGAATTAGTATTATGAGTGAGGTAGGAGTAGGAACATCGGTTACAATTTATTTACCAATGTTTCAAAGTGAGCAAGTTGCTTCTCATGCAGCAACGCCACCTATGACAGGGACTTTACAATAGAGATTAGCGAGGATATTACTTTCATGTCCAATTCCTCCCGTTAACATGTTTTGTTACATCAATTATTCCGTAATTCCGATAAGAATACGATGATTTATTCGGTTATTTCATATGAAAATAAAAATAGTAAGAAAAATGTTGAAATTCATTTGTGTTAATGCAATAATACAAATTACAAACGAATACTTATCCAGAGAGGTGGAGGGAACGGCCCTATGAAATCTCAGCAACCCCTATTTATACAAAATAGGAAGGTGCTAATTCCGAAAAAGGCATATTGTCTTTTGAAAGATAAGAGGATCATATCTCCATACGCCAATGACCTCTTATAGAAGAGGTCATTTTTTATTGGGAAGAAAGGAAGTGAAGACGCATAATTTAATTTTCTTTTACATATAGGACTAATATACCGAATATACAAGCGGAATACAAATTGATTAAGCACGCTCAAGAAGCAAGAGGTGTACCATTTGAAAGAGGAGAGGCGAGTTTTTGGGCACGTATTAAAAATCGGATACTCATCTTTTGGCCACTTGTTATTCATTCTTTAGAGCGAATCGATACTGTTTCAAATGCAATGGATTTACGAGGATTCGGAAGAAAAGAGAAGCGAACATGGTATTTTACAACAAAAGCAAAACAAGAGGATTATCTAGGGCTCGTTATCGGCATTATAATTTTAGTACTGGCCATTTACCTAAAGTTCAATATTTTCAAAGGGTTTTGGTATCCATTGTAAGTTTTCTCGATGTTATTGGGATAAAATTTAGGCACTCAGAGGAGTGTCTTTTTAAATTTATCCAAGACATGCTCAAAAATGACATAGAAACATACTGTATAATACGAACCTGTTAATAAACGATCAATTTCATTACCCATTAGTTTTATACTAAAAGGAGGAGAAAATATGAGTTTCGGTGGTTCTTGTGGTTTTGGTGGAGGTTTTGCGTTATTAGTTGTGTTATTTATTTTATTAATTATTGTTGGATGCAGCTGCTGGGGCTGAGGGTATTAAAAAATATCCATTTTTTTAATCATTCGTCACAGAATTATGTAATCAGAAAAACTATTAAAGATACTTTTTTAGTATCAATACGAGATTCAATATAAAAAAAGGAGCTGCTATGCTCCTTTTTTTATATTATAAATACTTGTGGCTAAAAGGTGAGTTTTTATTATTCACGATAGTTATTGGTTTTGATTACCTTGTTTCTTTTGACTGTTAGGCGTAATTTCATCAGAAAACTCTATATTTGCCAAATTTACTTTGGATGGAATAAATGTTTTTGTCGTATTTTGAACACCTTGGAACAAACGTTGAATAGGTTTCATCATATTTAAATTACGTGTTGCTACTACACTAAAAAATGTTCCTAATCCTAGTAAAGAAAACCAAATCCAGCTTCTATTGTTATTCCGTCTATTTCTAAATAATTTAAACATTTGCTGAGTTCTTCTTCCAGAATTGAATAGTGACATCAAGAAGTTAAGAGTATTCATTTTTCATGTAATTTATGGAACAAAATCTATCGAATTTTATTATAAATAGTTGCCAGAATAGAAAAAAAGAAGTGCCACATAATAACAGAAATGAGTGAAAAGACACATCTTCAAGTGTACTGAATGAGGTTATGTATAGCATAACATTCAAAATAAAAAACCATCTTTTTTCTATCTAAATAAATGAAAAGATTAAAAAGAAAACTTGAGGAGCGACTAAATTCATTTTTTTCAAAACGAAAATCAGCTTCAACGTTATCAGGAACGTATAGCAGAGTAATATCGACAGCTTATAGTTAACGAATTATAAAGAAATTAATAACAAAAGGAGAATACTCATGTACTAAAATCAATTTTTAGTATGCATCATTTTTTAGAGCTACTTTTTTCTTGAAAAAGAGTTGGGAATGATTTTAGATTGTTGAGGTGGTTACATACATGCCAATGTTGGATGTGGACGGTAGTAGTCTGTATTATATTGTTAAGGGAAAAGGGGTTCCTATTGTTTTTATTCATCCTCCTGTACTTACATGTGTGAATTTTGAATACCAAATAGAGGAAAATTGCCATGTAATGAATTGAAATTCATTGATAACGTAAAACATCAAATTCCTACAAAAGCAGCGAAGTGCTTAAATGAAATGATTCAGCAGTTTGCTTTTATTCATACCGAGATGAGACTTTTTCTTTACCCATAAAAAAGTATATTTATTTCGAAGTTATATACGTTTATTGTGCCAAAAATTCAATGGGAAAGGAGCTATCATGCTCCTTTTTATAATTGATATGTTAAAGAGTAGTAAGCGCTCAAGTTACCCCTACTAAATATTTCGAATTATTTTTGTGTACCGGTGATTGATGCGGATTGAGTCTTTCGAATGTAAAATCTAAAGCGTAAATATGCGAGTAGTGGTACAACTATGTTAGGTAATAAAAAATGGAGTAAAGAAGGAATACCTTCAAGCTGGGTATAGTCAGAACCTTTTACAGGGATGAAAAGCGAATCTCCTAATGGACCTTTTGAAAAAATTGATTTTTTTATCCTTTAATAAAGACGAGAGCAACACCAACTTTATGTTAAGTTAAGTCAATATTAAGGTTTTACATTACCAATGTATCCTTTATATAGTGAAAAATAAAAAGGAACGTGGGGGGCTCCTTTTAAATCAAAATGTTAGTGTTTATTAAGTAATCTCATTATTTTGTGGAAATGTAATCGTTAAAGTGGTTCCTTTATTAACAATACTATTTATATTTAAAGTGCCATTCATCGTTTCAATGATTTTTACTGCGACCATCGTACCTAAACCTGTTCCTTTTGCTTTTGTGCTAAAATACGGTTCACCAAATCGATTTATTTGCTCTTGTGTCATACCAATTCCGCTATCCTTAATAACAATAATAATTTTGTTTTCAAAAACAGATGACTTGACACTTAGTTTCCCACCATTTGGCATCGCTTCAATACTATTCTTTATTAAGTTTAAAAAGCATTGCTGGAAATGTTGTGTATTCCCAGTAATGGAACCTGTTACTAATTTTTCGGAAATATTTATAGAATTCATATTACATAGGGGCATCATCATACTTATTACTCTTTTTAATTCTTGGTCTATTACAATGTTATCAACTTTTTGTGATGCGGGTTTAGCAAATGTTAAGTAATCATCGATGATTACTTGAGCACGGTTTAGCTCTCCAAGAATATGTTCAATATATTGCTCTCGCGACTCTTGTGATAAATCTGGAGTTTTCAGGAGCTGCGTAAATCCTTTTACGACGGTAAGAGGATTTCTAACTTCATGTGAAATACTCGCAGCAAGTTGACTCACAACCTCCATCTTTTCCATTTTTACTAATTTGGATCTCATCATAACGGCATCTCTTAAAACTTCATTCGTATATACAACAAATAGCATGATAACAGGAGGGAGTAGAATAAAATAAGTAATATATGATTTTGTAATTGGAAAATCCGATAAAATCACAACGATAAAAGTTGTTAGTATAGCAAGGAAAAAAGGTAAAACCATTGACATAATAAGTTTTTTTCTTCGGTTTAGTTGCTTAAATTTAGAAGAAGAAAAGGCTGTGAAAACTAGCATTGTAATATAAACAATAACTGTTAAAAAGTTCACACCATAAAAAACAAACCGAATCAATAACATTATGGTTAATAAGGCGATCCCAACGGGCAAACCGCCATAAAGTGTACCTATGAAAAATGGAATCTGTCTCAAATCATGAACACAATTTCCGTCGATATATATAGGGTATTTCATACATAAAATTAACGGTACACTCGTGCATATCACAATAAGGGATTTTTTGTGTTTTTTGAAAAACATTCCGTTATCATATATAAAATAAAAAACAAAGACGCTACTTAAAATGTAAAGTAAATTATTTAATACGTTTTGGTTGATGTATATAAAATTCATCTAACAGGCCTCATTATTGTAGTTTTCAGTACTATAAGTATTATACAGAAAAAATGTAACTTCTTCATGTTTTAATTATTATAATAAAGACCGTTATTACTTTTGGATCATTATTTGTTTCGAGCATATTCCCATGCTAAGTAAAATTCCTCAACTGATGCATAACGTTGACTTCTACTCTTTTCTTTCCGTTTTTTTCGATACCAAAGCAAATATTTCCTGAATCTTGTTGATCGAATACTGCAAATACTTTACCTAGATTTAGAAGCCAATCGAAATCTTGATATTCTTTTAATCTAAAAATCACATCATCTAAATGAATTGTAATCGGAATTTCGTTCATTTTACACCTCTTATTTTATATAATCAGATTAAACATTGATATATTCGAGAGAAATATTGAAAGTCCTGTTTTGGTTAATAAAAAAGATGGCTTATAAAGCTAGATTATGAATATGAAAGGAGAAAGAGATGGATAAAGAAATAATCATTGAACCGTATAATTTAAATTGGCATACGGAATTTGTGAAGGAGAAAGAGAAATTTATCACATTACTAAAAAAGGACATCTTAGCGATTGAACATATCGGAAGTACGTCAGTAGAAGGGTTAGATGCTAAACCTCTCATTGATATGATGATAGGTGTTAAAGATTTAAAATTAGTTGATCATTGGATAGAACCATTGCAAACAATAGAATACGAATATATTTTTCACGAGAATTTTCCACAGAGGCGTTTTTTTAGAAAAGGTCAGTGGAGAGCAGGTACACATCATTTACACGTCTATACATATGGGGGCAAGAGTGGGAAGACAATTTATTATTTCGTGATTTTATAAGAAATCATGAATGGGCACGTGTGGAATACAAGCAATTAAAACAAGAGCTTGCTATGAAGTATCCATTTGATCGAGTGGCGTATACTAATGCAAAAGAACCTTTTATTCAAAGGATAATTGTACTGGCGAAAGAGAATCTATACATATAAAAATTAGAGTGGGAAATTTATTTTTTAGTTCACATACAGTATTTCTCATCTTATTCTAATCTTTCTTTCATTCTTTTTTCTTTTTTAATTGCTACAATCTGGAATGTATCAATATTTTGAAATTGAAAGAGGGATGCAAAATGAAGAAAACGTTCGGGAGTCAAATTTTTCATTTGTTTATAAAGATCGCAGGAGCTTGTGTGATTGCATTTAGTGTTACAATGTTTATCGTAAACTTTATGCTAGGAGATCAAATAGGATTAAAAAGCGTAAATAAAAATCTGGGTTCTCTTGGTGAATATGGTGCGATTGCAGCTGCATCGCTTTGGTTTTTACGTCATATTTGGCTGTTTTTACACAAAAATAAAATACCCGGATTCAAGTATATGAAAGAATTATATATGTTAGCAAAGAAATATCATATGTTTATCGGTTATGCTGTATTAGCTGTTGCAACAACACATGGAGTTTATTTTTTCATAAAGGGAAGTCACCATATGATACAGATTTACAGCGGCATATTTGCTTTTGGTAGCTTGGTATTGCTAGGAGTTGTTGGAATTTTTTTGAATAAGGTTAAAGACAGAAAAAAATCGGTATTATATCGAAGCATACATCAAATGATTGCGATTCTATTTGGATTAGGATTGATCATTCATTTGATAATATAGGAGGAATTAGGGTTGCATCATATATTAATAATTGAAGATGAAGAAAGTTTAGCTGAATTTTTAGAGTTAGAATTAAAATATGAAGGATATGCAGTAGAGGTACAATACGATGGGCGAAAAGGATTGGAAGCAGCCCTAGAGAAGAACTATGATATTATACTTCTTGATTTGATGTTACCAGGACTCAATGGGATTGAAGTATGTCGTAGACTGCGTGCGACGAAGAATACTCCCATCATTATGTTAACAGCGCGTGATAGTATTATGGATCGTGTTACAGGATTAGATAGCGGCGCTGATGATTACTTACCGAAGCCATTTGCAATTGAAGAACTCCTTGCACGAATACGTGTTATATTTAGACGCGAACAAAAAGAAGAAAGTAAGTCAACACTTTTGCTTGCTTTTAAAGATTTACAGTTACATGTAGAATCAAGAACGCTAAGAAAAAATGATGAAATCATTGAATTAACGAACAAAGAATTTGAGTTATTACTCATGTTTATGAAGAATATTAACCGCGTACTTACACGAGATATACTTTTAGAGCAAGTGTGGGGTTACGATGCGATTGTAGAAACAAATATTGTTGATGTATATGTTCGCTATTTACGAAACAAATTACATGGTGTAGATAAGGAGGAGTATATCCAGACTGTTAGAGGGGCTGGGTATGTGATGAGATGATCAAAAATTTTGCACAGCGCATTCGAAATCTCCCGATAAAATGGAAGCTAACTCTTTGGTCAACTACGTTATTATTTATTTTATTTGCTTTATATAATATTTTGCAGTTTATTGTGATTAATCAATGGACAGTAGACTATGAAAAGAAACAAATAAACAGACAAGTGAAAGAAATAGCAGCATATTTTACTGATAAAAAAGAAACACTTTCTAACAAAACAATTGAAAACAGTAAAGACTTTCTTAATAATATGAATGATAAACATCAGATTATTCGAATTTTAGATAAAGATGGACAACCAATTGTCTCGATTTCTCGTGATTTTAATCCGAGGTGGGCTTCTCCTAAATCGGTTACTCAGCCTGAAACTTATATAAAGAGGCATTTAGAAGATAGGATCTTAATTGAACGTATGCCGATTCAAACAGCGTCATTTACGGGAACAATTGAGGTTGGGGAAAATTTAGAAGCGTTCGATCATTTGTTGAAAATCATTTTCGTTGTAATGGTTGCAGCTGGTATCGGTGGACTTATACTTAGTTTTTTAGGTGGAAGGATCATTGCTAAACAACTTTTATTAAGTGTTCAGAATATAACTGATACGATGAATCGAATTAAAACAAACGGGTTAAAAGAAAGAGTTCCTATACGGGAAAATAATGATGAACTTGCAAAGTTAGGCATTCTATTTAATGAATTAATGGATGATGTAGAAAAGTCTTTTTTACAACAAAAACAGTTTGTTGAAGACGCATCACATGAACTTCGAACACCCCTTACAATTATTCAAGGACATTTATCCATGTTAAACCGTTGGGGAAAGGATGATCCTGTTATTCTACAAAAATCACTTCAATCTAGTTTAAAAGAAGTGGATAGATTGAATAAATTAGTCTCAGAATTATTAGAGTTATCCAGGGCAGAATCAGAGCAAGTGCCCTCATTAACAGTCGAGCCTGTACATGTAAATACTGTGTTAAAACAAGTAATTCAAAACTTTGAGGTTCTTCAAACTGAATTTCAATTTGATATACAATTACATGCCGAAGGGGCATACGTGTCTATACCGGCATCTTACTTAGAGCAAATAATTATTATCGTACTAGATAATGCAATTAAATATACCAAAACAAATGATAAGTACATTTGTATTCAAACAAACTTGCAAAGAGATAACATTGCTATACGAATTGTAGATCATGGCGTTGGAATACCCGAATCAGATTTACCATTTGTACTTAATCGTTTTTATAGAGTAGATAAAGCAAGGAGTCGTAAACAAGGCGGAAATGGACTGGGGCTTTCCATCGCAAAACGGCTTGTAGAAAAATATAATGGAAACATCATATTAGAAAGTAAGGAGAGAGAAGGTACATCAGTTACAATTTCGTTTCCTTATGTTTTACATGAAAATGAGAAATAGATGAGAAAAGTTTCAAGGTATTTTCATATTGCTGTTGTATACTGTGTAAACCAATAGAACTTGTACTTTCTTAAAGTACGAACGTAATGAACATAAGGAGAGGGTAGATATGAACTACACAGTATTTCAATGGATTAATAATTTAGCGGGAACCTCAATCATTTCAGATAAGATCATGATTATGATTACGAATAGCGCGCCTTATGTGGCGATTCTTTTCATGCTTATTTTATGGTTTAGTAACGCAAAAACAGAAATGGCAATTCAAAAACAATATACTGTTGTATATACTGTTCTTACAGTTGGAGTTTCATTGCTATTAAATGTTTTCATTCATGCAGTATATTATCATGCACGACCTTTTGTAACTTATCATGTTCATCAATTAGTGCCACATGCAGTAGATTCATCATTTGTAAGTGATCATTCTGTACTTGTATTTTCAATAGCATTTACGATGCTATTGAGAGGGGAAAGATTAAAATATATTGCATTAATTTGGACCGTACTAGTTGGAGTTTCACGTATTTACGTTGGTGTCCATTATCCAGCAGATATAATTGGTGGAGCATTCCTATCATTTATAACTTGTGGCATAGTAATGCAAAGTACGCGAAAATTAGAACCATTAACACAAATGGTATTTGTAATTTATGCATCCATTGCAAAACGAATTCCATTGTTATCGAAATATAACCATACACATTAATCATACAAGTCACTAGAAAAAGAACCTATTCGTAAATGATGGGTTCTTTTTCATGCATACAAACATTAATTTCACGCACTGTATTTAATTAGAAAACAAAATATCAGGGCTAGTTAGAAGATGTATGGCATGTGTAATTTTTCGTAAAACATTTTTTGAACGAAGTGTACAACGTCCATTGGGTACGAAACAGTCATATGTTCTGTAAAAATTTTATTCCGGAGTAAGAAATTTCCGCGAATATGTTAGTTAATAGAAATTCCTTACTTCAAAACGGGATCATTCAATGATCTGTATACCTCATCCATCCACTCTCTGATCGTTTTGCTTTAAATTTACCGTAAGATAAAAGCTTCATTGCTGAACGAGTAGCCGTGTGAAAAACTAAGATTCGCATCCATTCATCTTCCGTTTCACTAGGATAAGACGCGGACTCATAAGCATAATAAGCAGCCATGATACAAGGACCTACTTGCTCTGGTTCAAATTCATATGCAGTTGCATCATCGATAATTAAATCAATGATACTCTTGTTTCTTTCTTTGACTTCTTTCTGGATTAACTTTTTTACCGCCTCTGGTACTAACTTTAATATTTCATCTTTCATAACAGTCACCTCATTCTTTAGCATGTCCAAATAGCTTGGGGAGATATTGAACGTATTGTACCAAATTGGATGAAATTTGAATCTTAATTACGCAGGTTGAACAAAAGCTTACAGGTAATTACACTAAGACGTTTACTGCGTTCTTTATAGGTAATTTGTTTTTTCTGTTCTTTAGATGTTAAATCCTTTTGCCTACGTTTCATTTGTGTTTCAGTTAATTTATATAGGATAAGTCTTGCGGGAAGTTTTTGATACATTCCAATATAAATCTCAGGAATTTCATATGTTTCACCAGGCTGTAATTGGTCAATATCTTGATGGCGATGGGACGGGACCTCAATTAAAGTTTTTTAAACCTAATTGGACTTACCATTAAGAGAGCAAGGATTAAGGTAATCCATGCATTGCTATATGAAAACAATCCCATACCAGCCAATGGTAATCCAGCAGCTGGAATAGGTAATCCCATAAAATATCCAATGGTTGGTTTAACACTAAATTTAGCTAATCTTAAAGCACCCATCGTTGGGAAAAGGATAAATGCCAAAGAAGTTAAAATAGATGGTGCTGCTATCGAATGAAATAGAAGTGCAGGAGCAACTCCAAAACTAACAATATCAGCTAAGGAATCCAATTCTACGCCAAACTCACTGTTCACTTTTAATTTTCTCGCAATCCTTCCATCAAGAAAATCTAAAACAGCTGAAAGGAAAATAAAAATGGAGGCTACTTCCAAAAAGCCATTCATATTCAAGGTAATTGAAAAAACACCACACAATAAATTTCCAATCGTAAATAAATTGGGTACAGCTTTTACTATCTGATTGAACAATGTTGTCCCCCCTAAGTTGATCAAACTTCCCATTTATGTAGCATTTTCTATATATTCTTCCGTTATTCTTAAAAATATATGACCACTGCAAGCTAAGTAAATTTCGACAAGAAAAAAGCCGATTCCCTTGAAGTGACCCCAAGAAGTTGTCTTAATTCTTTTATAATTATAGTACACTATATACGTTGCTAGTTCTTGCTCAAAATGTTCTATACTCTTGAATTCTTTTCGATATATAAATTTTGACTTCATGATACCAAAGGAATTTTCAATTACTGCGTTATCGTAACAGTTCCCTTTACGGGACATGCTTTGTGTAATGCCACGTTTAGTAAGGGAATGACGGTATTGTTTCATTTGATAGTGCCAATCTTGATCAGGAGGATGCCGAATGCTCAGCTCATTATTTATCCAGATTCAGGGCATGGGTTCCTCTTCCGGTATCCGGAGCTGTTCGTCAAAGACATGTTGCTGTTCCTGCGATAACAATACATCCGACCCGCAAGCTATCTTTACCGTTAAAGAGGTCCTGCTAACATTTTAACGAAAATATACACATACACTCTGCCATTTTTGGGATGAAAAAGTTGATTTTCCTTACGTTAAGGAATCAGTGTCGATACACTAAACTATTGGAGGGTTTAAAATGATAAATAAAGATGTCATTCTCTACACTGGAGAAAATGGAATCGCAAAAATTACAATAAACAGACCGGAAGCACTCAATGCATTAAACCGAGATGTTCTTGAACAACTTTCATCCATCTTAGACAGGATTAAAATTGATTCAAGTGTAAAGGCAGTGATCATTATCGGTTCCGGGGAAAAGGCATTTTCCGCAGGTGCAGACATTAAGTATCTTAATAAAAGTACTCCTCTAGAAGTACGTGATTTAGCTCAGCTAGCTGTTACGGTTACTAATAAAATCGAGTCATTGGGGAAAGTAGTTGTTGCTGCTATCAATGGCTTCGCTCTAGGAGGTGGGCTTGAGTTAGCTGAATCCTGTTCGCTCCGTGTATGTGCAAATCATGCTAGATTAGGACATCCTGAAGTACGTATAGGTGCTGTTGCTGGTTTTGGTGGAACTACGAGACTTCCCAGACTTATAGGTAAGGAACGTGCTGCAGAACTGTTACTCACTGGAAACGCGATAAGCGCAGAAGAAGCTTATAGAATAGGACTGGTTAATAGGATTGTTGAGCCTAAACAGTTACTATCAGAATCAGAAACTCTTATCCTAGAAATTCTGTCTCAGGCTCCAATTGCAGTAAAAATGACCTGGGAGGCAATTCATAGGGGGAGCAATTTAACTTTAGAAGAGTCCGCTCTTCTCGGTGCAGATTATTTTGGTTTGATTGCATCCACAGAGGACTTCAAAGAAGGAACTAAATCATTTTTAGAAAAGACCAAAGCATCATTTAGTGGGAAATAGTTTATCGAATCAATCATTTAATTATTTCTCTTTTGATACTAGTTTAGTTATTTAATATCTTTTTGAATTACTTACTAATAAGTCTTATACAACAAGAATACAATATCAACTAAAATAAATACTATGAGGCTGGTGTATTACTATGAAAATTCTTGAAACCAATCGGCTTACCCTTCGCCTACAAACTACCGACGATGTAGAGTTTATCCTAGAGCTTCTCAATGATCCCTCTTGGTTACAATTTATAGGCGATCGTGGTGTGAAAACGATTGATGATGCACGTAACTACATTATGAATGGACCAATTCGTATGTATGAGCAATTCGGATTTTGTCTTTATTTGGTAGAGAGAAAAGAAGATCAAATCCCAATTGGGATTTGTGGTCTAGTAAAAAGAGACACCCTAGAAGATGTGGATATTGGTTTTGCCTTTCTTCCAAAGTATTGGGAAAAAGGATATGCCTATGAAGCAGCTTCTGCTGTAATGGCATATGGTAAAGATACTTTAGGATTAAATCGAATCGTCGCAATCACAACTCAAGACAATCACCCTTCAGCCAAGTTACTTGAAAAAGTAGGGTTACAGTTTGAAAGATTAGTTCAGTTGTCCAATGATCCTGAAGAGCTTAGACTTTTTGCATATAATAGTAGAACAGAAAACCATATAAATAACACATATAAATTATCAGATCAAAAAATAAGTTTAGATCGATTAACTGATGCATTCTTTAATGCATTTACCAACAAAAATGGAGAAGAACCAAATGTACGTGTACTCAATGATTTATTTATTCCAGAGGGAATGATCATTAAAAATACGGATTCCATCCCAAATATTTACAATCTTCAGCAATTTATCGATCCACGTGAAAAACTATTAAGAGAAGGGCGCTTAAATGATTTCAAAGAAGAAGAAATACAAGAAATTACAGAGATTTTCGGTAATATCGCTCACCGTTTCAGCTTATATCGAAAATCTGGAGTGTTGGATGGCGATTCATTCGAGACATTGGGGATGAAAACGATGCAGTTTATTCAAACTCCAAGTGGTTGGAAGATTAGTTCCGTAGCATGGGATGATGAAAGAAATGGATTAACCATACCGGAAAGATATCGCAATTAACAATTCAAGCAGAAAGCTCTCTGATCAAGGGTCTTCGCTTTTGCCACAAATATTGCAGATTACTTCGGTTTGATAGCAACAAAAGGGACAAGGGCAATTTAAGATTGATGATGAAATCATTGAAATTAAAGAGGGTACTGTTATTAGGATAGCACAAGAAGGGGAACGAATTTGGCGTAATAATTCAAGTGAACCTCTCTATTTTATCTGTATTCAAAACGCAAAAACAAATATCCGAATAACCTAACAAACGATACTGAATTCTCAAAAGAGGTAAATATTAGAAGTGAAGTAACGAAAAAAAATTTAAATAAATAATATTTTGAGTGGATATAATTAGGGGCCATTATAGAACATAACCTCATATTTAATTCGTTTCAGACATAGACAAAAAGATGTACACAACGTGAGTTTGTACATCTTTTTGTTTTTGATTAATTAAGTCACAATGATTGTTAAAATCCAATTCTACATAGTTGTTGTTTCAAATTTCATTTACCGTATATTTACAATAAAATAAAAAAATATAAAAATTGACCAGTACCAATAAATGAGAAACAGATCATATATTCTAATTCAAAAGAATATGCATGAAAAAATTGTAGAATGGAACCATATTTCATAAAGGATTTATAAAATATTATTGATCAGAAAAAAGAATGGGGAATTTTATCATGAAACTAACACCAGAACAACGGATTCAATTACATGGATTTAATAACCTCACAAAATCATTAAGCTTTAATATGTATGATATTTGCTATACAAAAACAAAAGAAGAACGAGAATCTTATATAGAATACATAGATGAACAATATAATGCAGACAGATTAACTAAGATTTTAAAAAATGTCTCAGATATTATAGGTGCACATGTATTAAATATTGCTAAACAAGACTATGTACCACAGGGGGCAAGTGTAACCATACTAGTATCAGAAGGTCCTGTGGTGGAAGTGCCGACAGAATCATTCACTGAATCTCCTGGACCGCTCCCAGATTCAGTTGTCATGCAGTTAGATAAAAGTCATATAACGGTTCATACGTATCCTGAATATCATCCAGATGAAGGTATCAGCACTTTTAGAGCAGATATTGATGTAGCTACATGCGGTGAAATTTCGCCTCTTAAGGCATTAAATTACCTTATCCACTCATTTGATACAGATATTATGACAATTGATTACCGCGTTCGGGGATTTACAAGAGATATAACAGGTAACAAGTTATTTATTGACCACGAAATAAGTTCTATCCAAAATTACATTCCAAATAACGTGAAAAAACTCTATGATATGATTGATGTTAATGTATATCAAGAACATATCTTTCATACAAAATGTAAACGAAAAGAATTTGACTTAAACAACTATCTATTTGGATATACCCAAGAAAAATTATCCGTGAAAGAACAAGAGGAAATTACAAAAAAATTAAAAACAGAAATGGATGAAATATTTTACGGAAAAAACATGAATCATGGATTAATTGAAGAGGATTTGGATGATGAACTCTAGGCACAATTTATTTCATTAGGCAACTTCTTGGACATGAGTCTGGTATTGTATCAGATTCATGTCTTTTAGTTTTGCCTTAATTTTTTATGATGATGAACAACAATTTGCTATATAAAAAGGTGAATTTCTCAATCCGAATTTTCAAATGAATCCATAATAATATAATGATTCCTTCACAAAACGTGAAGGGATTTTTTATCAATAGAGAATCATTAAACATTTATTTTCCAGTATATACTTTTGGGTAATCAGCTCTCGTTGGTTGCGGGAATTCCTTTAAAGTCTAGACAATCGCACATCACTCTGTTTACACCGACATTTCCAATATCCAGAATCCCTTGTTGTCCTACTGCTTTTTCCTTCATTAGATGAGCTAACAAGTTCACATCAGTTTCTGTGTACGCAATTCTCATTACTATCCCTCCATGCTCTTTACAAGTATATGTAAAGAGAATTAAAAACACGAATTTAAAGTTCGTGCAAAATAGGCAATTTCACGCACCGTATTTATAGGGGAAATATAATAATTTAAATAACTAAGTCAACATGAATATCTAATTTCCGCAAATACTACATTTTTTATTCTAGTAGTTGCTAAGTATAGAAAGTTTGCATAAACTACAATTAGAACAATCGTTCAATTTTTAATGAATTTAATCGAAAGGAGAAAACCGTTGAATAAAAGGCGTTATGACAGTGAACAAGCAAAACGAGTAATAGCTGAAAAAGCAACCGAATTATTTTCTATAAAGGGCTATGCAAAGACTTCTGTTGAAGATATTGCGAAAGCCTCTGGTTATAGCAAAGGACATATTTATTATCATTATCAAAATAAAGAAAACTTATTTGTATATTTGGCGCAAAGGGGTATGCAGCAATGGGATGAGAAATGGCAAACAACAACAAAGAAATATCAAACAGCGACAGAAAAGTTATATGGAATGGCTAGACACGTTCTTTATAATTACAAAGCTCCTTTATTAAGAGCTGGTCAAGAACTTGCATCAGATCCTACCACCAACCCTTCTACAGTGCAGAAACTATATGGATTAGCAATTATCCCCTTACAAGCATATCAATATATTTTAAAAGAAGGAATTAGCAATGATGAATTTAAAATAGAAGATATTGAAAAGACAAGTATTCTATTAGGTTCGTGGTTAGGTGGCTTATGTCAATTTATCCACACAATTGAAACTGAAGAATTACAACGTTTATTTGAAGAGGCAATCACTATATTTTTGTTATCTATTTCTAACAAGAAGTCTTAATTCATACTCGCCTTTTATTTCGTTTTCATGTAGAGAAATACGAGTCATGGAGGAGAGAAAAATGAAAATAGCGCTATTTGGAGATAGTCTAACCGAGGGAAGGCCAGGTATTTCTTTTTATAAAATATTGAGCGATCAATTTCCAAACGACACGTTATATAACTTAGGGAAACCAGGAGAAACAGTGACGGGCTTATATAATCGAATTAACCATTCTAAAGATGATGGTATATTTGATATTTCTTTTCTTTGGATAGGAATCAATGATATTTACGCCAAAGTATTAGGGGTAAAAGCGCGGCCAGTCGTATCAAACCAAAAAGAGTTTACTGAACGGTATGAAAAAGTTCTTGAAAAACTACATTGATCATGATTCTATTCGCTCAACAGCTGGCACGAGGTCTAGAATATGAAATGTTGCATGAAATTCATGCACAAGGCGAGCTTCAAGATTTTATTAATGTCCTCAAAGCACTTGAGCAATATCCCATAATAGGAACAATACAAGTAATTATGGATGTGTTGCCAGATGGTCACGGTGAACGTAGATTTACGAAATTGAGTGATAATGTCACTAAGCGACGTTATGTAATTGCTCAAATGTATTTGGGGAATGGCAAACAATTCAACATTATAGAAATTGAACGGGAAAATCGCTCTTTGTCGATGTTAATATTATCATCGTTTGAAATTCGTGAATGGAAAACTATTTATGATCGACTGCTTATAAATCTTGTGAATGATAGTGGAACTTGGACAAGTAAGTCATTGAAAAGCATTGAAGGTCAAGGTATTACAGTGGTGAAAGCTAAACACAGTTCTAAAGGGGTTCAGCATAGGGCAGAGGTTTTATTGAACAAATTAGATTACTAGACATTACGAGGGGGTTTATTAATGAAAATGAATGAAAAAACATATCTAAGTATAGAAGAGATTATTTCATTACCAACCTTATCAGGTACAAACATAAGTGATGATGGCAAAAACGTAGCATTTGTCAAGAAGACAGCTAACTGGAAAGACAATAAATATAGGAATCATGTATGGATATATGAAAAAGATAAGGGGCAGAGTTACCCATTAACAACTAGGGATATAGATAGTACATACCCATTATGGTCTCCAGATTCTAGGGATATCGCATACCTTAGCCCAGTTGGTGACGGGGATAATAAGAAAAATCAGATCTTTGTTAAGTCAATAGATGGTTATAGTGGGGTTCAAATTACTGATGAGAAAGAAGGGGTCAGTAAATTCAAATGGGCGTCTACTGGCAAGGGTTTTTATTATGTTGCACAGTCAAAAGAATCTGAGGTGATAAAGAAACGTAAGGAACTATATGGGAATTTCCATCATATAGGTAAAGAATACCAGAATAATTGTTTATATTACATTGAAATAGAAAAAGTGATACAAAATGATAAACATGAACACCTAGAAAATTCTGATAGTTCTGGTAAAGATAAAGATGAACACGAAAATAGCGTTGTTTATCAACTAACTGATGGGAAGGATTTTCATATCCATGAATTTGATATTTCAAATGATGGGAAAAAGGTTGTATTTATGGCTACACCAAGCCCAAATATGGGAGATTATATTAATGGAGATCTATACATACTAGATATTAAAGCTGGAGAGCTACAAAAGATGAATATAGATAAGTTGTTAGGAGGGAGCGTTTGCTTTTCTCCTGAAGGCAGCAAAATATGTTATTCAGCAAGCATAAGGGAGAAGGATTACTATAAGACCCATATACAAGACAGTACATTAGAGATATATGATATTAATAATGGAGAGCTAATTCAACCTTTAGCAGATTTTGATAGTACGGTTATTCCATTACGGTGGACAGCTAAAGGAATTTTAATTAGATGGCAGAATAAAACTAATTATCTTATTGGGTTGCTATCTGAGGATGGCACTGTGGAAATGTTAAGCGAAAAAGTAGATAGCTTTATAATGGATGCTTCTATAACAAGGGATGGAAATCATATATCCTATAATAAGGCTATAACAAATGAAACCTTTGAAATCTATTTAGACGATAAAAAAATAACGAATGAAAATAGCTTTTTCAAAGGAAAGCTTAAAAGTAACAGGGAAATAATCTCATGGCAAAGTAGTGATGGTCTTGAAATAGAGGGAGTTTTATCAACCCCAGTAGAGTTTGACGCAAATAAAAAATATCCCTTATTAGTGGTAATCCATGGTGGTCCGGCTTGGGCATCCTTTCCAATATTTTCAGACTGTTTTAATGAGAAATATCCTATTGAACAGTTTATCGAAAAAGGCTTTATAGTTTTAGAACCAAACTACAGGGGAAGTTCTGGTTATGGTAATGAATTCTTAAAAGCAAACTATAGAAAGCTGGGAATTGCTAACTACGATGATGTTATATCTGGAGTGGATAAACTAGTTGACAAAGGGATTGCAGATAAAGATAGAGTAGGGGTTATGGGATGGAGCAACGGGGGATATATATCAGCTTTCTGTTCTACATTTAGTAGTAGATTTAAAGCTATTTCAGTTGGAGGTGGAATTACTAATTGGAGTACCCATTATGTAAATACAGATATACCTTACTTTATTAGGATGTATTTAGGAAATAATCCATGGGATGATCCAGAGATATATACTAAAACATCACCAATGATATATATTAAATCAGCCTGTACTCCCACCTTAATCCAACATGGTGAAAAGGATGCAAGAGTTCCAACTTCAAATGCATATGAGCTATATCAAGGATTAAGGGATATGGAAGTTGATACAGAATTAATTATATTTAAAGGAATGGCATATAGTTCTGACCAGCCAGGAATTAATGTGGCTATTATGAAGCAGAATTTGATGTGGTTTTCACACTATATTCTTGGAGAAAGTATGAAAGATTTTAGGGTTTTATGATTAATAAATGGATATCCTCACAGGATACATAAGGATGAAACAGTCTTCATAAGGAAGCTTTTTTTCTTATTTAGCCTGTGATTGTAGCTCTATGATTTCCATGTGAATTTCCACTGTATAATACTCTAGCAACTACATTGACTTACAATTGTATAGCAACGTTATGGCATTAAGCTCCCTGTACCTTTGTAGGGGTACGGAAACGATTCGTGTAAAAACTGCAATAGGATAAAAACGTGGCTCAGATATGGAAAATTACATATTTGCCACGTTTTCTTCTTATAAAAGATTAATTAGACCTAGAAGGCAAAGTAGAGATAAGAAATGGATACTTCAGTACAACTGATTTATCTACGGGACAAAAAAAGATATATTAAATAAAATGATCAAACTTTTTTCAAAATTTAGCTATTGTTTTTTGCTGAAAAAACAATACTTCACACAAGGTTTTGATCAAACTTTTTTTAACACCTACATTTATCACTACATTCTGTTGGTTTGGAATAGTGTTTGATAAAAATAGTTTGCTCATTAGCTTACATTGCAAGCGGTTTTTATCTAGTTTGTGTACAATATTAAAGTAAGAAGAATATTGTACAAGAGTGCAGATTTTCAAAGGAGGCATATATATGGGATATATTATGGACTTACGTAATTTGGTTGGAAGTAAACCTTTAATTATGGTTGGGGCGTGTGTACTTGTTATAGATCATGAGCAACGAGTTTTATTACAACTTCGAAAAGATAATGGATGTTGGGGACTGATTGGTGGTTCTATGGAGTTAGGAGAAACACTTGAACAAGTAGCTTATAGAGAATTGTTTGAGGAAACAGGACTAACGGCTGAGAATCTTAAATTAATTCATACATATTCAGGAGAAGCTTTTTACTATCAATATCCTCATGGTGATGAAGTCTATAATGTTGTGACGGCTTTTGAATGTAAAGAATATAACGGCTATTTAAGTCATGATAAGGATGAGGCAACAGACCTTCGATTTTTTTCTTTATATGACTTGCCAAAAAATATAATCCTACCAGATAGACCTGTACTCGAAGATTACAAATTAAAATACACTTTATAAGAATTGGTGGTTAAATAAAAGATTCGATGTACGGATAGAATAATGATCAATCTTTTTTTATAAAAAGCTTTCTAACAACATAAATAATAGAAGGCATTTTGATCAAACTTTATTTCAAATTCACACGATTTTTCATTCATTCCCCTAAGTCTATTAAAATGCCATAAATCCCTACTTTTTTAGTTGAAAGTAGGGATTGTTTTTCGGAGGAAAAATTTAGATTTTCCCTTAAAGCACTACACTACATTTAAAAACGCCAGTCATGTTATTCCATTGAATTCCCATTTCATCGAAAATCAATAAGAATCTCAAGTGGAAAGTTGAAGTGTCAGATTGATTTGTTTTTGATTTATAATGGGATTTATTGGAGCAAATTGTTTGGAAAAGGGGCTTTGTTATGTATACCATTGGAAGATTTTCAAATCTGTGCGATGTACCTGTGAAAACAATTCGTTACTATAGTGACATTGGTTTACTCGCACCTTCTTATGTAGATCCCGAGACGAGCTATCGTTACTATGACTACGATAAGATGAAAGAGCTAAAAACTATCCTAGTGCTTAAAGACTGCCAGTTTTCGTTAAACGAAATTGAGCAAGTTTTAAAAAGTAAAGATATGAAAGATCTGGATGTAAGATTAAAGAAAAAAACAGAAGAGTTAAAGTATCAGCAAGAACAAATCATCAAGCAAATTAACAACATTCAGCAAATAAAGAAGTTCATAAAGAATGATGAAACATTCATTCCTGAGCCCACTCTGTCAAGTTGTTACATAGAGGAGCGAAAAGATACACAGGTTGTGTCTATTCGCAAAACAATAAACATGTTTGAAATGGACACACTCGTTAAAATGTTGTTTGAAAGGATATATGCATATCAGTTTAATATGGATGGGGAGCTACTAGCTATTTTTCATCAAAAAGACTGGAGACAAAAGAAAGCAGATGTTGAATTACTTTTACCCGTAAAAGTCGATAAAAATGAGGAGTATCTTACGAGAGTGCCTGGAGGAATGTATGCATGTGTCAATGTAGAAGGACCTTATTCAGAACTTCACTATGGCTACAATCGTTTAAAGGTATGGGTGGCAGAACAATCCCTTCATGTTAAAGGAATGTATATGGAACAGTACATAAAGGGACTCGTCCCATCCAAAGTAGTGAATCCAATAAATATTAAACCGAACAATGAGATACATCCAAATGATTTTTTGACAAAAGTGTTTGTAAAGGTAACAACGCAGAATAATTGAATAACGAACTGAGATTAACTCTCTAGTTACTGGAGGGTTTATTCTGTTTATAGCAAGGTATATATGTTTGCTATTAAAATGCAGAATGGGGAGCTTTGAATGAATACGCATACAGGGAAATTTACTTATCTTAAAGGAAGTTCGTATGAAATTGGAAAACAACAAGCATTAGAATACTATGAAAGTGCACACGTTAAGGAAATTTTTTTTAGGAAACACTCTGATTCTACCAAAGCGTATCTAGAAATCAGGTCCCAAATCGAGGAGTATTGCCCGGGATTAAATGAGGAATTAGAGGGTTTTGCGGAAGGGTTTGGTTATAAATCAAACCAATTAAAATTTTATGATGATGCCTGGTTAATACCTGGAGGGTGTAGCCTAAGTGCAATTTTGCCCCAAAAAATGTCTGATGGTAAAACATACGTATTACGAAACTATGACCTCTCTCCTGATATTTCGGATATGCGCCTTTGTACAACTAAAGTAGATGGAAGATACACGCATACCGGTTTCTCTGTTTCTACATTTGGTCGAAGTGATGGATTAAACGAGAAAGGTCTATGTGTAGCGTTTGCTTCGTGTGGCATGCCGATAGGCAAATATCCAGGTATGAGAAAACCAGTAGTTACTGGGTTGTAGTTTATGGTGGTTGTTAGAGCCATACTAGAGACGTGTGAAAATATTGAAGAAGCCATCTATGCTGTGAAAAACATGCCTGTGGGAACGAATATGAATTTACTTTTAGCGGATGCAAATGGTGAGGCAGCTTTAGTTGGAACATATGACGGAGTTAAAGTAGTTAAAAACGCAGAACTAGATTATTTAATTGCAACAAATCATGGGCTATTTCCTGAAATTGAAAATCTTGAACCAGGCAAGCTAGAACAATCTCAACTACGATATAATATTTTAGAGAATAAATTTAGTGCCAATGGTAAAAGAACTGCTTGCGAAATTAAAGAACTTCTTTCAACGGAGTTTCCGAAAGGGGTGTCCATTCATAATTATAAAGAAAACTTTGGAACAGTGCATTCAATTTTGTTTAATCTAACTGATTGCCAACTTGAGTTTTCCTATGGTTCTCCTTTACATAATAAATTATATCAGTTAAACGTTGGTGATAATTTTCCAAAGACACGAATTCCAGTTGAATTTTGTAACAAGAATTATGGACCGGATTTTTGGAGAATATCGAGATAATAAATATAAAATCATAGATAGTGTTTAAAGTGAAGCGCTGTATCTTGCTACTAAAGGTAGTTTTAGTTCAATATGTCCTAAGTACTAAGCTAATACAAGTTATGTACATATTCAAGAAAAGGGCACAATTGTGGATGTAGCTTTATAAAAAAGATTGATTATTTAATATAAAGATTGATAATTTGTAATAAAGTTTGATTAAAACATTCAAGAAGATGATATGAATTTGGAAATTCGTATCATCTTCTACTATTTCTTGGCATAATAATTGTAAGAATATTTCAATATTCGATAATTTAAAGAATGGGCAGGATGGAGGAATGTAGGTATGAATGTAAAAGATGTGATACCTAACTTAGTTATTATAATAAAACCTATATTATTTTTTATCGACGTACTGATAATATGAAATATCATAAAGAATATGTAGCAATGATAAAGGAGAGTATAATGTACACAATTGGACAAGTCGCTAAATTTTTAGGTGTATCTAGAGATACTTTGAAATTTTATGAAGAAAAGGAATTAGTCAAGCCTAAGCAAAATATTGAGAATGGGTATAGTAAATACTATCTTTACAAAAAAGCTTATACCTTCATTTTTAATTGGTATAGGATCCTTATTCATTTCAATTGGATATATGATTTATGCATTCTCAAATCATTTTATAATAGCAGCTATTGGTTTCTTCATTCTTTCTTTTGCTATGGATTTTGCGAATACAGGTTTTTATACATTTTATCAAAACAATATACCTGTAGATATAATGGGAAGGGTTGGGAGCATTTATGAATTACTTATAGCAATTCTAACCATTCTTGCAACTATTCTTTTTGGAGTAGCTACTCATTTCATTTCCATTCAAGTTGTAGTTATTATAGGGGCATTTGTAATGTTATTAATAACCATCGTGTTATGTGCATTTAATTTATTACCATCGAAAGCAAAATTATATTCAGCGCAGTCATTGGATTCTAAAAAAATCTGAAAAAGAATTTTGATTTTATTTTCGCATTGAAATCACTGAGAGTATAAAAATACAAAAAGATGTGCGTACTAAAATGTACGTCTTTTTGTATTTTAATTGCCAAATATTTTATAAAAATAGATGAATTGTTGAAGTAATCGAAACTTGTATTAAAAATAGTAGAAACATTCTAGCTTAACATTAATTTTATTATTGAAATTCTGAATATTAAAATGTAATATAGAAAAGCGTGTGTAATAATGTACTAATTAAAAAATGTATTTACAATAGATGTTTGTGTAAGTGATAAGGGGGAAAATGATAACGACTATACATATGGAATTTAAAAGTTTATCGGCATCAAAAATATGAAAATAAACTTACTAGAGTCTAAAGTAAAGTAAAGTAAAGAAAACAACATACAGGTACACTGTAAAAGTCATATGGAGGTTTCAGGAATGGGAAATGAAAGTAGATTTCAAGAAAAACAACAATCACGTCGAAAGCGCGGTGTTGTTAATATTGGATTAAGTTTAGTATTACTGACAGTCAGCATGGTATCTTATCAATTATTTTTTACTGGTCAAACAAAAGGAAAAGAACATCCAGAAGAAAAGAAAGTAGCCCAATTAGCATCTAAAGAGGCGAAAAATAATAAATTAGAGGAACAAAAAACAAAACAATCAGAAGAAGAGGCATCAAAAGAACAAATAAACAAAGAAGTTGAAAAACAAGAATTAACAGAGCAACAAAATCAAGAGAAAGAAAACTCAAAAATACTGGAAAAAGAAAAGCAGAGTAATGAAAATCAAGTGAAAAAACAAGAGGAACAAAAGAATACAAAAATGGAACAGCAAAAGGTTAATGAAGAGGGAACAACTAAAAATCAACCAGACAAAAATGAGGATCAAACAGAACAAAATAAGCAATGGAATCCAGTTGGTACAGAGCAAGGGGCAAAACCTGCCATGCAATTTAAAGAGGGAACGACAGATTGGAATGAGATGAAAAAAGCAATTTCCTACGCTGTTGATGCTCCTGAATCACAACTCATTTATGATTTTATTGGAAATAATGGAACGAATAAGGCCTATGGTAATGTGCGAGATAAGCAAAGCAATAAAAAATATAAAGTATATATTGATTGGGTAGAAAATAAGGGATGGAAACCAGCATCTGTTCAGGTTATAAAATAGTCATACCGACAAATAGTCTACCAAAATTCAGTATATAAGACAAAGACTCTCCCGATTGGAGAGTCTTTTACATAAGTTA
The DNA here is from genome assembly GCF_949768135.1 of Bacillus sp. IT-79MI2. NCBI lineage: Bacteria > Bacillati > Bacillota > Bacilli > Caryophanales > Bacillaceae > Bacillus > Bacillus sp. IT-79MI2. The sequence goes on along the minus strand of NZ_CATKPV010000084.1, from coordinate 97,644 downwards.
CTATTTTTCATATGTTTGCTGTTTATTTATGTGGTTGTCTTTTCGTTTATCAAATGCAAACAGACTAAGTTCTTCAGAATCATTAGCTAACTGAATCAATCGTTCAAACTGCAATCCTATTTTTTTTAGAAGCTTAGCTGAAGCGCGATTGTCTTGAGTAGTAATCCCCACAATACGATTTAGCCCCAATTTATCTTTTCCATATGTCATCACTGCAGAAGCTGCTTCATAGGCGTATCCTTTAGCCCAATACTTTGGGAGAAAGGCAAATCCAATATCTACATCTTCCAATGAATCTCTTTTTACCAGACCACAGATTCCAAGCGGAACGTGATCCTCCTTTTGTTCCACCAAAAAAAGACAGAAACCAAATTGTTCATACATGCGAAGCGGTCCGTTCAAAATATAAGTCTTTGCGTCTTCTATTGTCCTTACACCACGATCGCCTATACATTGCAACCAAGAGGGGTCATTCATAAGCTCTAGGATAAAAGCTGCATCGTCAGTTGTTTGTAGTCGAAGAATAAGACGGTCTGTTTCAAGGATATTCAAAGGGAATACACCATCCTTTCAATATTATATTCCATCTAGATATCATAATCGTATTGTAACTTAAAATTCAAGGATATTTGTTCATGAGGTACACATTATATGTTAAGCGTTGTAACAAACGCTTTTTTATGTACGCCACTTGGTACAATAATTAATAGAGGATATTATGTCTGAAAGAAATATCACTAATTAACAATTAAGTTATAAAATCAAAGCTTCGCTTGATTAGTAAATGATGAGATGGTGATACTAATAACTATGAAAAGTTTATGATAAGGGATGGTATTATGATTTTTATTTACACAGATTTTGGCGGAACACATACAACTTCACTTGCGGCAGCATATCATTTAAACAAACTCCCCACTGATCGAAGACTGACAAAAGAAGAAATTTTAAATGTGGACTATTTTAATAAGCTTAAAACGTCTGATATGGGAAAAATCATTTTTCATGGAAGGGACGAAGGAGGAAATCCGGTTTATACAGTAGGACATGGGGCATCAAAAGTAGTTGTTCCATCCATGAAAAATTTAGCGGAAATTCTTCAACATCAGTATCAAAACAATGAAAAAATCATTTTTTCAAATACTTCACCAACCGTTCCACTTCCTATGACGTTTGGAGGATTGTTTTCAAGAAGATTACATATTGATTTTATTGGTGTTCCCTTACTTGTATGGGGAGCAAAGCTGTGTTGTGATAATATACAACGACTTGTTGATTATACAAAAGAAGCGGGTAGAATGACTAATGATTATGTTGTTATTTTAGAGAATGAAACTTTCAAATAAAAATGCAGGATTTATTGGAATCCTGCATTTTTTCTATATCAATTCAACTTTTTTTCGAATGACAATTTTATCAATTTCATCTTCTTCATCACCAATGTATAAGCCACGTTCTTTTAAATATGTTTCAAAATATAAATCTGCTTCTGCACGTTCATCATAAGGTTTTACAGATAAAACAAACCCTAATTTATTTTGTTCCTCTAAATGGGAAGTAGAGATATAAGCAGGGATATTATGACGTAAAAAAAGTTCCTTTATAGGAATAATCATATCCTTCATTAGTTTTGATAGCATGCTCATTTCAAAATCAAAGTTAAAACGATCAATACTAGATATGTCAGCAAATACAACCCCAATAAAGCCTGTATTAAATACTTCTTGAAATTCGGCGTCTTGCTTATCATAAAAATTCTTTTCAATTAAGTAATTTTTAAAATAAGCAACACCATCAGCTTGTTCAAAAGGTTTTGTTGAAAGAACAAAACCGATTTTCTTTTGTTTATGTAAATACACACAAGACATATGTGCGGATATATTATGTTCTTTAAATAAAGAACTTGTTGCTCCTGCAAGACCATCTAATACATGATGGACAATTTGTAACTTTTTACGGGCAAAATAATAGGATTTTTTTTGTAGTTCCAATGTATCAATAAACACAGAGCCGATAAAGCCTGTATTTGAGATAGTAGGTGTATGCTTTTTTCTTCCTCTGCGCTTGTTTTGAGCCATTGTAAAAGTCATCCCTTCAAGTGCGATTAAAATAAAAGAACGTTTGTTCGCATATTTATATTTTACTATTTAATCGCTACAAAGTAAAGGGATTTTCATCAAAAAACAATAAAAAAGACACCTTTTAAAGGTGTCTTAAACGTGATAGGGAAGAGGTTTCAACCCACTTTATTTGTAATTTATATTATGAAACAGAGACAAGTTCTTCTGCATCGTCTACATCTAAATGACAATCCATTGTACGTACATCTTGATCTTCATGACTTCCGAAATAAATAGTAATTTTCATATGTATCGCTCCTTTATTCTAGGAATACCTAAAATAATTACTAGTAATGTTACTGCTTATTATATACCACTTTTTCCATTTCGACAATCTTATCCAGTTTATAAAATTTCTTTGTGAATATTAAGAATTTTTGTTACGATACACATAACTAAACGTAAGGAGGAATTCACATGTTAAAAAATTTAAACCGATTCTCAAATGAAGGAAGAGGAGTGAATAGCATTTAAGCTAATTTAACACTCCTGCTTCCGCAAAGAATATAAATATCGGAAAGTAGGAGAACGTTTGGATAAGTGTACGCTGGCAAATCATAATATTTCTATTTTATTTTGGGTACATTTTTTTGGAACAATTAGCTTTTTACAAGCGGTTATGACGTTGTTTTATGTGGAAAGAGGATTAACTCCTTCAAATGTTTTTATTGTATTGATGTGCTGGAGTGGAGCAGTTCTAATTGGAGAAGTACCAGCAGGCATTTTTGCAGATCGATTCGGTTTAAAACTCTCTTTTATAACAGGTGCTTGCATAAAAATTATAAGTATTTCCCTTTTATTATTTGCTGATAACATATGGCTATTTTGTTTATATAGCTTATTGAATGGTTTATCAGTCACTTTTTTTTCGGGTGCTGATGAAGCCTTAATATACGAATCTTTAAAAGAAACGAATGAACAACATCTTATGGATAAAGCGATGGGGAAAATTCAATCCGCTAGCTTTATTTCAATGTTGATTGCTGTTATTTTCGGATCTTATTTTGCGAAAGATTTGAAGGAAGAGCAATTCTTTATTTTAATTACACTCGGACTTCTTTTTCATTTCGTAGAATTAATTTTACTTTTATTTATAAAAAATCCGGCGGTGGAATTTGAATATAATGAGTCATCGTATTCACAAGTAATCGAAGGAATACAAGTTATTCGAAAAGCACCTCAATTACTCATCATGTTCTTAAATATATCACTTGTATTTATTCCAGCGAGTGCGGTTTTTGACAACTATGATCAACTACTTTTGAAAAATGCAGGAGTTCCTGTATTTGCAATTGGTATATTATATGCAGTCGCTGCAGTAGGCGGATATTTTGCATCTATTTCAATAGGATGGTTAACCAAAAAATTCTCTCGTATATTTTTATTAAATCTTTCAGGTGCATTAGCTGTCTGTGGATTACTATTAGCAGCGTGCTTTGGAAATACGTTATGGATCGTTTTAGGAGCATTTATTATATTAAGATTTGTAAGAGCAATAAGATATCCAATTTATTCACAGCTGAGTAATGATATAATTCCATCACATGTACGTGCAACAACAATTTCATTATTATCAGTGCTAGATTCTGTACTGGATTTAATTATTTTTGGTACGTTATCTATACTTGCTGTATACGGGTTACCTGTTATGTTTATGGGTTGTACTATAATTGCACTGATAGGTACTTGCTTACCGATTAAAGGTATAAGAGAAGTGCCTAAAAATATTGAATCGTAAATCTGTTTTAAAGCGACCATTCTTTAAGGTATATCCAAGCCTTAGAGGATGGTTATTTTTTATTAAGACATTAGCTATCCAATTGTTTATTTTGTAGACTGAATGATTTTGTTACAAAGCTTTAATAACATATTTATACGTGCTTAAATTTTATCGTGTAATATATATAAATAGAGTATAAGATTAGGAGTTAAAATATCACTATGAAAAAAGCACTTATTACTACAACTATTTGCATCTTAATAGGAATAAGCATTGCTGTTTTACAGCAAATAAAAGAAAGAAAGTTTATAAAAGCTAAGAATCAATCAGACCATGTCATAACAATTGCTCATAGAGGGGCATCTGCATATGCTCCAGAACATACAATATCAGCCTATAAATTAGGTCAACAATTAAAAGGTGATTATATAGAAATAGATCTTCAAATGACAAAGGATGGACACTTAATTGCTATGCATGATAATACATTAAATCGAACAACAAACGGATCAGGACTTGTTAAAGATCATACATTAGAAGAAATAAAAAGACTTGATGCTGGTAGCTTCTTTAATAAAAAACATCCCAAGCTATCAAAAGAAGAATTTAAGGACGTAAAAGTACCAACGTTTGAAGAGATTATTGAAGCGTTTGGCCATGATGCTCGTTATTATATTGAAACAAAATCACCAGAGGACTATCTAGGAATGGAAGAAAAGCTTTTAGAAATACTGAATCGATACCAACTAAGTGATCCCGCTATTGTAAAGGAGAAAATAATCATCCAATCATTTAGTACAGAAAGTTTAAAAAAGATTCATAGTCTAAATTCTAGCATTCCGCTGGTGCAATTATTAACACACAAAAAAGCAGTCAGACTAACCAATGAAGACTTAAAGGCGTATAAAACTTATTGTGTGGGCTTGGGCATGAACTATACATATATGAATGCTACCGATGTCCCAAAAATACAAAAACAAGGCTTAGAAGTTCACCCATTTACAGTAGATAAAGAGGAAGATATGAAAAAGATGATTGAATGGGGTGTAGATGGGATGTTTACGAATTATCCGGATCGTTTACAGCATGTAATTTTAGCAGCCTATAAAAAAGATTAAATAAAACACCCCTTAGTAATAAAATAGATAAACCTAAGTTACAAAAATAGATTATAATTAGTAGTGGTCTTAAATCTCTTATTCATTTCTTATAAGGAGAGTGCTTATCATGATTATTAAGTTCATTCGTTTCCGTTAATTTCAGGTACATTTCTATTCGTTCATTTTTCTAAAGTGAATTTTGGGCTGTCTTGATGTACCTTTTTTCAAATGACCAAATTCGAATGAAATGAGGAATGAATCATGAAAGAAAAGATAAATAAAATTAATGGAATTGATATATGCACAGAGAGTTTTGGAAATCCTAATCATCCAGCTACTTTACTGATTATGGGAGCAATGTGTTCAATGGTTTACTGGGATGAAGAGTTCTGTAAAAGATTAGCAGATACAGGGCGATTCGTTATTCGATATGATAATCGAGATGTTGGACGTTCCGTTTCCTATGAACCGGGAAGTTCTCAGTATGCTGTGGTAGACATGGCGGATGATGCTGTTGGAGTGCTCGATGCATACGATATTAATCAGGCACATATTGTTGGAATGTCCTTGGGAGGTATGATTGCTCAAATTATCGCAGTAAGGCATCCTCAAAGGGTCCTAACAATGACCTTGATTGCATCAAGTATTTATGGGTCTGATGAAAACAATCGGAATTTACCTCCAATGGATGAAAAAATTCTTGCTTATCATGCGAATGGAAGTAAATTGGATTGGACAGAAAACGAATCTGTTGTGAATTATTTAGTTAGAGGATCAGCATTACTCTGTGGACCAAAGCATAAATTTGATGAACAAAGAGTTATGAAGCAGGTAACAAAAGAAATAAAACGAGCAAACAATCTACTCAGCATGTTTAATCATACACTGCTTAAAGGTGATGATTACTTTGAGGGAAAATTAAAAGAAATAAATGTATCTACATTAGTTATTCACGGCACCGAAGATACGGCACTTCCATATGAGCATGGCTTAGCTCTAGCGAATGAAATTCCTAATGCATCGTTACTACCACTAGAGGGAACGGGGCATGAAATTCATTTTGATGATTGGGATAATATAATTAACGCTATTTCGAAACATACTTCAAGAGTGTAGGAATTTACACAGTCAAAATAGACGATTTAAGAAGTTTTCTGCTCCTTAGATCGTCTATTTTTTATTGGCACTTCGTTTCAACTATTCACGAATAATAAAGGGTTTCAAGTAGTATCTTGACTTTTAATAAAAAGTCTTTTATCTAAATGGATTCTTTTTCTTTGAACTAAAATGATTGAGTAGTAATAAAAAAATCGCTGAATCCAGTTATCGAAGCAGAATATTTATTGCATGATTAATAGCGATTCTATTTTTTCAAAGAGGAATAGAACTCTTTACTTGTTTGTATGTTTTTTATATTTTTTTGCAACAATTATTGTAAGTGGGGTACCAATCAATGTAGGCAAAAACCAAAACCATAGTTTAGGAAGTAAATTTAAAATCGGTATAGAACTCCCTATGTTCACTAGAAGAGCCGTTACAGCACCTATATATGAACCTAGCATACCTCTAATATGATGGTGAATCCAATTCTTCCAGCGTCTCTTTCTTGCAAGATAGCCATAAATAGCAAATGAATAAGAAAAAAGTGCGACATAAAACAAATAAGCAATCTCATTCCAATGTAAAATAGACAATATAATTGCAGTGATGAATATTACAACGTAAGATGCATGGTAAACTTCACCCCATTCTGTATGAGTTCCTTTTCTCTTTTTTGCAGACATTGCGACAGCTCCTGAAATTAAACATATGATCCCAAATAGAATATGAATTATTAAAAGTATGGGAAAGATATCCAATATACTTCCTCCTTTGCTAATTTAATATTTTGGGTTTATTGAAGAAGAGATGAAATATATCCTTGATTCACCTTAATATATTGAAATTAAGGTGTTTCTAGAACATCTTCTAGCTATAATAATTTTCATCATATTTTATTAGATGATTTAGAATGTATACCATAATTTAAGAAACCACCTCATATTTGAAAAGGTATTATAGTTCTAAAAAACTTGCTTTTGCAAAAATTCTAGGGCTTGATGAGGATTCGTATGAACAATTTATTATATTTGGAAGAAAATTAAATTATGATAAGGAGGTATATAATAATGGCTGAAAAAACGAGAATAATAGAAATCATGTCTTATAATCCTGAATGGAAAATGGAATTCCAGAAAATCAAAATAATGATTGAAAGTTATATCGGCGATTTAATTTTAAGAATTGAGCATGTAGGTAGTACCTCTGTGGAAGGGTTAGCAGCAAAACCATTTATTGATATTTTACGGGATTATTTATCAGCTAATGAGGCTGTGCGGAAAGAATATGAAGAACTAAAATATCGATTAGCTGAGAACTATCGATATAATATTGATGGTTATTGTGAAGCTAAAACTGATTTTGTAAAAGGGATTTTGAATAAGACGCTTTATATAAACTAAAAAGAAAAAGTGGGAATTACTACTTGTAATAGAAGAACAAATAGAATCTAATTAAATTGGAAATTTCAAAAATATTTTTCATCTTTCTTATATACCAATATGGTTAAACAATTATAAGTTAACTGAAAGATTTGATTTGGACGGTTTATGAAAAGGTAGAGAAGAATGTATCAGGAAGTTGTCAACACCTAACATATGAATGTATGAGTACCCGCTTGAAAGTCCTCTTCCTTAAATGAAGAGGACTTTTCTATGGTTCTATTAATTCCCTAACAATTTGACTTATCTGATAGATTCCTTGCGTAAGATCTTGGACAGGTACATAGCCATACGATAAACGAATATGTTGATCAAATTCTTCTTCATAAATACGCCCTGGGTTAAGAAGAATCCCTTTAGATAATGCTTTTGAAAATAGTTTTTTCATTGGAATTTTAGGTTGTATCTTTAACCATATAAACAATCCTCCGCTAGGGGCATTCCATGTTGCGATGTCTTTACAATACAGGTCCAGCGCTTGCATCATGATTTTTCTTCGTTCTTTCAGCTGCAATCTCACGGATGCTACATATTTTTGATATAAACCACTAGACAACCATTCAGCAGCAACTCTTTGTGATAATGAACTAGATCCATAATCTGTTTGCATTTTTATGTCTGATAATCTTTCAATCACAGGTTCTGGACCAATTACCCATCCAATTCTTAATCCAGGACTAAGTGTTTTCGATAAGCTACCGACATACAATACGTGCCCATTTTGATCCATTGCCTTTAATGGTAGTGGAGGTAGTTCATCAATCCATAATTCACGATAAATATCATCTTCAATAATAGGAAGTTGTTCTTTTTCACAAACATTCATAAGTTCTTTCCGTCGACTTTCCAACATTAAGACACCTGTTGGGTTGTGAAAACAAGGGATAGAATATAAAATGTTTTTCGTTTTATTATATTTACTTCGTCTAGACAAATCGCTTGGTACGATACCACACTCATCCATCGATATTCCAGAAAGATGTATATCTGCTGATTGAAATACATGAAGCGAATATAAATATGAAGGCTTTTCAAGTAGAACTGTGGATTCCCTATGCAAAAGACCAACTGATATTAACTGTAGTACTTTAATTAATCCTACATCTCTTAAATATATATATCGAGAGGTTACTGTCGATACACAGGGAGAATCAAAAGGACAGACTTTTGCTGATTTTCGTCCAAGTGCTAAATCTACAGGAGTTTGTATTGCATTAGAATTGGACCAACAAATGTTTATTCAAGACTTTATAAAAGTCATGATACGTATGGCGTGATTTTGTATAAAGATTGCGAGCTTCTATTCTTTTAGAGAGGGAATGATAGCGAATCGTTGAATATATAAGAAGTGTATTCGAACTATTAAAATCCGATAAAGAAACAATTATGAAAGAAAGATATTTTTCAAATAGTATAATTTGTTATTCAAAAAGGAGTCCATACGATGAATATCCAATTAAAAATAATAACAAGAGATAACTGGGAAGAAGCACTGAAATTACAAGTATCGAAGAAACAAACTACATTTGTACCATCAGTAGCAGTATCACTTGCGAAAGTATATATTAAGCCAGATGGCGAAAATGTCGAATACATTCCATTCGCCATCTATGACGACGATAGTATGATTGGGTTCATTATGCATGCATTCGAACCAAATACATCGGACATGTATTGGATTAACGGATTTATGATTGATGAGCATCATCAAGGAAAAGGATATGGTAAAACTGCTTTAGCTGAAATGATTAAATGGATTACAAATGAATTTACGGAATGTAAGGAGATTCGATTAACTGTACATAAAGAGAATATTATTGCAAAGAGGTTATATGAAGGTTATGGATTTAAAAACCTTGATTATGTTTATGACGAAGAGCAAGTATATCGTTTATATGTCTAACTTTTATTTAGAAAAGGTTGTGATCTAGCGCATGGAATTTAATGAAGTAAAAATCGAAATATTTATCCCAGAGGAATATATTGAAACTCTACGAGATGAATTAAATAACATTCACGCTTGTAAGGTCGGAAATTACGATAACTGTCTATCTTACAGCACAGTTAAAGGGTACTGGAGACCTTTAGATAATGAAAGACCTTTTGATGGAGAAATCGGTCAAATATGTGAAGGGCAAGAATGTAAAGTCGAAATAAGGTGTAAACAAGACATTGTAAAAGACGCACTTACCATAATTAATCGAATTCACCCTTACGAAACACCCATGATTTATATCATGCCACTACTAAATGAATATTTTGGACAAGTTTAATATTCTCGGAGGATATCACTTTCAAAAAACATGAAGTTAGTATTGTAATTTCATTTGTTAAAAATTACTTAAAGGTGTATCCAAAATCTATTCACAATAGTTTTAGAAAAACGAAAAATAATAATAAAGACTTAATGAAAATACATGCAAGAGTACTACGTTGTAAAAAAACATGATATAAGTACCCTTTCTCGAAAAACTAATATACTCTTAGTTCATCTTTTTAAAAATTTAATATCTGTGTTTTTTTATGACTAAAAGATATCACGCAAAAAACTACCACGCTTAAGCTATAGAACTAGAAAATGATGACATAAAGCTAAATGTTATTGTTTAAATTCATATTTTATAATTTCCATTTATAAAAATGAGCCCATAGTAAAAACAACCTAAAAATAGGCATATGAACAAGGTGCATCCTCTAGTGATAGGTCATATTTTGTTGGTGTACACGTATTGAACTTAGTTTATAGCGCTATTTCTACTTAGATTTAACGAGCAGAAATATAGGAAAGCATCGATGGGGTTTTAATTTATAAACGGAGGTCATGAAAATGAATGAGTTTCAACAAGAACTACAAGCGTTAAGCCTTAATGATTATCAGTCTGGAAATGTTGTGTATTGGGACCAGCAAAACCAATATCCATATTACTATATTGAAGATGATGCTCGTCGCTGTGGCGGTTGTGGCCGTTGCGGTGGATTTCGTTGTGGTGGATTTCGTTGTGGTGGATTCCGTTGTTTTGGTTGCTTCGGTTGTTTTGGTTGCGGTGGTTGCGGTGGTTGTGGTGGTTGCTCTAATTGTTTTGACGGTTTTAATGGTGCTACCTGGTGGGTCATTTAAATTCGTGACATAAATAAAGATATTTTTGAAAGAAAAGTGTATATACAAGTATGAACTGTAGAGACACTTTTCTTTTATTTTGTGAATTTAACAAATAAAAGGGCATCTTCTATTTTCATCGAAATTAATATTTGATATAGCATTTCATATAGAGGTGAATGGTACATTGGATACATATCAAAAATTAGTTTCATGGGTAGAAGAAATAAAGGTACGGAATAAGAGATTCGTCTAACTGTACACAAAGAGAACACTCGGGCAAAAAGGTTATATGAAAGCTATCGTTTTGTAAATCTTGGTCATGTTTATGATGGAGAAGAAGTATATCGTTTACTTGTTTAACTTTAATTAAGAAAATGGATAAAGAGGAGAAACCTAATTGAAAACAAAATTTCATCATATTGTAAGAGGGATAATTATAAAAGATAAAAGGCTTTTAATAGCAAACTACAAAGGGCATCATTCTTTTCTACCAGGTGGTCATGTTGAATTAGGAGAATCTGCAGAATGCGCATTAATTCGCGAACTTAAAGAAGAACTAGGCATCAATTGTGAAGTTAAGCGCTTTTTAGGAGTGATTGAAAACCAGTGGCAAGATAGTGAAATACTTCATTATGAAATTAATCATGTTTTCGAAGTTGATAGTAACGACTTACATAGTGATATAGAACCAATTTCCAAAGAGTCTCACCTGGATTTTAGTTAGATTATTCCTAATAATGAAAATCTAATTGCATATAAAATAATGCCTGAACCTTCAGTCCGAAGATTAATAGAAAAACTCCAAAAAGAGGAGTTATCAAGTTGTTGGCTGAGAAATTTATAAAAAGTACCCTTGTTTCGTTGTGGTGAATAATCGTAATAATGAAATAGAAGTTTTAGCATCTGACGGTACTTCGAAATTGCATACTAAGTCACCGATGCAAGTGACGAATCTTATAAAAATAAAATAATGAGAGAAGAATTTATGCTAGAGTTAGTATAGTCGGACACAACATAGTTAAGTTCATATAATAGATTTCAATGAAAATTCCGGGGAATTATCTTAATTTCTTGTAAAACAGCTGTCAAAGTAGATAGCTGTTTTTTTCCCTTATGATTTCTGTTTATAAAAATGAATCCAACATACAAGCTATCTAAAAATAGGCAACCGAACAAGGTACATCACCCAATAAAAGCTCATATTTTGTTGTTGTACGTATTGAAATTGGTTTCTAACTTCTATATTTATTGCTGTTTATTATGCCAATTAAACAAGTAATACATATAGAAAAGCACCGATGAGTTATGCTGGATAGAAACTTTAATTTATAAACGGAGGTCATTAAAATGAATGAATTTCAACAAGAACTGCAATCATTGAATCTAAATGATTATCACCCTGGAAATGTTGTGTACTGGGATAATCAAAATCAATATCCATATTATTATGCACAAGAAGATGCTCGTCGCTGCGGCGGCTGCGGACGCTGTGGTGGTTGCGGCGGACGTTGTGGTGGTTTTGGCGGACGTTGTGGCGGGTGCGGCGGTTTTGGCGGGTGTGGCGGATGCTTTAGCTGCTTTAGCTGCTGGAGCTGGTGGTTCATTTAACTTTGTAACATAAATGAAGTTATTGTATGAAAGAAAGGTGTATGTACATGTTCAGAGTGTAGAGACACTTTTCTTTCATTTTGTGAATTAAACAAATAAAAGGACATCTTCTATTTTCATCGAAATTAATATTTGATATAGCATTTCATACAGAGGTGAATGAGACATTGCATACATACCAAAAATTAGTTTCATGGGTAGAAGATATAAAAGAACGGAATCATAGTTCTGCAGCAGCACTTTTTATTATGAAAGATAATGAAGTGGTACTTGAACATTATAGTGGAAATCATTCTAATACTGAAAACAGTGCCACTATAACAGCGTCTTCACAATTTAATGTTGCTTCCGCTAGAAAGAGTTACTTAGGTTTAGCAGTTGCTTATGCACTATATGAAGGGAAAATAAAGCATCTCGACGATTACGCAGTTGATTATTTTAAAGAATATGATACAAATTTACTTGGTAAAACAACATTAAGGCATTTAGTAACCCATTCACATGGTTTAAATGAAAAAGTAGACGGAACTATTTATCGAGAATTCGAACCTGGACACAGGTGGGCATATCGAGATATTAACGTACGTATGATGACCCATCTTATTTATCAACTATATAATAAAAGTTTTCCTGAGTTATTAAAAGAACGTATCTTTATACCTGCAGGTTTTAAAGAAACAGGATGGCGAAAAAAGCATCATGAGAATTTAGTAAAGGTAATAGTAAATCCTCATGAAGAAGCAATATGCAGTACTGGAATATTAGATGATGGAACAGAAAAAAATCTTTTTGTTTCTGCTAGAGAATTCGCCTATTGGGGAAATTTACATTTAAATGAAGGATACATAAATGGAAAACAAATCGTACCGAAAGAGGTTATTCAAATTGCAACAAGTCTTCAAAGTCCAAAATACGAAAACATGGACTTACCTCAAAACGGCTGCTTTTGGTTTGTTCAAAACACACCCGCTATACAAAGCGAACTTGGGGAAAGGGTGCCTAAAGGTTCGTATCAAATATTAGGCATTACAGGACCCACTATTTTAGTTATTCCCAAGTATAATGTTGTCGTTGCCAAAATGTATAATAAAAGATATAACTATGGGGGAGACAACTATTTGTATTATTTACGAGAATTTAGCAATTTAGTCGCTGATACATTCGCGAAATCATCCTCTACATACCAGTAAAAATATTTGAATTAGGGTATAACTACTTTTATAAAGAAAAGGAGTGAACCCTTATGAAAAAACAAACAAATAGAAGTAAAAAACAAAACATCAAAGATACAAGTGTTGAGCAAAACGCTATATATAGCGATCCAAAAGATGCAGCGAATATGCAAACTGTTCCGCAACCAAAAGATTATGAGGAAATCGAATATTAATTTTTGTTGTTATAAGACTTTTTTATGAAAGAAAAATACATCTTAAGCCCCATAAAAATAAAGACATCATTTGGTACTATAATGTATATAAGCATTTGAAAATGTCTTATCTTAACACAGCTTTTTTTTACAATAAACCCGTATATAATCTAATTGACAAAAAGGCACTTCTTAACGAAGTGTCTTTTTGTTTATTTTGTACAATGACTCCAATTTAATTTCCAGTTTTAAATTAGTATCTTGTATTTCATCACGGATATACTAAATTGTGATAAAACATGTCATGATAAGAAAGGGACAGTTCGCATGAAACAAGCATCTGTAAATCCATGGCTGATTGTCCTAGGCACAATCATTGTGCAAATTGGTCTTGGAACGATTTATACATGGAGCTTATTTAATCAACCTTTAGTAAGTAAATTCGGCTGGGAACTTCATGCTGTGGCTATTACTTTCTCAATTACCAGCTTTTCTTTATCATTTTCAACTTTATTTGCAGGTAAATTACAACGAAAGTTGGGACTTCGTAAACTGATCGCAACCGCAGGAATTGTTCTTGGAGTTGGATTAATACTTAGCTCACAAGTTTCCTCATTACCACTTCTTTATTTACTAGCTGGTGTCGTGGTAGGTTATGCAGATGGTACAGCCTATATCACATCATTATCAAATTTAATTAAATGGTTTCCAAATCGTAAGGGCCTAATTTCTGGTATATCAGTCTCAGCATACGGAATGGGAAGCTTAATTTTTAAATACGTAAATGGAAAGTTAATTGATACAGTTGGTGTATCGGAAGCTTTTTTATATTGGGGCATAATCGTTTTGATTGTAATACTTGCGGGATCTTTCTTCTTACGTGAAGCTGCTGCGAATGAAACAGTATCTGAAACTTTAAGCAATGATTATTCAACGAAAGAAATGTTACGCACAAAACAAGTTTATTTATTGTTTTTTATGTTATTTACATCATGTATGAGTGGCCTATATTTAATCGGTATGGTAAAAGATATCGGAGTTCAACTCGTCGGACTTAGTGCAGCAACCGCAGCTAATGCCGTTGCAATGATTGCGATTTTTAATACTGTTGGCCGAATTATTCTTGGGACATTATCAGATAAAATAGGTCGATTGAAAATTGTCTCAGCAACTTTTATTGTAATCGGTTTATCTGTTTTTACACTGAGTTTTATGAATTTAAACTATGCTATTTATTTTATTTGTGTTGCAAGTGTTGCTTTTTGTTTCGGAGGAAATATTACCATATTTCCAGCAATTGTGGGTGATTTCTTCGGTTTGAAAAATCATAGTACAAATTATGGAATTGTATATCAAGGTTTTGGCTTTGGCGCACTCGCAGGTTCATTTATTGGAGCGCTGTTAGGTGGATTCCAACCAACTTTTATTACAATCGGTATACTATGTATTGTATCCTTTATTATCTCTATTTTAATTCGACCACCGAGCAATGAGAAAAAGAAAGAAACGCAAAAGTTATACCGAAAAACAGCTTAACATTTTGTATGTGTTCTGTATAGAAAAGAGCCCTAAATGAATACTAGGGCTCTTTTGAGAAGGAATTAAATTTTTTATTTCCAGTTATTTTATAAATAATGTAGTTCACCCCAAAGTATGTTACACCAAATAATAACAAAAACAATGGAAATAAAATAAGAGCTAGTAAACACCCTCCAATATCCCCATTAAAATCCGCATCTGCATTTGAAAAATTCCAGTCCTTAACTTTGCTGATAATATGCCCTAGAATATAGGACAACATAAAGCAAATTATAAAAGCTAAAGCAAGGTACACTGTAAATTCTCGATGCGATACTTTATCAAATATGTAATAACAAGATCCCCAAAACGCACCAAAAAGCACTAAAACAAACAGTACTTTAAAAAACTTCTTAATATTGATCCAGCATTGAAATACAATTTGCTTAAATGTTTTTCGATTACGTTTTTTCTTTCTAAGTCTTTTCTTTTTATGCGGTTTCATTTCATCCATCCACAATCTTTGTTTTTTCTTACTATTATATCTTTAAATAAAAACAAAGATATCCTTAATATTCCATATAATAATATTTAAAATTTACTAACAAGGGGATACATCGCTTTATAGAGAACTGTATACTAGAGATCTACTAAGGAGGTTCCTATGAAAAAAGTAACTGTAACGTACGTACTACTTTATGATACGTTTCAAGAAAAAGTATTAATGGTTAAAAATACAGGTTCAAATGCTTCTTATTTTACTTTACCGGGCGGTGCAGTCGAGTTTGATGAAACGTTAGAAGAAGCAGCAATTCGCGAAGTAAAAGAAGAGACAGGATTAGATATAGAGGTAGATGGGATTTTCTCAATAAGTGAAGCGTTTTTTGAAGAAAAAGGGCAACAAGTTATTTTTATTAACTTTGTAGGGAAAATTACAGGTGGAGAAATACATATATCAAGGCCCGGAGAAATCGAGGAAATTAAATGGATGGAGTTACAAACCGCCGAAACATATTTACGACTTCCCAAACATGTAAAAGGTCTATTGCAAAGAAAAGAAACTGTACCGTATATTTTTAATGGGACAATTATTCACAAATAATAAAGCTAATATTTTAAGTTGAAACAAATATGAGAAGAAAGATACTTGATAACCAAGAATATCCCATGAAAAGAAATTAGAGTAATTGATTCAATACATGGATGAAAAAGGTTTATTAAAAAACAAATCGTTAGCTTTTAAATTATTATGCACAGAAATAATAGGGGCTTAGGAGAAATAACTATGCAAATATACAACGAAATACTTTCAAGCGAAAAACTTGAGGAACTTATACTAAATGAAAGCGGAGAAATACTAGAAAACTTGAATAACAAAGAAATGTTTATTAGTAGTTTCATTGATTATTTTACAAAAGAATACGGGAATTCGGAATGTAATTACGTTGAGCTATTTGATATTGACAGTCCAGACTATATTAAAATTGAATTAATAGATAATAAAATGTTTGTTACTGCTTCTTTGTTTGCAGGATTATCTATATGGTTGGATAAAAAAGCGTTAGGAAAAGTAACAGCTACTATAGAGGGTGTTTATTCGTTCATATTGATTGATACAGACGGCAACATTATTACCTTAGATGAAAAGTTACATTTACATGAGAGTTCTTTTGCCATTACAAATTTTAAAATAGAAAAACTACAAAGTATCGATCAATATTTTGATGACTATACGATTATATAAGTAATGGTTGCTTTGCATTATCAGATGATAACAAACATCTGAAAAAGGGGATTACAACGATGGATTATACCGAGCTACTTAAGCGAGTAATTAATGGAGATTGGAAGTCAAATCAAAAAGGTTTTGTTGCTTATACTCCTGAAAAAACCATTGAATATTTTGAAGATATATCAAATGAAAAAGATATATTGTTAGCGGATTTTAGATATGTTGAGGATTTATTTTTTGAGGCCTGTTCTAAAGTCATAGAAAAATTTTCTCATTCCGAAAATAATAAAGATGTGTTTGTACTCGCATTGTATGTTGATACTGAGGGAGGCTATTGCGGTATATCAATAAATACAGAA
This sequence comes from Bacillus sp. IT-79MI2, assembly GCF_949768135.1. NCBI lineage: Bacteria > Bacillati > Bacillota > Bacilli > Caryophanales > Bacillaceae > Bacillus > Bacillus sp. IT-79MI2. The sequence goes on along the minus strand of NZ_CATKPV010000084.1, from coordinate 80,481 downwards.
CATGCATACCGAAAGATAGTTGATAAATGGTATTCTGATGAATCAGAAGAAGAGCTTAATAGCTTATATGGTGTTCGGTACCATGATTCATCATTTCCGTTTACCTTTTTCAATGAATTAATCACTCCACAATTAGAAGAAATCACAAACGCATACTATTGTATAAATACGGAGCATCCAATACTTGATGTTGAAAGAAAGATAGCATTTCATAAATCGTTTTTTGAAGAGCAGCTAGTTTTAATAGGAATCAATGTAATAAATAGACTTAAAAATACATTTTCGTTGTTGGATACAACAGAAGATTTCTTTGCTTATGTAACTCTACATGATGTTGGTGCTGAAGTTTACGAATTGTTAATTAAAAAAACGGTTCCTTACTCATTGTTCAACAAGCTATTTACAGAAAACAAATGAAACTAACATAAAAATAAAAAAGTCCTTCGAGTGGTAATTATTTAAAGAAGGAGATTAAATTAATAGATCATCAATTTGGTTAAAAATATATTTCATATATAATTAAAAGATGGTATATCCCGATATTTATCTAATTAAAATAAAAGTGGTAATTAGTAAAAAAGGAGGGGAATGATGGATAAGTTTTTACAAGAAATCGCAAATTGGATTAATACAACTAATAAACGAATTGTTATCGGTATTTCAGGACATGGTGCTGCGCGAAAAACTACGTTTGCCAATAAGCTCATAACCCTATTGATGCAAAATAAATTTAATTATATTAATACAGATCCATATATTGTTAGTTCGGACATTCGCAAGCATGCAGTTATTAACTATACATACCAAAACGTAAATCATCATTATAAAATGACCGATTGTCATCCAGCAGCGCACCATTTGGCAGCTTTAGAAAGAGATGTTCGGATGGTTAGAGATGGATTAGATTTTTATACAATAGATGCTCTGTATGCCATACTCCAGAAATAGCTTTTTTCATAGCTTGTTCAGCTGTTAAATCATCAATATTTTGATACACAGCGTTCGCTTCTGCAAAGCCTGATTCAAACGCAATCACGTCATATCCCATTTCTTCATGTAAATATTTAATCATCCGAACCTTTGATTGATTCATTTCGGTTGAACCATGAGTAGACTCACCTAGTAAGACAATACGTTTATCTTGTAAGGTTTGCTTTAAAAATGAAAAATCCTCATTAGAACTAGCAGTTGGTTCTTGTAATTTAACTGCATGTTCACTAACCCATTTTTGTTGATCTGCAGGCAGTTCTTCAGCAGATGCTACAGTCGAAAACGTTGTTAATGCAAATAAAGTAGTTACTAATCCTTTTTTCCATTTCGAAAACACACATATCCCTCCTGGTTTTTTATAAACTTTATCACATAAATCTAATCATCTATGAGTTATCTAAAAAGAATAGGTGTAATTAGATTCATATTATGGGATAGGTTTTATATAAGGTAAGTGAAAATGAAGAATAATTCTTGTTAAATTATAAAATTCTATAAATTTCATAATTTAACAAGAAATGTCATAAGAGCACTCTAGGAAATACGCTCCATAGCAGCTACAAAAATAGAGCAAAATGTATGTGCAATGTAGGCAGAGTAGATAGTAGCAAAAAGAAGGGAGGATACGGGGTTTATAGCGAATAAAAATATTATCTTCAATTTCGATAGATAAAACAGACGGAACGTTCGTTCTTTTATATGATATAGAAGACAGTACACACTTAAGTTATATCTTTGAAAGGGGGATTAATTAAAATGATTGAAAGGAGTAAAAAGAAGTCTAAATGCACACTGGAAAAAGCAGAAATGATTAAGCTTTATTTAGAAGGAGAGAGCACATCAAACATTGCAAAATTAGCTAATGTTTCCGCTAGGTATGTTCGGATGTTCCTAACGGATAACAACGTTGAAAAAAGAGCAAGAGGCAGCTGGAAACGAAAATATAACTTAAATGAAGATTACTTTAAGCGTTGGTCTAATAATATGGCATATATTTTAGGGTTTTTCATTGCAGATGGTGTCATTACAAAAGATAACCAAACTGTAAGTATTTCTCAAAAAGAATCAGCGATTTTAGAAGATATAAAAATAAAACTCAATTCAAACCAACCATTATATAAAAACAAAAACACTGGTGTTTATATGTTAAATTTAAATAGCAAAATCATGAAAAATGATCTGATAAACTTACATGGAATCATGCCTTGTAAATCATACGACGTACAATTTCCATTTGTTCCAAAAGAGTATCTGCATCATTTTAATCGTATATATCTAAGTGGTAAAAATACGATTAAAAATTTTTCGGAATGGATTTACACAGATAAAGAATTATTTTTACAACGAAAATATGAGGTTTTTCAACTAAAAAATAGTTTTTAAGAACATAGTAAGAAAAGCTTGATCAGTACATATCCCAAAATCATATGTACTGATTTTTGTGTTTACGACTAAGTTATCCATTTCATAAACACAATTTCTAAACCGAATTCAAAAAAATGTACCACAGTGAGCCGCTTTAAAACTAACTAAATGTTCATATATATTAAAAGTCCCCAAGTTTGTGTCGCCAAATAGAAGGGGGAAAACAACCGACTAAAAGTAAGTTTATGAATTTTATCTAGTAGACATAATATATATTATAGGTAGTTATACAAAAGAAGTGTTTTCCTGTCTCTAAATACAAGTATACTATACATAATGAGATGAAACGGATATTTTTTATGAAATCCGCATTACATATTGCTTATTTAAATTTTTATAGATTTTATAGTAAATTTACGATTAAATTTCTCTACAGCATTTTTAGAATAAAAGTTTTGCTGAGTTTACAACATACAAAAACATTGATGAACATAAATTTATTACGTAATTCGTTAAAAAATTCTTTTTGTTATTACATTGTTTTCGTGTGCATATTTAAGTTTTTCATCATCTATTATACATTTCCTTATAATTACATCTTATTTTCTTAATATAGTTAAATTTAGAGTTTATCTATGCAATTTGTTTACTACGTTGTACTTTTTATCTTAGTTAACATAACCGATACTATTCCTATAAAAATTATCCCTATTTTTTAGGAATAATTTTTATATTAGTTTATATTTCTTTTTGTAAATTATATTTACTTTCTATTCATGTAACTACGTACATAAATTTTAAAATTGTGATTTCACACTAAGATTCTTGCTATAACCGGTAATTCACACAGATATAGCGAAATACTTCAACCCCTCTTCCCTATTTTTCGCTATATTAAAGGTGTTTTTAGACTTAACAGCAATCCCAATTATAAAGTACATTTGAAAAGTTTAGGTTTAGTAGATCTTCTTTCCGTACAAAAAAGTTAGCGATGCCGCAATCTCCCCACATAATTCCTAGAGAATCATCTGTATCGATTTGTAGCCATAAGATGTTATGTTCTTGATAGGTTTCTTCCCATTCCCTTGGATCTGTTTGTTTAAAGAATGGATATCCTCCACTTTTATGCCCTTGGCTTTCAAAGTGTTTATTGTACAATCTATGAAATTCCATTCTACGCTATCGTCATCGATTTCTTCTAAATGAATTGCATCTCTAAAAAACTCTTCAAATCGATAATCTCCTAGTGTACAGGTTGATAACCTGCTTCAAACCTTAACTTTGCTGCTCTAGGCACAATAAAATTCTCTGAATCAATAGCATTTAAGTAGCTAAAATCCGTCACAATTTGAGTTTCATCTTGCGTTAATTCTGCTCTTTGGTACAAATTCAATATGCGGAATCTCTCTAAAATTCAACTGCGCAAGTAACATCATAGGCTGTCCATTCGAATCCTTTGGATGCTCATGATGAATAGGTACATACGGATACCCAACAAATTTACTTTCAAATAAAATTGTTTCACCTAGTTCTCCTGTAATTTTTATATAGGGTTTTGCGCTTTCTTCCAGAATGCCTCTATACTGTTCTAGCTGCCTCGGTATTTATAAATGGTATGTATTTGTCACCCTCTACTCCTCCCTTACATAATATATGAAATAAGCCTATTTTAATTACATAACAAGAAATAGGCTTATTGAAAAATACTAAAAATCCGTTTTCACTCTCATTTTTTGTGCAGATGCTGGGCACAATAAGTTATGTTCCAAAACTTTTTTATTAATAGTCCGAACTAGCTTTGTTGCTTCATTAGAATCTGTAATCTCTTTCAGCTTTTCCTTTAAATAATCAATTTCTTTCGAAAGCTCAATCCACCTAGGTAAAACATGATTATCTTTCAATGTTTTATAAAGTTGTTTTTCAGGATTATACGAAAGGCTTTTATCAATATTAAGTGGTTTCCCCTTGCCAGGTAGGTCATCAAAAGCTCCCGATTTTTCTGCCCGCTTAACGATAGAACTAATATGATCTTCATACGTAAAATCCCAAACTTTCTCATCCTTTACTAAAATCTCTTGTTTTTTTAACTCTTTATCTAAATCCTTTTGATTCATATTTTACCTCCTCATTTCTTTTTAAGATAACGATCTTGAATTATTTAATGCTAATAAACCCTCAGCAAGTTGCTCTCACCACCAAATCTCGTCGTGACCGCCTTGAAACTCACTATAGGTGATTTGGTATTTTTTTCTCTAAGTGTCTTATATAGGCTCCTATTGGCTTGTAAAAGCGGTTCGTTCTCAAGAGTTCCAGCTGCCATATACATACGTAATCTCAGCGTATTACTAATTGATAAAAATTGTTTCTCCATCCAAGGAAGTTTTTCTTCATACCCGTCCTTTTTCCAATGTACAGAACCTGACAATGACAGCACATTTCCGAAAACATGAGGATTCTGAAGTGCTGCATAAAACGCCGCTAGACCACCTAAACTTAAACCAGCAATTGTTGCATGCGCCGGATCCTTATATACATGATATTTTGTTTGAATCCAAGGAAGTAGCTCTTCTATTAAAAATGCATTCATCTTGTCGTTATAAGTAAGCTCATTTAATCGATCTACGTGCTCAATTCCAACAACAATACACGAAGGTATTTCTTGTTTATGAATGAGATGATCGAGTGTTGCTGGTGCTGAAAGATTTTGCATAAATGCGTTTCCATCAAATGTGATGATAAGATTTTGAAGGCTTGATGTAAGAGAATAATCATGAGGTGTGTAAATATATATCTTTCGTGTATTGCCTAAAACAGAACTGTAAAAAGAATATGTTTCAATTTTCCCATGAGGATTATAATTTTTAGGGAATCTTTTATCGTACTGCATTTCCATTCCTATTTCTAAAACAGCTGCTCTATCTGTTCCTTCTCCGAATATATGACTGTTAAATGGATCTAATTGATACTGTTCACTACGTGTTATCCAATTTTGTTCAAAATAATCATTAACTGAAAAATGATAGGTAGAAATAAACCTTTTGTTCGTTCTAAATGTTTTGTACCATAAATTCGTGTCTGAAAGCCGTTCTAGTCGATTAGAATGAAGATCCCAACCAGGATAACTACCAAATACATAAACATTTTCTGTGTCTTTATCGCCTAGCCATATGTAAGTAATAAGATGATACTGATTATTCATTGGACAAGTTTCTATAAGTGGCGTCTCATTTGCTTTGAGTTCATCTAAAAAGGTATGAAAAACTTGTGTATCTCCATTGCTTAATTGATCTGTAAGCTCTGTTATTTTGGGGCTTAGTATTGACTTCATTCCTTTTCCCTCCTCCACCGCAGTATATTAGTACTTCTTTTTTTGTAAATAAATCCCTATATAAACAGGGTACTAATGTTGTATATTCTATGAACAAAAACACACAAACAATATAGTCTGTGTGTTTACATTCTTATTTATCAAGGTAGTAAAATGATAATTTACGTGCTGTTTCCTAGTATCCACTGTTCACCCCTATAGTTATTATTTCTCTATCCATTCTAATAACTGCTCATACTGATTCTTTGCATCCTGATACCCAAGATTATATAAATTAACAAGCTTGTCCTTATTTCTTTCAATCCCACTAACAGGAAGCTGCATGCTTGGTTGAATTACAAAAAAATTTTCTTTTTGTTCATCTGAAAACATGTATGAAATGCTCTCATTATAAAACCGATAATGATCTACTAAAAGCTGAGAGACTTTCGGATATCGTCTATATAAATATTTTGCCATTGGTGAAAACTTATTACGCTTTTTCTCATATCCTTTTGGCTTTGTCATAATAACAATGTTTTTTTGAAATCCATCTATTTGTGCCTTTCGAACAGGGATAGGATCAATGATTCCCCCATCTAAAAGTTTTTTACCATCATAGTCCACAGCTGGCGCAATAAATGGTACAGAACTTGATGCGCGAATAATTTTCAATATATCATTCCCATGCTCTTGCTTATTATAATAAACAGCTTGTCCTGTCTCGCAATCTGTTGTGCCGATTACAAATTGCTCATTTGCATGTAAAAAAGTTTGAAAGTCAAATGGTACAATTTTATTAGGCACTTCATCAAAAAGAAAGTCCATACCAAACAATTCTCTTTTTCGTATTAAGTTGCGATAAGATATATAACGATGATCAGATACTAACTCTGTATTTACTTTTTTATTCCTTCCTTTTTGACGCGATAAATAAGTTGCGCCCATGCATGCTCCTGCCGATACTCCAACTACATATGGGAAAAACAAATCATTTTCCATAAAGTACTCAAGTACCCCTGCTGTATATAACCCTTTCATGCCTCCGCCTTCTAATACTAAACCGATATTTTTCATTTATAATCCCTCTATATTTGTTTCTTGATTTTCTAAACACTTATATTTTAGCACAAGATATTATGATGAAGTATCAATAAATTCATTGCATTTGCTTAAAAAAGCTCTTGCTGCATTGTAAGAATCTCTTAGTCTATAACATGATACAATAAAAGAAACTCATTCCACAGATCATAAAGGAGGAATTTTATATGGGTTTATTTAATGGTATTTTCGGAAATGCATCTGATACGAGTACAGAAAATGTTGAGCGTGACTTACAGAAGATTATGCTTGATGATGAACAAGTTGAGTATGCGTATAAATTGATTCGAGATTTAATTGTATTTACAAATCGACGAATGATTTTAGTAGATAAACAAGGAGTAACTGGTAAGAAAACTGAATATCATTCTATTCCATATAAAAGCATTACACAATTTAGCATTGAAACAGCAGGTCATTTTGATTTAGATGCAGAACTTAAAATTTGGGTATCTAGTATGCATGAACCGATTACAAAGGAATTTAAAAGTGACGACAGTATTTTAAGCGTTCAAAAAGCGTTAGTAAAATATACAACAAAATAACACCTTTGCATTTTTATACAAAAACAAAAGTTATAACCCCGTGTTTTTTGGAACAACATGCATTGTTTTGTTTTAAAAATACAAAAAACTTCGCAACATTGTATTATATAGGACCAAAATAAAAGGATAGATAATACAGATATACTCTGTTTTATCTATCCTTTTAAAATCTATTTTTATAATATTTTCTTATAATAAACAAGTGTTGTATTATCATTCAACTTCTTTTTTAAACCCGTCTTAGTGTAACCCATTTTTTCATACAGATAACAATTACGTTCTTCTTCGAAAATTGTAGCTAATTCCCAACTAGTTGCATGTGGAAACAGTTTTTCTATTAAAACAAGTACTTTCTGGGCCACCCCTTTCCCTTGATAATTAGGTAGAATAAACATAGGACTGATCCAGAATTGTGTCGTCTTCTCTTTCCAAAATACACAAATAGCCCCCGCAAGAGTATGATTAACTAATATTTTATAAAATCCACCATTAGGATTGTTTATTCTTGTAATTACTTTATCAATCGTTTCATTGGCAGGATTCGTTTTATAGTCCTTATATTTTTCTAATAACGGTTTAAATGCTTGTACTTGAATATTGAAAATATATTCCGCATCAAAACTTCTTGCTCTTTCTAGTGTTATTTTCATAACATTTACCATCCTAATCGTTCCCGTAAAGAAGTAATATGTGCAGTATGATGACGACCGTGCCATGCATATAATCCGATTGCTACTTCCAGTTTTGTTTCACCTGACTCCGGATGGTTAAAAGTTTTTTCAAGATCTGCCGGCTCTAAAGAACTTAATACATTTACCCACCTTTTATGTAATGAATCTAATAATACAAGGGAAACATCTACAGGTAATTTTGAATCAGGGAGCTCTGCCCATTTCTCTTCCATATATGGTTTAATTGTCGGGTTATTTTCTGTAAGAGCTAACTTAAAACGAATATAACTATTCATATGACTATCGACAACATGATGAACAACTTGCCGTACTGTCCATCCACCCTTTCGATAAGGTGTATCTAGCTGTTCTTTATCTAAACCGTTAATTGCTTTTGTTAGTTCTGTAGGGAGATTTTCAATTTCTCGAATCCACTTTTCTACCATTTCCTCCGTAATATTTCCTTCATAAGTAAACTTCCCAATTGGATAACGTAAGTCCTGCATTGTATTGTTCCCCTTTTGTTTTAAAATTTCTTTTATAATACTTTAGTATGTTTCCAAACGTAATGAATGAAATTAATCTTTTGACCATTTAACTCTATACTTTTTTTATCAATTGCGGTACGTGAAAAGCCGCTTTTTTCTAATACTAGTTGTGAAGCAATGTTATTATTTGTTGTCTTTGCATGAATTTCGATAATTTGATGGTCTGCTGCTTGAATTAGGAGTAATTGGACGGCCTTAGTTGCAATTCCATTTCCGATAAAATTTTCTCCTACACGATAACCAAGATATCCTAATTGTCTATCTTTCTCTATGTCTACTAAGTTTATTCGACCTACAATTGTTTTTTCCATATTCCGTATGAGATAAAAGTAGGACGTGCCTTCTTTTTGTTCCTTTAACAATTCATCATGTTTAGATTGAAACGTCTCATAAACATAGTAATCATCACCACGACTCGGTACCATCTTTTCAAAAAAAGTTCTGTTATAACACTCAAAAGCAAACAATTCTTCTGCATCTTGTTTCTTTAATTTTTCTATGTATATTTCCATTCATGACTCATTCCTTTTTTTATCAATTAACTATTATGGATTCGACATTTAATAGTTAATTTCCTACTACTTGTAATGAGATTAACCTCCTTTATTTTTTCGAGTTGTAAGAATAGCAAGCCATACCTTAGGATGAAGAAGATGTAGAGGATTACGCATAAGGTTCATGACCCTAACTAAACGAATGTAAACGTCTGTATTACTCGCGGAAAGTTGGTATATTTTTTTCGTATACCATTGTCTTCAATGGTTTGAATAAAGGCGCCATAAGGATTTTCAGGAAAGCTAGGAGAAATAAGTAAATTACACCAAGCAGGATATTCATTCTTTTTTAGACGGAATACCCTAGTCGCGTAAAATAATTGAATCCATACTTTTTCTTCTATTACAAGTACTATTTAAGCAAAGAATCAACATGTAATTCCGCTAAAAATAGCATTGTTAGGTTTATCTAATAATGTTCACCAGCAAGACCCAGCATAAAATAAGATTATTGCATGACTGTATTTTTTCAATGTCGTTCTCCTTAAAATACGCCAGTGAACTGTAAAGTTAAAATGATAATACCTAGAGCCCAAACGTAATAGGCAAATACTTTAAGAGAATGCTGCTTTAAATATTGAATCATCCAAGATACTGCAATATATCCAAAAAATGCAGCAGATAAGGTACCAACGATTAACGATGTACTTGAAATACTTTCAGCTTTCCCTTGAAATACGTCTACAGACTGTAAAATGATTGCTCCAACAATAGCGGGAGTAGATAACAAAAACGAAAAATATGCAGCTGTTTCACGATCTAATTTTCTCCAAAGTGCTGCGACAATCGTCATACCAGAACGAGAGATTGCTGGAAAAATAGCAAACGCTTGAAACGAACCAATAATAAAAGCATCTTGATATGTAATGTCATCCATTTTCTTACGTCCATTTTTTTGTTTCTCCGCCATATATAAAAACAAACCTGTCACTAAAAACTCCCATCCGATTGTTACACCCGTTTTTGAAATCTCTTCAAAGAAATCTTTAAATAATAAGCCAATTATAACTGCTGGGATTGTTCCAACAATGAGTAAAAATGTAAGTTTCGAAAATGGGTTTTTAATTAAATAGATAAACTCTTTTTTATAATAAATAAACACTGCTAGCAGGGTACCAATATGCAGCATCGTGTCTAAAAAAAGCCCAGCTTCATCTAAATGAAATAAATGTCTTCCTAAATATAAGTGCCCTGTACTGCTTATAGGTAAAAATTCCGTTAATCCCTGAATAATTCCTAATATAAAAGCTTCTAACCAGTTCATGATTGTCTCCTTTCTTGTTTGCTTGTACCAGTATATGTTTATTTTTACCTGTTATGAAAGAAAAGAAAGGAAAAGGAATTCAAGATTTAAGAACTTTCCCAAACAACAAAAAAAGAGGGTATATACCCTCTTAACATAAACTTTATTTAATTTGTTCTTTATGTTCATGATTAACAAGAACATACCATTTACCTGTATCAAACTTTTCTTTATTAATCACATAAACTCTCTTTTCTTTCTTTATATCCCCAGGTTTTAATTCCATATTACTAATAGGGGTTACGCCTTTTTCAACTGCATAACTACTAGCTGCCCACACATTCATTTCGTAAGCATTATCATTTTCATCCACTAAATCAACAGATGGCAAAACCGCTAATTTCATCGGTTCGTTTGTTATATTTTTCCCTTCAATCTCTATAACAATAAAGACATTCCCATTGTCAGCTTCTTGAATCCCTATGCTTTCTTTACCCACTTTATCTCTTTCTACAACCTTTTTCACAGTTACATCAAATTTTGGCGTATTAAAAGTTTTGTTTAATGAATACTCTTTTTCTTTTATTTTTGTCTTTTCTTTTGTTTGTTCCGTTTTTTTCGAATCTGTATTCCCTTTCGTTATATCGTTTGTTTTCACATTCTTTTCTTCTTGCTTAGAAGTGGTTTCTTTAGATTCAGAAGAAGTTTTGTCAGAGGTACTTCCACAGCCAGATAAATTAAATACTAAAGCGCCACCCAAAATACATGTAGTAAATTTTTTCAACATCCCTTTTTATCCCCTGATAAACACAATATATAAAATTCCTACTTATCATAGCAAAAAAACAATTTTTTGCATTGTTATATTTTGTCGAATAATCAAAGAAGCTCAAATTTATTAGATATAAAAAAACATGACCTTAATATAGCACTAAGATCATGTTTTAAATGGTTCTTATTTTATTTATAAAAAACTTTATCAACATTATACTTCGCTTGAAGTTCATTAATGATGTATGTTTCGTAAATTTCTCTTTCCATTGGATCTTCTACAATACATACATCAATACGATATACTTCATCGCGATGTGCTTGAATTGGTGAAACATTGTCTTCAAAATGCTTTTTAATACGCTGTCTTATTTTACGTGCTTTCCCAACAAAGAGAAGCTCGTCATTAATGTTATAAAACATAAAAATGCCACCTTTGTCTCTTGGGAACAAGTGGAAATCAATAAATCCATGAATCGGAGTGATTCTTGGTTCATCTCCTTTTATTACTTGTTTTCTTTCTGTTATAGAAACATCAACTGCAGGTAAATCAATTTTAATCAAGTTACTTCACGTCCTCTTTTATAGTAAAGGTAAATAATAGCATAAGTATGTAAGAAAAGCTATGCGTGTTGATTATAAATGTAATTTAATTAAATTTATACAATCGATTTGCTAAAACACATTTCATTATCTACTAAATATTATAGGTATATCATTTATGCATTTTCTCCAAATCATATGATCATACGCCTCGCCCCAATAATCCTTTAACAAAAAGTTAGGCTCTCCAAATTTTTTCTTCCATATTTCCTGTGCATTGGTATATCCACTATCCAAACAGAATTCTTTTATTCCTTTATCCAATAAGGTAAGAAAAATCGCATTTAAAAGCAAATTACCTATGCCGCGTCTTTGGTAATTCGGGAGTACAAATACAGTCCCTATCTCATATAAGTCTTTTAATGCGCCATCTGTGCAATTATTAATTAGTTTACTAGATGGCCCAAATTCAATTGTGCCGATAATTTTATTACAATGTTTGTCTACAGCGATCAAAAAATATCGATTTTTCCCATCGCTATCAAAGTCACATTTCAAGTACTTCTTTTTATTTTCAATTTCATTTTCTATATCATCAACCAACTCCGATAAACCTTCTCTAGCAAACGTGTCTATAATGACTGTATGAAACAATTGATTTAACTCTTCATAATCACCAATGATTGGTCTTCTTATTTCAACGTTATACACTTAAGACACCCCCTTAATCCTCTAAAATTGTATGTGTAATTGATTTATAATTTTCATGCTATCTATTTCAAATTTACAATCAATATAGCTTTTCTCCAAAATGCTCAAAATTCCCTCTGCAAATATCAAAAGAAACAAAAAAAGATTAGGTAGCTATTCCTAATCTTTTTTTGTTTCTAGATCTAATCACTATTCAAGTGCACCAGCTACATCATAATGACTTAAATCCAATTCTATCGGTTGGTCAAGAGCAAGTTTCGCAAGTTCAGAACCTAAGTATGGACCTGCTGTTAATCCAGAAGCACCTAGACCGTTCGCAACAAGGATCCCTTCAAAATTAGGTAACGGACCAATGACTGGGAGAAAACCTGGTGTGAATGGTCTAAAACCAACTCTTGTTTCAAGCATTGTACTATTTTCTAACCCTGGAGCCACTGACAATGCTTTATCAAAGACTTCATGTAAACCACCGGCTGTAACACGATAATCAAGGCCAGTATCATTTTCATGTGTTGCTCCTACAACTACACGGCCATCTTCAAAAGTTAATATATACTGATCGTTTGGCGGCATAACAACTGGCCAGTTTTCAGTATTTGTATTTGGCATATGTAAATGAACAATTTGTGCTTTTTGGAAGGTCACAAGAAAGTTAACCCCCAGTGGTTGTAACAATTCATTTGCCCACGCTCCTGCAGTGACAATTACTTGATCTGCCATTAATGTTTCACCATTTACATGAATACCTTTAACAAGATTATTTTCATGAATTAAAACGGCATCTCCTTTTATAAAGATAGCACCATGTTTTTTCGCAGCATTTACAAGGGATTGACGAAGTGCTCGTCCATTTACTCGAGCAGCACCGCTTATATGTACTGCGCCATATTCCTCTGATAGCGCTGGAAATAAACTTTTCGTCTCATCTGGTGATAAACGAGTAATTTCTCCAATTTCCGGAGCATCCTCACGTCGTTTATACGCTCGCTCTTCCATTTGATCTAATTTTTTATCATCCGTATGCAAGCTAATAGCTCCTACACGTTTATAACCAGTATCCGTTTCGCCATCTTCTTCTAATTGCTGAATTAAAGAAGTATAATAATGCGCCCCGCCTTTTGCAATTTTATACCAAGCCTGATTACGTCGCTGCGAAAGCCAAGGACATACAATTCCTGCCGCTGCATCCGTTGCTTGTCCTAAATCCTGGCGATCAACTAATGTAACATGAGCTCCCGCCTTAGCAAGATGATAAGCAGTAGACGCCCCTAAAATTCCAGATCCAACTACAATATACGATTTCATTTCAAACACCTTTTCTTATTCGTTCTTTTATATTCTACTTAATGTACGAAGGGCTTACACATTATCTGTACTGTAAAAAACAACCCTCATAAACCTTGAACCATATTCAGTATACTTGAAGGAGATCTTTTTTCAACTTTTTCATTCTATTAATTGTGTCATCATTATGTATTTTGATATCGAAAACTGAAGTTCATAAAAAAACATATTCTTGATGAGGTCAAGAATATGTTTTACATCTTAAAATTAGACGTACGGTACCTATCGCTACAGTTTAAATAAGTTCCACTCTTTTTGAAACGCCTAGTTTTACTATTAAACCTTCTTTATTTCTTCTTTCTGCGGAATAAATCAATTGATTTATAACCTTGTGAAAGAATTTCAACCATTTGCTGAGCACGCTTTTCACGTGTCTGTTGCTGTTTTGCTGAGAATATGTGGCGTGCCCAATCTTTTTGATATCCTGGTGTTAAACCTTGATAAAACTGAAGTTCATTTGGGTGATTAGCTAATAATGCTTCTACATCTTTAATATTCTCTACATAATCAGAAACACATTGACTAGCAGTAGATGTTTTCTTGACTTTCTTTTTTTCGCGTTTCAAACCAACAACGGTAAAGACATCATCCATACTTACCATCCGTGCGAATTTGATATCACTATTATCTACATATCCATCTTCTCCAACGTTCATTGCTGGGAATATTTCATCTCTGTGAATAAAAGTTTCATAACGATTGTTACCTTTTTTTGGATAAGCAAAAAATAAATAACCTTTTTCGAGTAATAGTTGTTTATTAAGAATAAGTTGTGTGTGCTTCACCATCTCATCAATTGTTTCTACAAAAATGAAAATAGCATCATGATTTTTAGATAACTTAATTGCTTGTTCAGTAAAGAGGGCATAATCGTTTGGTTGATTAATCACTACCATATTACTATATTTACTAAGGTTCAATTTATCGATAACTGACATAGTAGACTCCTTTTTTATTCATTGTTACTTTTATCGTACCTATATTACTATAAAAGAGAATGACCTTGCTGTGCAAACCAAGCCATTTATTTAATTCGTTTTTCAAATAAATAGTTTGGTTTTTCATTTATTTATCATGACGCTTTTACATTAAGGATCATACTATTTCTATTTTGAATGCAAAGGTAAGGTTTACATTTCAATGTTAAATATATCATGTAAGAGCTTCCTATAGTGATTCTCTGTAATTACACTTTTACTTTTTTGGCCATTCATTACTTGAGTCAAACTATCTTTCGTCAAAGAGACATATCCAGAATGCGTAAGTTTTACTGCAATCGGCCCTTTATTAAAACTAGAATTCTCATCTTCTATGACTTTTCTTTGAACTTCATTTAAAGTTGTTTCATCAATAGGATCCGTACGAAAAGCATGACATACTTTCCATTCTATCTTTTCGTGTGGGTCATGCCACGAATGAGTGTCTCGTCTTTCTAAAATATAAGTTCCTTTATCTGTATCTTTTCTCCTAACACGATATTCGCCATTTTTTGAAGTAACAATCTCACCAGTAAACGGTACAAGTGTGAGAGGTACAAGTGAAGCAATTCCTATATCAGCTAAATACGATACTGAATCATAATTTAAAATGATTGTAATATGGCCTTCTTCAAGAGCCCATACATTTAAATCACTTTTATAAACTGTGCCTAATGCTAACTTCACATCGAATCCACAATCTTTTAATAAGTAATATAGAATAGAATTCATTTCATAGCAAAGCCCACCTCGTGAACTCATTAGTATTTTCTTTTGTAAATTCTCTTTAGAAATCTCTTTCGTATTACCTGTTACGATATCTAAATTCTCAAACGGAATTTCATACGCAATTGCGCTAATTATTTTGTTCAATTCCTCAAATCTCACAGTCTGTTGTTTCTTTAGGTTTAACCTTGAAAAAAACTGATCTTGTAACTCTGTCATATAAAGCACCCCTTCAATATTTAGAGTGAATGTATTATATGCTAATTTTAAAAGCTATGAAGAGCATCAACAATGTTCATTTACAATAACTGTACCGGTACAAAATTCCTAATTTTTAACAAAAAGAAGTAGATACCGATGTTTAAAACACCAGCATCTACTTCTTTTTCATTTTATTTTAATGTGTTTTGAACAACAAGGTCCGGAAATACTGATCCCATAACCATAAAGGTGTATGAATATCACTTGGAGTAAACACACTTCCTATTAACACTTAATCCCACGCTGCAGCCACAACTTGACTGCTATCAATTGTAGATAATTCTCTACTTATACATAATAACAATTACAAACTTATGTAATCAACTCTTCATATAACAATGTAAAGAATTACCCTTTTCATTCATTTTTCATGCGTATCTATGTACATTTTTTTATTTATTAGTTATATTATGGTTATTGAATGATTACGAAAATAAATCTATCGCTTATAAAAACGTTTGTATTTTTTATATCCATAACAACACTACAAAATGTATGAAAATCCATTTGTCAAATGAATTCTACACGGAAGGAGGCTTGTAGTTCGTTCATCAGGATATAAAAAAACAGTTTTCTTTTTAGATAACTGCTAAAAAATACAGGAGGCGACACGATGTTTCGTACGATTTCAAACTTTATGAGAGTAGCTGAGATAAGAAGGAAAATCTTTTTTACACTTGCGATGTTAATTGTTTTTCGAATTGGCACGTTTATACCAGTTCCTCATACTAACGCAGAGGTATTAAAAGTACAAGATCAAGCCAATGTTTTAGGTATGCTTAATGTATTTGGCGGAGGAGCCTTACAACACTTCTCAATCTTTGCTGTAGGCATCACACCATATATTACAGCCTCCATTATTGTACAATTGTTACAGATGGATGTTGTACCTAAATTTACAGAGTGGGCAAAGCAAGGGGAAATGGGCCGCAAAAAATCAGCTCAGTTTACCCGATACTTTACAATCATACTCGCATTTATTCAAGCCATTGGAATGTCTATTGGCTTTAACAATATAGCAGGCGGACAATTGATTTCAAATCCTAACTGGACTACATATTTATTTATTGCTACAGTGCTAACTGCCGGTACTGCATTTTTACTTTGGTTAGGTGAACAAATTACTGCAAACGGCGTAGGTAACGGAATTTCAATGCTTATATTCGCAGGACTTGTTGCAGCCATTCCAAACGTCGTAAATCAAATTTATTTACAGCAATTCCAAAATGCTGGAGATCAACTGTTTATGCATATTATCAAAATCGTATTGATTGGATTAGTTATTTTAGCAATCGTTGTCGGCGTTATTTATATCCAACAAGCAGTTCGTAAAATACCTATTCAATATGCAAAAGCTGTTTCAGGAAATAATCAATATCAAGGTGCAAAAAATACACATTTACCGCTTAAAGTAAACAGTGCGGGTGTAATCCCGGTAATCTTTGCTTCTGCATTTCTAATGACGCCACGGACCATTGCGCAGTTATTCCCTAACTCTGATATATCTAAATGGTTAAGTACAAATCTGGACTTTACACATCCAGTTGGAATGATCCTTTACGTTGGACTCATTATTGCTTTCACATACTTCTATGCATTTGTTCAAGTAAATCCTGAACAAATGGCCGAAAACTTGAAAAAGCAAAATGGCTATGTTCCAGGTATTCGACCAGGCAAATCTACAGAGCAATATGTAACAAAAATTTTGTATCGCTTAACGTTTATTGGTGCGATTTTCTTAGGTGCTATTTCAATTTTACCAATTGTATTTACGAAAGTGGCTACTTTACCACCTTCTGCTCAAATTGGTGGTACAAGTTTACTCATCATTGTAGGGGTAGCGTTAGAAACAATGAAAACACTAGAAAGCCAGCTTGTGAAGCGTCACTATAAAGGGTTTATAAAGAAAGTAAACTAATATTTTTACATACAAATTAGGCATAATAGAACCCTCTCGTTTTATTTACGAGAGGGTTTTTCATGTTGCTTTATAAAATAGTTTAATTTAAATATTGAGTTATCAGAAAGACTTTGTTTTCTTTTAAAGAAAGATTAATGAAAACATTTCATTCTCTGATGTTACAGGTCACATATCTTAGAATAAAATCCAATCAAAATTGTTTATAAATTCAAAAATTTCTTTCGGATTTTTAAGATTCGTATATATGTTGAATTTCGACATTGTTACATAATGTAAACCTTACAAAAATAGAATACACATATAAAGTTCTCAACCACCCCTTCTCTCAAATGAGATGATTAGGAAAAAAGGGAGAATAAAAACGGGTAAAAGAAGACTTTAGTGATCAAGAAAGGATTGGTGAAGAATCATGAATCAAGTAAGTGATAAAATCCAAACAGTTTCTATAAAATATTCTTATTCTTCTATTTCACAACTAAAATACAATCATGTTACATTTCTTTTTTCAATAATCTCCCCTGTTTAAAGTACACTTCAAGTGTAGAGCGATTTGCTAAAAATACACCAATCAAGATGAAACTCGCTCCGATTCCCATTACTGGATTAATTGGTTCCCCTAAAAATACATATCCTGTAATAACAGCAATTAATGGAGATACATACAGCCAAGTTGATGGGAATACTGGATTGGTCTTTGACAAGAGCCAATAATATAAACCATGCCCACCAATTGACCCTACAAAGATGAGATATAGAATGGGCCATTGTACACTCCAAGATGTTAATATATCGAGATTTGGCTGTTCTATAAAAATAGAACTAATCAGAAGAAAAAGTCCACCGTAAAACATTTGGATTCCGTTAATGAGAAACGGCGATACTTTTGGCAGATCTGAAAGTATTTCTTTTGAATGGATGGAACCTATGCCATAAAATAATTCGCCGACTAATATGACAAAGCAGGCTATACTCCATATAAAAGTGAGTTGTTGGTGCATCCCTGGTAAGGAGATACAAACAACTCCAATAAGCGCTATGATTAGAGCGAGAAATTGCTCCCGTTGTAGTTTTGTTTTATTTCTCTTCGATTGTAATAACAAAATCATCATTGGCCCTGTTGCAGAAAGAACAGCTGCTAAACCCGAAGAAATATACTGTTCAGCCCAATATAATGTTGCAAATGTCATAAAGGTTAAACAAAAACCAGCATATATAATTCGCTTTGAAAGTAGGTATGGTATAATGGTCACGTTATATATTTAAAAGGATTCAGTAAAACATTAGCGCCAGGCCTTCGTATTGCAGCATTAGCTGTAGAAGGACCTATTTTTGAATGGTTATATGCTGTGAAAGCTTCGATGGATATAGGAAGTCCGTTACTAACACAAAAAGCGCTTCTTCCATTTTTACGAACAGAAAGAATGAAAAATCATTTAGAAAAATTACGCACCGCATTACAAATAAGACGCGATACAACACTAGAAATATTAACTTCTCTAACAGAGGAAATTCATTTTCAAAAACCTCTAGGTGGTTTTAATTTATGGATTACACTTCCAGATTCAATCAATGCTTTTATGTTACTTAAAAAAGCGAATGAAGCGAACGTTTCTTTTTTACCAGGAACGGCTTGTTTTTTGAATCATGAATCAAAATATAACTATTTACGAATTAGTTATTCTATGTTAAATGAAAAAGACATGTTGATTGGATTAAAAAGATTTCATAACGTATTGCTAAATTCCCTAAAACAACAAAAAATAGTTAATATATCTCCATATTAACTATTTTTTTTCAGGTTGTATTGGTGCAATATCTTTTCTAACATTTCACAAGTAACCGGCTGCGCTCCAGCTGTTAGTTGATAACCAACGCGGCCATTTGGTTCTACTGTTGCTTGTTGTAATATTTTAATATCATGAATTCCTTGTTCTCTTAAATACATCAGCAGTTGCTGTTCTGTCATTTTTGCACGTCTTAAATTATTTTGTAATATCTTCCCACTTTGAATAATAATGATGCTATTACCATTTAAAAATTGTTCCATCTTTCGTGATTTCATTTCTAAATAATGAATAATAAGTAAAACACCTGAAAATATACAAGCAGCAAGGATAGACGAACCTACTTTGCTACTCAATACCGGCTCTACAATAATACGCCCAATGGAAGCAACAATAATAATCTCAGCTCTTGTCATCTGACTAACTGATTTGCTTCCGGTTAATTTTAAAACGAGGATGCCAGTAACAATTAGAATTATGCTTTCAAAAAAAATATTCATCAACAATCCATTCCTTTAATGGTAATTTATGAATAGCATTACCATTAATCAAATCCTTTATTGTTCACTTGGTACATAAAAACTAAAAACAAGTATATACCAGTACTCCCTAGCATGTACTTGTTTTTAGTTATCCTAGTCAATTCTTATTTCTCCTCATCCCTCTACTAGATTTTTTGAACTTCCAAAAGAGATTTTCAATTTGTGCCTCCTCTTGCTCTACTCCATAAAACAAAAAAGCGGATGTTCTCTTTTTATTTGGTACAATTCCCAAGAATGACATAGGGGATTTGTCTCTTTTTTCATTTAAATAATTTTGTGAACGATGAATATATATTTATAATCCAAGTAATAAGAGATTGAAATGTATATGTATTCTTATCAATAATCACACTTGTTAGACTACCTATAACAGCACTCCCGATTATGTCAAATGGATAATGATGTCCTACCCAAATACGTGAAAAACCCGTCAAAACTGCTAATAACCACATAATAGAGCCAATTAAACGTTCACGAAGTAAAACGGAAGTCGCTACAGAAAAAGCTAAGGCAGTATGTTTACTTGGAAATGAGGAATTACTCTTTGATGGGATAAGCAAACGAATTCGATGGAAAATAAAAGGACGAGGTTTAAAATAAAAAAGTTGGATGATACGGTTTATAAATAAAGTAACTCCTGCTGAAATTCCTGCATACAAAATATTTTTTTTGTAGAAATTGTTTCTAAACCACATAAATATTAATATACAAAGGTATAGATAACGCGTCTTCTGTGAAAGAAAAACCATTATCGCATCCATAGTAGTACCTCGTCCAGCAAGACGATTAATCGCTTTAAACAGCATATAATTCATTGCAGATGTTCTCCTTCATTTCAGAAATGATATATAAAGTCCATTAACTAACAAAAAAATGGAAAACAGTTTATGACTGAATTGCCTGGGTGGCAATTGTTCACCAATGAATTTAAAATGGTCCCCACAAACTATAAACCATCCCTCCAACAATGAACCCTAAACCTAGAAATAACACTATAAAAGCGAGAATTGATTTTTTATTATCTTCCATGAACTTTACCTCCCTAAAAATTATTGGTTCTATATAAATTTCCCCACAACAAAAACCTTTAGTCATAATTATGGCTAAAGGTTTTGTCATCATACTTATAAGTAATAAAAATATGGAATTATAACCTGTAAGAACAGACTATATACAGTTAAGAAAGATTAAAACCTTTTTATTTGCCCTCGAATTTCTCCGTTTGGGTGGTTTTCTGTATGAGCGTTTACATACGAATTGCCGATTTCCATCTTTCTTGCTAGGTCTAACAAGGAAATACCTTGTAAAGGACCAGTAAGATCACTTTCTACAATTATTCCCGTTACCACTCCTCTATTGACACTAATACCACTCGTTACTGGTCCAAAAAGAAATGCGACAATCTGACCATTTTCACCTCGCATCCCTAGATGAATGTGAGCAGCAGTCAATATTTCTATATCATTAAGCACCAATTTAAATCGAAGTCCTGTAAAATCATTATTAAATCTAAATAGTACTAAACCGCAAGCATCTGTTTTTACAAGAGGCACTTCTTCTCGCCCTGTTAATCTAGTTAAAAAACATTTAGACAAAGTATAGTTCACTTCCCTATTCATTAAATAATGTATTTTATTCATTTGATAGAAAACAGCTTGCACGTTTTTACTATAAATAGATTTATCGCTTTTAGATGCACAACGATAAATACATTTTCTTGGGTTAATGGAATCTTATCAATGTTTTTTCTTAATGCATTTATCAAAGTAGCACGAAATATTAATAAAAAAGAGCCCATCTCAATTCCACAAATCTATGCATTTTTTTGTTCAATGATGTCTTTGGTTCATACGATACATTTCTCTTCCGCTCAAATTCGCTTTATGCTAAGCTGCACTTTTACAAAAATAAATCATATAGTGACTTTAACAATCCCTAATCTAATAAAGTAGGTGAAGACTATGCCCTCTGTTGTCGGAAATCTTGTTGTTCAAAATAGTAACGGTTCTTTTAACTTAGGTGATTTCTATAATGTTTCTCCGAAAGAGAATACAAAAGCCTATAATGGTTCAGGATCATCTAATGTTGCTTTTGTAACTAATACCTTTAACGGTGTGAGTGCAACGAATACATTTGATTCTGATGTTGCAGATCAAAATCAAGTTGGTACAGTTTAATTTTATTAAGAGTAATAAAATCAGTTTTATAAATTGTACACAGCACCAATTGGAATTGTTGAAAAATATATCCCATTCTGAGTAATATATGTAGGGTAATAATATTGTACAGACGGATAGTCAAAATGCATACCTTGCATCTGCATTGTTTGTACCTGTGCTTGTAATGCCTGCTGAACAGATTGAAGTGTACCTTGTGCTGCAGTATATGTTACAGCAGGAACTCGAATTTCATTATTAAAATATGGAACATTCATATTCATTCAACTCCCTCTTATATAATCATCTACACACTGTTTTATATATTATGGATATGGGTTTTAAAAAGTTCTAAAACGTAACAATATTTAACAGCCTTTTGTCCACCGTTAGAAGGAATGAAGATGCAGCAAAAATATTTATAAAAACGAAAATGAAGACTAAGAACCGATATATACATGGTTCTTAGTCTTCATTTCATTTTATACAATACTCATTGTCCTTTTAAAACATTCTCTTCAAAATATTTTCCCCAATCAGGTTGTCTTCCATCAATATCTTTAAATCCATATTCTCTCGCTAATCCCCAAGAACTAAGGGCTTTTCCTGTTTTATTATGAACGTTCGAATCACTTGCTAAAGCAGCGATTGCCCTACCAATAAAGAAAGGTGTTTCAGATGCGATAAAGTGTGGATCTTTCTTTGCACCTTCTTGCCAATTTTCTTCTGTTATACCAAATAAATCTAACATTGCTTCCGAACGGAGAAATCCAGGGCTTACCGCAACAGCAGTAATATGATGTTCCTCTAAATCTTTCGCCATTGCTTCTGCCAAATGGATGGTTGAGATTTTTGCTAAACTATAATATAGGTTTCCACGGTACTGATAATCGACACCGTCTGTAATTTCAATGACAAGCCCTTTCTTCTTTTTCACCATAAGCGGTACACCATAATAACTTGTCATCATATGCGAATGGACAGCACGTTGTTGCATGAGTAATCCGTTATGTAAGTCGTGTTCCCAAAACGGTTTTTCCCATTCAGTAAGCGGATCGCCACCCCAAACATCATTTACTAAAATATCAAGTTTTCCGTTTTGTTCTTCTTGAACTCTATTAAATAGCGCTTTAATATCAGCTTCTACTGTATGATCTACACGAACAGCAATCCCTCTTCCTCCTTGTTTTGTAACAAGCTCTGCTGTTTCTTCAATCGTTTCTGTTCGTCCCATTGATGATAAATTCCCGTTTGTGCTTCTTCCCGTTACGTACACAGTTGCTCCCGCTTCACCAAGCATCATTGCAATACCTCTTCCAGCACCGCGTGTCGCACCAGCTACAACTGCGACTTTTCCTTGTAATGGTTTCATATAAAATTCTCCTTAATGTTTATTTTCCAGTCTAATTAATTTAGGCACATGCTCTCTATCATACTTTTTTGTATATATTTCCTCATCCGGAGTAACAAATTTTAGCGTAATCTTACCACAAACACCAGTGTAAAATTCGAACTCACCTTGTGAATTTGAAATAGCAAGTTCTTCATTTACGATTGAGTCTGCATAAACTTTAACATTCGATATAGAAAGGTTGTTGCCATCTACAATAACTGACTTTATATGAATAGCAACCCCTTTACAATTTTCACTTCCTTTATTATACATAACCATTACTATCACTCCGGTTCCTACGACAATACATATCAACAAGGCTATTATGTTTTTCTTCATAATAAACCTCCTATATGAAGTGTTAGTCTTTCTTAAAATGGAAATCTACACGATTTACTTGTTTCATTTCCTCGATTACTCTATGAATTCCTACCCTAATTTTATCTTCTTTCATATTTGATACATTCAGTTTTAAAAGTTTTTCTTTACGGAAAGAAGACAAATAATTTTTATCAACAGTCTCTATAAATATTTGATTTTGTCCTAAGTTTTTAATAAGCGTTTCCGTGACAATACTTTTATGTAATGATAAGCACGTATGTATTCCTATTTTGCTTTCTGTTTTACAAAACAGATGTTGATTTTCTTTATAAGCTTCTTCTAATGCTCCAGATAACGCCTTAGATCTAGCGTAATATGACAATTGGATTTTTTGTTTGTGTCGTTCAAACATCCCGCTTTTTATGTAAATTTCTAAAGCAGCTTGGGAAATCATTGAACTATCAATATCTAATAGCTTTTTATATTTATGAAACGCTTCTGCAATAGAAGCAGGAATAACTGCCACACCTACACGTAATCCAGGGAAAATAATCTTCGAATAACTTTTTAGATAGATTACATGTGAAGAATTATCGTAACTATATAGTGGATCTACCTTTGGGTTTTGTTCTAAATCTGCTAAATAATCATCCTCTACTATAAATACATTGTATTTCTTTGCGAGAGAAATAATCTTTTCTTTTTCCTTCTTAGAATATGAAGTGCCGAGTGGATGATGAAATCTTGGGATGGTATAAAAGAATTTTATCTTTCCCGTTCGAAATATCTTTTCTAACTCAAATAAATCAATACCTTTAGCAGTGCGTTTTATTCCGATTACAGGAGTACGATTTGTTTCTAGATATTCAATAAATAAGTGATAACTCGGTTGCTCAATAAGTATCGTTTCATTTTGAGTTGGAAAGGGTATTGAAGTTAATATAACTAGAGCTTGCTGAACTCCTGAGGTGATAAAGATATTTTCTTCTTTTGTGAAAACTTGATAGTTCGCTAGTTGTTTTTGCACAACTGAAATTAAAGATGGCAGCCCTTTAGGTGTACCGTATATAAACAAATCATTCTTATACGTATCAATTGCCTTATTAATACAATGTTGAAAATCTAAGTAAGGAAATACATCAGGATCTGGAGCTGAAGATGAAAAATCAAAATTCTCTGTTTCATCTTCTTCATAATTCCCCATTTTTTTCACCACATAATATCCACTTTGAGGTACGGAATAAATAATATGGCGCTTCTCTAATTCATGAAGTGCACGTATAATGGTTGCTTTGTTGCACTCATATTGTGATACGAGTGAACGTATAGACGGTAATTTCCTACCTTCTCTTATCTCTCCTTTTTGAATCATGCTTTCTAAATCATTTAATACATTTAAATATTTATACATGATTACACCTCAACGTCCATTTTGTACCGGTACAGTTTGTATTTGTTCACATTGTAGCACCGATTCAGAAAGATTACCATGTACATATACTGGCCAGTAGTAAATCAATTATATGAGGTGAAATTATGAAAAACACAACTAAAGCATATACAGCCGCATTAGTATATGCCTTTATTATCGGATTTTCATTTATGTTTGTGAAATTAGCATTAACGGTTACAACTCCTCTCGATATACTTGCACACCGTTTTACAGTTGCTTTTTTAATAGCAACTATTCCTATCATTTTTGGTTTTGTAAAATTAAATATTTCATTTAAAAACATACTTTCACTTTTGCCACTAGCAATCTTTTACCCAGCATTATTCTTTGCGTTCCAGGCTTTCGGCTTAGTATATACAAGCTCGTCTGAAGCTGGGATTATCCAAGCTGTCATTCCGATATTCACAATGATTTTCGCTTCTTACTTTTTAAAAGAATTTACAAATGCATGGCAAAAAATATCTGTACTCATTTCTGTAATTGGTGTTATTTATATATTTGTTATGAATGGCATAGGAACTCATGAGACTAGTTTTATAGGAGTTGCTTTTATTCTGCTATCGGCGTTATCATCTGCTTGCTACAATGTTTTAGCACGAAAAATGACAAAGAAATTTAAGTTAATAGACTTAACATATATAATGACAATGATTGGGTTTCTTAGTTTCAATTTAATCGCTATCATTGAACATATGAATGAAGGTACTGTAAATGCATACTTTAAACCATTTACAAACGGAACATTTCTTATATCTATTTTATATTTAGGATTATTGTCTTCTTTGCTAACAGCATTTTTATTAAATTATTCATTGTCTTATATGGAAGCAGCTAAAATGAGTGTCTTTAGTAATCTATCTACACTTATTACAATTATTGCAGGAGTATTATTCTTACACGAACAAATTGCATACTATCATATCGTTGGGGCCATAATGATTGTTCTTGGTATAGTAGGTACAAACTTCCTAGGTAAAAAAGGAATTCATATGAAAGAAAAGAATACCTCTATTAGTAAATAAAAAGTGAGGGATTTTTCATGCAGCAGGCAATGCCTATTAATATTAGTAATATAGCTGAACTAACAAAAGAATTGGATACATTATTAAACGTATCAATATCTTCTAATCAAGAACTTGAGAATTGGTTAATACAACAATCACAGACTTTAAATTCTATCAATGAGCAACTCATGCAACATTATATTGCTTTTCAACGAAATACAAATGATATAAAGGTAAAAAAAGCTTTTGACTTTGATCAAAAAAATGTACAGCCTACATTAAAACGTTATAAAAGTCTACTAGATCAAAAATATTATGAATCACCCTATCGTTTCCAGTTAGATCCCTCTCAGTTTGGATTCTTAGATACAAAAATCCAAAACATTAGAAGCCTCTTTAACGAAGAAAATATTAGTTTAGAGGTTACTGAAGATGAGTTAATAACAAGATATTTTGAAATCACTGGTAATCTCTCTTCTATGTGGGGCAGTGAAGAAGTAAACCTTTCTGAATTAAGAATATATCTACAAGATTCTGATCGAAACATTCGTCAAAAAGCGATGACTGCTATCTCTGAAAAATTTTTATCCGTAGAGAATGAAATTCAAGAAATCTTAAATCAGTTGATTGTACTTCGAACAAAAAAAGCTAGAAACGTTGGTTTAACCAATTATCGTGACTACATGTTTAAAAAATACGAGCGTTTTGATTACACTGCCGAACAATGCAATGAATTCGCCGAATCTATTCGTAAATACGTTGTGCCGCTTCAAGAAAAAACACATAAAAAATTACAGGAAAAGCTTCGGGTAGATACATTACGTCCGTGGGATATACATGCTGTACCTGCAGATCATAAACCTTTACAACCTGTAAAAAATGAAAATGAATTAATAGAAAAAAGCAAAACACTTTTCGCAGAGATTGATTCAAGTTTTTCAGCTCTTCTAGAAAAAATGCATAACCATTTAGATTTGGAGAGCAGAAAAGGGAAAGCACCTGGTGGATTCTGTGAATATTTGCCCGCATCTAAGTTATCATTTATTTTTATGAATTTAACAAGAACACAGGATGATGTTGTTGTTTTCTTACATGAGATGGGTCACTGTATTCATCATGATTTAATGAAAGATATTTCGATACATCAATATCAACATTTACCAATGGAGACTGCTGAATTAGCAAGTATGACAATGGAACTATTTACAATGAACAACTGGG
This sequence comes from Bacillus sp. IT-79MI2, assembly GCF_949768135.1. NCBI lineage: Bacteria > Bacillati > Bacillota > Bacilli > Caryophanales > Bacillaceae > Bacillus > Bacillus sp. IT-79MI2. The sequence goes on along the minus strand of NZ_CATKPV010000084.1, from coordinate 53,029 downwards.
ATGTTTTTTATAATAATCAAGAAGATTTTAAACAAGCTAAGCAAGAACAATTAACACAAATTATAGAGTATTTACCAATTACACTGATTATTGATCAATTTCAACACTGGTTGTATGAGAATCCAACTCATACTGTTGAAGAAAGAAATGCTAAGTTTTTAGAACTTTCTTCTCTATATAATTCAAGTATCGTAAATACAGATGGCTATAAAAATTGGATCGTCGCACAATGGTTATCTGTTCTACATATTTTTGAAGTACCCTTCTATTATATTGAATACGCAATTGCACAAATTGGTGCTTTACAAATGTATAAACAATATAAAGAAAACCCTCAGCAAGCATTGCAAAACTATAAAAAAGCTTTATCTTTAGGTAGTTCTAAATCTGTAAAAACAGTATATGAAGCAGCTGGAATTCGATTTGACTTTTCTGGTGAAACAATTAAGGATTTGATGTGTTTTGTTGAAGAGGAATTAGCGTTATTAGAAAAAATATGAGTAATTAAGCCTACGTTTTACTTAATTTAACCTTTACTAAAAGACTCTATTTTGAAATTATATTTTTCAAAATAGAGTCTTAGTTTATCATTATTAGTTTACATAATAATATTATATTTTTTCGAGATGATGACTTACAAGCAAAACACCAACTGGTTGGTATTTATATGATGATTTAAAGGAATCAATAACTATTCGATCCTTTCAGACATTTGCTGAACAAATTGTCTTGGTCGTCGATGAAGCTAATAATGAAGTGATTGGTCTTGATATTTTTGGATAAGCTTTTACTTCTAACTGAACTATTAAATGATTGTTAAAACGAAAAAGCACAATGATGTGCTTTTTCGTTTTAACTCTTCACTTTTAATCAGATAACACCGCTTATTAAAATCTTCTTCTGGGGATCGAATCTCAATAAACAAATCCGCATAAACTCCTACTCATTAAGAAAGGGTAGAAAATTCCTTCTATGTAATTACATCAAGCTTTCTGAGAATATTGTAAAATACCATTTGCATCAAAATAATAATAATAACCATCTAATAAAATCCAACCTCTAGTCATATGATATCCTGCATAAAAATGATACCACTTGCCATCATATTTTAACCATCCAACATGTTGTGATCCATCTTGTTTCATATAAGCCCAACCTACACCATCATGTACCCAACCTGTTTGCATTTGACCGTTGGAGTTAAAATAATAAAGCTTTCCATCAATATGATTCCAGCCAGTACTCATATATTTATCTTTAGGTGAATAATACCAATACCCACCATTTTGAAACCAACCAGTTTGCTGTGAGCCGTCCGCTTTAAAATATGCCCAACCTACACCATCATGTACCCAACCTGTCTGCATTTGACCACTGGAATTAAAATAATAGTTTTTGCCATCCACCTTATACCACCCTGTTACCATTGCCCCGGAACCATTCAATAAAAAATACCATTTCCCTCCGTCTTGTAGCCAACCATGATATAACGATCCGTTTTTAAAATAATACCAGTATCCACTATAAGAGAACCATCCATTTCTTGGAGCTTTGACCGTATTACGTTCTTGGTTAGAGTATTGAATACCATGTTTATTTCCTTTAATATCACTATTCCTTATTTCTGGTGAAAGCTCTGTTTTTATATGAATTGCTTTTTGCTGTTGGACAGCAGGTGTTTTTTGAAATCTTTGATTCTGTTTTTCTTGCTTAGAATTTTCCTGTGCATGTGAAATAGTAGGAAATAAAATAGCAGAAGATAAAATAACTGAAACTATTCTTTTTTTCATATGTATCCCCCTATGATAATGTTAAGAGTAATTTGGTAAAAATATACTCTATTAAAATATATTACCACAACGAGTGTAGTTCGAATATAAAATAACTATAAAAACATTGGAACTTGGATATAACAAGTTGTGTATAAAATGGTTTCAGAAAAACATATTGCCTCGAAATATAATAAAAAACAGCACTTTTTTATGTACTGTTTTTTATTATTGTGAACAATTATGTACTCTTTTCTGTATTTATTTCATTCATCATATATAATCAACAGTTTTTTATTTCACGATAAAAGCTTTTTTAATCTGTAATTATCACATAATAATACAATTAATTTAAATCATTATTTTCGATTTTACTAATTACTAACTTATATCTTTTATACCATTTTTCCCATTCATCTTTTGGAAAGTCCATGTCATGACCATCTAATACAGAAGAAAAAATTTCTAAACATATATGCCATCCAGATAAATCTTTTGGTGTGTGTTCATTTATTTCATGAATAAATTCCTTTAATATTAATAGACAACCATCTGGATTTTTATGTACTTCAAATCGAACACGATCTTCTCCCCAAGTAAATTCTAATACAGAATTTACTTGACAGTCTAAAATATTGATATCAATAAAATCCCCTGAGCCATCCATCATATCAAATTTTATAATACCTTCTTTTTGTAGGTTCTCAATATGAAGGTTTGGCATCCATCTTGCTAGTTTATCATTCTCTGTTAATACAGCCCAAACTTGTTCTACTGCATGATTTAATGAACGGTTAAATTGAGCTACATATTCATTATCTATTTTCTCTATTAAAGCTAACATAGTCATACCTCCATTTAAACTCGAAAAACAAACATACGCTCGTTTTTTAAAAATATCACACAAAACACATGAAAAAGCAAATAAAAACTTATGATGTCTATAAAAATATAAATCCTTCAGTTTCTTTTAAAGTATGCAGCTGAAAGATTTTTCTATTTTCCCCTAAACGTTACAATGTATAATACATTTCATACTGAGCCAACGAACTTTTCTCGAATCCACATTTTTTTACAAACCCTTCAAGTAAACCATTATTAGGGAATCCAATAGAAAGACTGGAAAACTGTAATTCTTTGCTTACAGTTTGTAATAGACTTGTAGCCACTCTAATTCTTCTATATTTTTTATCAACAAATAATAAACTTATCTTACCATTGTCACTAACACATATACATCCCTTTAAATCATCATTAATATAAGCTCCATAATACGTATTATTTTCAGTTTTCTCCATATAATCGATATCATTTTGCCAATTTATATGGAAGTTTAACCATTTTTGTATACCGTTTTGAAATTCGCCAAACTTAATTTGCTTTATTTCTATATTTTGTACACTCTTACTTGTCAAAATAGAAGTGTTCCTCAAATTATAGTAAGACAGATCATATACTTTTTCATACCCTAACTTCGTATAAAATTGAATCGCTCTATCATTACCGACAATGACTTCAAGAAAAAGTTGCTATCGCTTGATTTTGTATTCTTCCATTACTTTTAAAATATGATTTGTCACCGTACTAAATATATATGATTCTTTCTTAGGTTTCCCCACTGCAATAATAACAGCCTTTCAGCCTTGTAGTAATCGACGTATTGCAGAAATATCGCGAGCATCTCCTTTTACAACTTCCAAATGTTTATGCGATATTTTAAATATTTGTGGATTTCGTGTGAGAATACGTACACAGTATCCTTCTTGTAGTGCTTGAGTTATAAGGTATTTACCAGCCTTTCCGTTTGCACTGATAATTGCTACTTTATTTATTATTTTCATGACTAAAGTTAGGCTCCTTTTAAAGGATATAGATTTATATATCATATTATTGATGAGATGTAGTTAATTCGTAAACGCGTAAAAACGAAATTAAATATTCACATGCTCTCTCACAGGCTAACATTTTAAACACCTTTTGTTCCTCTACAGTTTTATCATTTGCTTGATCTGAAGCTGCTTTCAAACAAAGAAAAGGCTTTTTATTCACATGACATACGTATGCAAAAGCAGCTATTTCTTGATCAACAGCTATTGCACCATATACAGTATGTAGTAAATATCTCATTTCCGTACTGCGAATACGCTGATCTCCGGATATGAAAGTTCCAAAATGTACTGGATCATAAGCACGCACTTTTTTTATTTGTCTTACAAGGTATTTCGTTGTTTCAATAGGAGCTGCTCTACCAGTATATAAATCGAAACTATCCGTTCCTGTTCCCGCAGCGGTTACATCATGCTGTAGTGTGTTAAGTGCAACAACAATATGACCATTCTTTACTTTCTCAGATAAACTTCCGCAAATGCCTGTCATAAATAACTGTTCAGGCTTAAATTCACTTATTAGTAACTGTACGCAACTAGCACAGTTCACTTTTCCAACACCAGTAATTACAGAGATTATTTCTAATTCATTTATAGAATGAAAATGAAATTCCCAAGCAGCTCGTTTTTCTACACGATGGCTTGGATAATACTGATACAAGTATGTAAGCTCTGGTTCCCATGCGGATACAATTGCAATACGTTTCATTACACTTTTCACTTCCCCCTATTTTCATTTGAATAATTCACCGATGTTTTTTCGCTCATAACATGGAATCCACTTTTTATATAAATACCTTATTAATTCTTTATTCTTCGTAAGTACTTCACATCCTCTTCTAGATCCTTTCTAATTTACTATTCCTTTTAAATAATTCAAATTTCACTTATTTTATATTTCAAATCCCAATCTAATAAAAACTTTCTTATATCACTTTTCCAAGCTCCACTGGGTTCAAATGTATATAGTTTTTTATGTAACACGTTACTTTCTCCTCAATAAAACTTTGTTTCAACATATCACAAAGAAACAAATTACCCTGTTATTTTTATTCGTGATGTATTTTTTTAATTCTTTTCAATACGTTACATGAAATTTTGTGTGTGATCTTAACTCCCAAATGCCTAAATGTTTGTTATTATATTAATGATGAGGGAATGTAAAGAAAGGAATTAAGTATATGATGGAAAGAAACATTTTAATTATTGATGATGATAAAGAAATTGTAGAATTACTAGCCGTTTATTTACGAAATGAAGGCTACAGCATTTATAAAGCATATGATGGTGATGAAGCATTACACATGCTCTCACTTCATCAGATTGACCTTATGATATTAGATATTATGATGCCAAAACGAAATGGACTAGAAGTCTGCCAGCAAGTTAGAGAAGAAAATACGGTACCTATTCTTATGCTAAGTGCAAAAGCCGAAGATATGGATAAAATCCTAGGTCTTATGACAGGTGCAGATGATTATATGATTAAGCCCTTTAATCCATTAGAATTAATAGCTAGAGTTAAAGCGCTATTACGTAGATCTTCATTCCAACAAGTTACATCACTTAATGATGATGGTATTATTCGCATCCGCTCTGTTGAAATACATAAACATAATCATACTGTGAAAGTGAATGGAGAGTATATTAAACTTACATCTATTGAATTTGATATCTTATATTTACTTGCCAGCAATACTGGTAGAGTATTTAGTTCAGAGGAAATATTTGAACGAGTTTGGAATGAAGATGGTTATGGTTCCAATAAAACTGTAATGGTTCATATTAGTAACCTAAGAGAAAAACTTGAAACAGGAACGAATGGCGAAAAACTCATCCATACTGTTTGGGGAGTAGGTTATAAAATTGAGAAATGAGACATTTGACATATTAAAAGTCATTCCGAAATGGAAAATTGTTTTTTGGCTTTTAGTATCTATTTTGCTTACACCCATTACCGAGGTTGTCATATCCCGTCTTGTTACGAGTGTAATTGACAGTTCCCTTACATTAACGGCATTAAGTGGAGAATTTGTCAGAATCGTCGGCTACGAAAAGTATATGGGATTAAAGGAGTCTCTTTGGACAATGATGGGATCCTATCTGTTTTTATTCTCGATTTTTTCATTCTATGTTTATATTTTCTATCGTCACGAAAAAAAACTATATTATGAAGTATGCATAAAGCAAATGATTGACGAAATTCGTTATATTGCGGATGGTAATTTTAATCATAAAGTATCTATTTTACAACATAATTATTTAGAAGACTTAGCAACTGGTGTCAATCACATTGTAGAGCAGTTAAAAGTTTCAATTGAAGAAGAACGTCAAACTGAACAAGCCAAAAGTGAACTCATCACAAATGTATCACATGACTTACGGACACCGCTAACATCCATAGTTGGCTATGTTAATCTCATACATCATGATAATTACAGAGATGAAGTAGAATTACGTCATTATATTCAAGTTATTTATGACAAAGTAAATCGATTAAACATGCTAATGAATGACTTATTTGAGTATACGCGTGTTCAAAATAACGAGTTACAACTAAATACTGTACCTATTGATATAATTGAACTACTTGGCCAACTATCTGTTCAATTTCGTATGCAATTCCAGGAAGCCAATATTGAGTGTAGACCTTCATTTCCACCAGAAAAACTTATGGCCCTTGCTGATGGAGACAAATTAGTACGTGTATTTGAGAACTTAATTATAAATGCTATGACGTATGGTAATGATGGGAAATTTATTGATATAACAGCTTATCAAGACGGAAACATGATTGTAATCGATATTACAAATTACGGACAGCCTATCCCAAGTACAGATTTAGCACATATTTTTGAACGCTTCTATCGTGTTGAAAAATCCCGTTCTGCATACACGGGAGGATCAGGCCTTGGATTAGCGATTGCAAAAAGTATTGTGGAGATTCACGATGGAACAATTGAGGTATATAGCGATACTGAACAAACAACATTTACTGTGAAGCTTCTTTCATATAAGCAATAAAAAGCATTTATCTCAACAACTAAAAATCCACTAAAAAAATCACCTATTAGAACAAGAAAAGTACTATATTCTAAATATAATAGTGATTTTGTTGTGTTGATTGATAAACCCCATGGAAAAATTCCATGGGGTTTTATTTCCGATCTATCAACTTATCACTATCAATATAAAAAATAAAAACCTAGAATGTAAGCATTTTACATGGATTGTAGCTATAGCACGCCAGATGGGTTATGAGCCTCCAAATACAGATGTTTTAGGAACTAAAGAATAGTGAGAAATAACAGTTTGTACCTGCGTAAGTTGATTTTTTTCCAATAATTCCAAATGATTCTTCACTTTTCCCTACTGTACTTAAGAAGATTTTCCACCTCTAACTGTTACTTCCACTTCATAATTTACTTCTACGTTAAATAAACTGAAAAAATTTACTCTTTAAGGATTCTTAATTTATCCATTACTAATTCATTCCTGTCCTCTACTTCTAAATCTTCTTTATGTTTAAATGTGAGTGAAAATACATGTTTATTTCCTCATGATGACCATAATTATCCAAAATTTATATATTCCTTATAATTCTTTAGAAATTCTTTAACTTTTCTTTCCTCCTAGTTAAAGATTAATTTTTACACTAGTAATATCGATATACAAGGAGGATAGCTTATGCAACATTTTAAGAATTTGATGCTTCTTATATTGTCTTTTCTTATTACTGCAATTCTTGTTTTTTATTTTTATTTCTATGTAAACGGACCTTCAATTAAAGCAGCATCAGCTATTTTAATAGATGCAACATCAGAAGAGATTGTATATAAAAAAAATGAAGATACCCCTTTCTCCTCAGCAAGTTTATCAAAAATGATGACAGAGTATATTGTGTTAGAACAAATACAAAAAGGAAAAATCAAGTGGGATGATCGTGTGAAAATAAGTAATTCTTCCATTCAAATGGAAGGAAATAATATCGATATAACTTTTGAAGATCAAATAACGATTCGAGATTTGTTTCATGCAATGGTTCTTGCATCTGATAATAGTGCGGCCGTATTTTTAGCAGAACATATTTCGAAAAGTGAACAAGACTTTACGAATTTAATGAATGAAAAAGCGACACAATTAGGATTATCTAATAAAACGTATTTTGCAAATGCAACCGGCATAATGAATAAACAAAAAGAATCTAAAATAACAGCCTTAGATGCCTCGAAACTAGCCCAGCATTTAATAACGGATTATCCTATGATATTAGAAATCACCCAATTAACTTCTTATCAATTCACCTTCAAAGATATACATGTTTTCAATACAAATAAAATGTTGTATTCACTTGATAGTAAAATAAAATTCAAAGGAGTTGATGGTTTACAAACTAGCTTTTCAAATCCTGCTGGATATAGTTTTGCTAGTACAGCAAAGCAAGGAAACAAGAGGTTTATTTCGATTGTAATGGAGGCAAATGGAGAAAATAGTGCTTTTATCGAAACAAAAAAACTATTTACTTATGGTTCCGATCCTACTCACCTTCCATCTCTTCAATCTATTAAAGATTATGTAATATCGTGGATATCTCTACTTCAGTTTGAAAATCTATTTTTACAAACAATAATAATTTTTGTTATTATTTCCATTTCACTATTCGTACATATACGAAAAAAAGATTCAGAGGATTTCTAACTAAAAAGCTTCTTTCACATAAAAAACCGGCTTGTATTTTCTAAAAAAGCCGGTTTTCCTTATTTCCCTTTTTTCTTTTCATAGTATAATTCATCTGCATACTTTTTATTTGTTCCCTTTAAATATGCCAAAATAATTTGAGGTCTCTTTACTAAAGTCCAATCACCATGCTCATCAAATTTTCTACAAGATGTTGTCATATAAGCTTTTTTAATGGTAGTAAAGCCTTTCCCATGGATCTTACCGTATTTTTTTAAACGCATTGCAAATTCCGCATCTTCAGCCATTAATAAATCCTCATTAAACCCACCAATTGCTTCAAAATCCTTTCTATAACACCAAAACATTCCGACAGAAACGAGTCCATATTTAAAAATGAAAGGAATAATTAACAATAATCCTGAAACAATAATTCCTAATGAAATACGTTCAAATTTCCCTTTTACTCCCCCTCCTATATATTTTCCAGTTTTTAAATGCTTATCTATTTCTCTTAACATATTCTCACTCATCCAGCTATCAGCATCAATTGTAACAATGATTTCTCCTCGAGCTATTTTCGCCCCAGCATTTCTAATTTTAGATAGGTTCTTATTCTCATCTTGTAAAGTTATACAATGATAAGATTGTGCAATTTCTTCTGTGCAATCACTACAACGATTTAATACAACAATTACCTCGACTTGATTTTTATAAAATTTGGATGCAACCACAATGGAATCAAGACATCTACCAATATATTTTTCTTCATTGTGTGCAGGTATGATAATGGAAAACTTAACATCTTGTTCACCATCCGTTCCGGCAAAACAACCATTTCTATCCATATCATATCTCTCCTATGTAAACCTTATTTATCAATTCATTTTCTTACTATATTTACAACCGACTTATTATTGAACGCCGTTGTTTATTCAAGTTGTACTATGAACAAAGCCTTACTATTTTTGAAATGATTAAAGTCTATAAAACAAAAAGTTTTTTCTTAATGCATGTACTTTTTCAAAAAAACACCAATTAAAATGTCTCAATTTAAGCGTGACAATCCTACTCTCGATACTTCCATCTCTGTATTATCTTTCAGAATAATCAATTTCTCCTCATGCTGTTTTAACATACTCAAAATTTCTGATTTACTATCTTTTTCAAAATCATTCGTCCACTTAAACATTTTCATTAACATTTTAAATGTGGGCTTATAGTTAGCCTTTTCCAGGTTAAGTAACTGCAAAATAAATCTTTTTATTATTCTGACTATCCTCTTCACTACACTTACATCTAAGAATATAATTAAATCTGCTTTTTGAAAGCTTTGCGATACCCATTTATGATGGGCACCTTCAACAATCCAAGCATTTGAATTTACAATATTGTAAAGTTGTTCATCTCTTTCCTTAGGTGTATTTCTTATATCTCCATTTTTAGTCCTTCTCCAAACAACATTATCTAGCTCATAATAAGGAATATTTAATTGATAAGATAATGCTCTTGCTAAGGTTGTTTTTCCACTTCCAACAGAACCAATGATATGAATTTTATTAGGTATAATACTTTTCAAAACAACCACCACTTTATAGATTTTTACAAAATAGAATTCCCAGCTTCTATCATTAAACCTCTTCTAATTAAATTTGCTGACACAGGCTGAAGATTCAACTCTCTTGCCCAAATAGATAATTGACCAATATGATGGATCTCATGAGCAACCACATGACGTAGAACCTCGCCATATTTGAATGTCTCATCAGTCCATGAGGCTGCTAATATTTTATCCTCTAAATTACTTGACCATGTTTGCGTAAAGGCTTCCATTTTAGTTCGAAAGGAATCAGAAAGCTGCTTCACTTTTTCTAACGTTCTATAATCTTCAAACTTCAGTTCGAAATCCGCTTTCCCTTGAAGCGCACGTATCCAGCTATACTCTACATCTACAATATGAAATAAAGTTTCTAAAATACCCCCTACTCGTCCAACACGTTTACAGAGTAAATCTTCTTCCGAAAGCTGTTTGCACCATTCAAACCATTGATCTCTTACTTGCCAATTGTATCGAAATAAAGTTTCCAATAAATATCGCTCCTTTTACATATGTGATACTATCCATTTAACAGCTTCTATTACATATTCAGGCTCATCTCTTTGGATATAATGACCGCTATTAAGCGCAATAATCATTTTATGATTATTTGATAATTGCAATAGTTCTTTTTGCATTTTTATCCACTGGGCTTGCGCTTCATCAGAATAAAAATCTTTTTTTCCAGCAGCAACTATAACAAGGGGAATATTTCCGAGTGTTTGTGGATGACGCCCTACCTCATCTAAACTTCTCATAAACTCTTCATAGGTGCCTTCATATGTAAATTGTTTATAATATGCTTCTTGAAATTCAGAAGACATGATAGGCAGAAATTTCTCTCTATAGTTTTCTGGTGTTGAATCTACTAATATTAATCCTGCAGTTTCTTCTGGATATAAAGAAGCGAATAAACGAACATTAATACCGCCAAATGAATGCCCCACAAATATATAAGGTGGTTTAAGGTGTAATTGTTGTAATATCTCTCTTAGCTCCTTTACCATCTCAGAACTAACACGTGTATTCGGACTTTTTTCACTTTTCCCTAAACCAGCTCGGTCATATAAAAGCACTGTTCCGTATTCTGTAATTTTCTCTGCAACTTGATCCCAAGTTTTTGAATAATCACCGTATCCTGCATCCATGATAATTACTGGATTATCTTTCTTCCCTTTTATTACTTTTGTGTACAATGCAGCCCCATCTATATTCACATATTTTTCGTATTCTTTACTCATATTCATTTTCTTACTAAAACATCTCCTTTTTAATATGTATTCAGTTAATACCATTATATCACTTATACAGAAAATTCTTTTATTTTATAGTACTATTTTGTATAAAGAGCGCTATCCAAGAACATATCAATAGAGTATTCGTTTGAAAGATAAATAGCTATAATTTTATACCTGAGCACTTAAAAGAAACCAAATTAGATTTTTATAATTTTTCCAATTAGTTTAATATCTTCGCCATCAATAACTATCCCATCACCATCTTTACAAGCATAAATCGTCCTATTTCTCAACTTGGAATAATCCTTTAACAAATCTAAATATATAAGTTGCTTAAAATTGTTTCTTTCAAAATACTCAAGTTTGATCATTTTCCCTGACTCCTTTAAGATTTCAAGCTCGATAATTCTTTCCTAACTCTTCTCCTATTGAAAAATAATGTCTAAAATTATAAAATAATGGACTCCATTTTTGCGGATCAATATGGTTTTCCCCTTTTGTTATCTCCTCGTGCGCATGTACATGAATAACCTCGGTTTCAACAATTGCAAAGAAAGGATCATATTCTGGAATCCTAATTTGTTTTACGTTTGCTTCGATTTGTAGTGGGCATTCTTTAATGCGTTGTGGCTTTACTGACTGTGAATCCAATGGTGTAAAACCAGCCATTGTAAATTTATCTTTTTGATATGTATACCCCATTTCTTGTTTATAAACTGGAACATGCTCTACTCCAGTATAGGGTGCGATTTTTTCTACTTGTTTCCACTGCAATGCAGAAGGGAAATTAATAACACATTCTCTACTCCTTTCAAGATTTCCAATCGATTGCCCTCCCAAACCAATGCCTAAAATCATATAGTTTCCTAATGCCCATGAAGAAGACATTGGACTGATATTTGTTGTCCCATCTTCATTCAATGTTGATAATAAATAAATTGGTATTCCATAATATAAAATCTTTGGCTGTATCTCTTTGCATAATAGTTTACTTATTCCCGAATTCATATTATCACTCCTAATTTTGATTCTTTATCTGTATTGTAAAACACAAAAACTTCCATTATCATCGAAATATGGATGTAAAAAAGGAGTGAAGATGATGAATGAAAATATAGCGAAAATCGCTTCCTTAATTAGTGATACATCACGAGCAACCATCTTGGTTCACCTTATGGATGGGCGCGCCCATCCCGCTACTAAATTAGCACATGTTGCAAAAATCAAACCACAAACAGCCAGTTTTCATCTCAATAAATTATATGAGGCACAAATTGTTGAAGTAGAAAAGCATGGCAGACATCGTTATTACAAATTAACAAATCATGAGCTAGCAGAATCACTAGAAAAGCTATTATACATTGCCCCTTGCGAACCAATTCGATCTTTTAAACAAGCAAAAGAAAATAAAAAAATTCAATATGCAAGAACATGCTATGATCATTTAGCAGGAAAATTAGGAGTTGAGATTACAAATGCTTTATTAAATAAACAAATATTAATAAAAAAGGATACTGAATTTGCAGTAACAAAAGTCGGTGAAGCATTTTTTTCAGATTTCGGTGTAAACTTAGAACGATTACACAATAAAAGACGTGCATTCTCCAGATGTTGTTTAGATTGGACCGAGAGACAACACCATATTGCAGGTGCACTAGGAAATGCAATTCTGGTACGAATGTTAGAACAAAATTGGATTACTAAGTTCGAACAATCAAGAGCGATACATATAACTTCATTAGGACAGCAAAAAATTCATGAAACTTTTTCTATAAAACTTTAGTTTTACAGATGGACAATTTCTCCATATTTATAGACTTATACATGAATTATTCAGCAAAGGAACTACAAAATTAATCTTTATTTCAATCTGGCTTAGATATTGTATGTGCTTTTCATTCATATTAAAGGAGATTCTCAATACAAAAAATCTATCCATCATAAAACAAGACATGAGCCCCTTTTATAAGGGGCTCATGTCTTGTTTTATATTTGACTAGATTGTAATCCCTGAATATAAGAGACAACTTCCGGATTTACAAGTGAAGATAAATCTCCCAATTCTCTCCCTAAGTATGCTGCTTTAATCACACGTCTCATTACTTTAGAATTACGTGTTTTCGGCAAGTCTTCTACAACATGAATATCTTTTGGACATAACGCCTTTCCGATATGAGAGTTTACTAAATTCAATAATTCTTTTTTTAGTTCAGATGTAAATTTTATTCCTTCTTGTAAAACAATAAAGCAATGGCAGACTTCCCCTTTTACTTCATCTGGTACGCCGATCGCCGCGGCTTCTATTACACCAGGATGCTTTACAAGAATTGATTCATATTCAGCTGGCCCAATACGCTTCCCGGCAATATTTAATGTATCATCAGAACGTCCGGTAATAATATACTGTTCTCCATCATAAATGACCCAATCACCGTGCACCCATTTGTTTTCAAAGCGCGACCAATACGTGTTAACATAACGTTCGTCGTCTTCCCAGAAGCTTTTCGTCATTCCAACCCACGGTTTTTCTATACATAATTCTCCAACTTCATCACGGATTGGAGTACCTTGTTCATCTAATACAACTGCTGCCATTCCAGGTAAAGATGCATTGAAACTAATAGGTGCAATTGGTTTAATTAAAACATTTCCAAAAATCCCACCGGAAATTTCAGTTCCACCTGAATAGTTACAAATTGGTACCTTTCCTTTTCCAACTGTTTCAAAGAGCCACATCCAAGGGTCTGGATTCCAAGGTTCACCTGTTGATGCAAATACCTCTAAACTTTCTAGAGAATGTTTCTTTACATATTCATCACCTTTTGCCATCAGTGCTCGAATTAATGTTGGTGAAATTCCAAGGTGAGTAATTTGATATCGATCAACCGTTTCCCATAATCGATCTGCTTCCGGATAGTCTGGAACACCTTCATACATTACCATTGTTGCCCCATTAATAAGAGAGCCGAATAATAAAAACGGTCCCATCATCCAGCCCATATCAGTTACCCATAATACACGGTCACCTTGCTTAATATTCATACCAAATCCTGCATCAAATGCAGACTTCAGAGGAAATCCAGCGTGCGTGTGTACAGTTCCTTTTGGTTTCCCAGTCGTCCCTGATGTATAAATGAGCATAAGCGGGTCATCACTTTTCATTTCTTCAGCGTGTATAAATGGTTTTTCCTTTTCGAGAATACTCCATGATAGGTCATAGTTATGAGGTGTAAAATCATTTCCAGCATGACGTACAATTACAACCTTCTCAACAGATGCACAATGTTCGCACGCTTTATCTATCTCATCTTTTAATGAAACGATTTTACCACGGCGCGAGAATCCATCCGCTGTAATAATCATTTTGGATCCTGCTGCCTGTACACGCGTCATGACTGCATCAGCTGCAAATCCAGAAAAAATCGGGGAAATAATCGCACCTATTTTCATTACTGCCAGCATAGCAACAACTGTCTCTGGAATCATCGGCATGTAAATCGTTACACGATCACCTTTTTCAATTCCGGAATGCTTCAATCCATTGGCAACTCGGCTCACCCAGCTATCAAGTTCTTCATATGTAAATGATTTTGTTGTTCCGTTTTCCCCTTCGTACATGAGGGCAGGTTGTTGTTTTGTTTCTTCATCTGCAAGCCAACGAGATAAAGCAGATTCTACTACATTACACGTTCCCCCAGTGTACCACTGAGCGAATGGTGTACCGTTTTCTAAATCTAATACTTCTGTATACGGCTCCATCCATTGATAGCCAACTGCACGTTCCGCTTCTCCCCAAAACCATCCAGTTTCTTCAATTGACTTGTTATAAAATGCTTCATAATCTTCATAGCCAAGCGATTTCATCCACCCATATAGACGTGTTTTATCTTTATATTCTTCTGTTGGAAACCAAACGGCTTGTTTCAATGTTTTCCCCTCCTCATTTTTCGAACAAGAAAGCCCTTAATAGGGCTTTTATACTGGATAAACTGGATGTTTTCGATCTGTAAACACTTGATATTTACTCATGTACATTTCGAAGCGCTTCTTTAGTTCTTCACGTAAATCATTCGGATGAACAATACCATCAATCACCATTTCTGATGCTAGGCGATAAATATCAATATCTTTTTTATACTCTTCACGTTTTTCTGCAATGAAGCTTGCACGCTCTTCTTCTGGTAACGCTGCGATTTTATTCGCATATACGGCATTAACAGCAGCTTCTGGTCCCATTACAGCAATGGAAGCCGTTGGCAACGCTAAACAACAATCTGGTTCGAAAGCTGGGCCTGCCATTGCATATAGACCAGCACCATATGCTTTACGAACAACGATTGAAATTTTCGGTACTGTCGCTTCACTCATAGCAGAAATCATTTTCGCACCGTGACGAATAATACCAGCTCTCTCAACTTTCGTTCCAATCATAAATCCAGGTACATCCGCAAGGAATAATAATGGAATATGATATGCGTCACATAAATTAATAAACTTCGCTGCTTTATCAGCAGAATCGTGGAATAATACACCGCCTTTCATACGCGGTTGATTTGCAACAATACCAATAGGCTTCCCATCGATTCGTCCTAATCCTGTAATAAGTTCTTGTGCAAATAATTTTTTCACTTCAAAGAAAGAACCTTCATCGATAATACGATTAATAAGATCTTTCATATTAAAAGGAGCATTTTGATTTTCTGGGATGATTTGTTCTAACGTTTTTTCGAACTGTTTTGGTTCTTGAGGCTTAGTCATAGGAGCATTTTCTTGATAGTTACTTGGAAAATATGAAATATATTGTCTTGCCTGAGCAATCGCATCTTCTTCTGTCTTACATAATACATCTCCGCATCCTGATACCGAGCAATGCATACGAGCGCCGCCCATTTCCTCTAGTGTTACTTTTTCACCAATAACCATTTCAGCCATACGCGGAGAACCTAAATACATAGAAGCATTTCCTTCAACCATCATGACAACGTCACAAAAAGCAGGAATATAAGCACCTCCAGCTGCAGAAGGACCAAACAATAAACAAATTTGTGGTACCTTACCTGATAGCTTCACCTGGTTATAAAAAATGCGTCCCGCACCGCGGCGCCCTGGGAACATTTCAACTTGGTCAGTAATACGGGCACCTGCAGAATCAACAAGATAAAAAAGTGGTACACGTAACTTTTCAGCTGTTTCTTGAATGCGTAAGATTTTTTCAACAGTTCGAGAACCCCAAGACCCTGCTTTAACTGTTGAATCATTTGCCATGACACATACAGTACGACCATGTATTTTACCAGTAGCAGTTACAACACCATCTGCCGGTAAGCCTGTTTGCTCACAATTAGCAAATAATGCATCTTCTACATATTCACCATTATCAAATAGAAGAGCTAAGCGATCTCGAACAAAGATTTTTCCTTTTGCTTTATTTTGTTCATGATATTTTGGTGCCCCACCTTGTTTAATTGTTTCAACACGTTCTTGAAATGAATTCGATTGTTGTTTTTGTTCTAGCACTTTTACTCCCCCTTATACACTGGTTTACGTTTCTCCTGAAATGCTTGTAGTCCTTCTAATCGATCTTTCGTATGGATTACACCTTCATACGCCTGCTTTTCCATTTGTAATCCGGTATGCAAATCTACTTGTATCCCATTTGAGATTGCTTCTTTTGCTAATCGAATGGCAATTGGTCCATTACTCGCAATGCTTCTTGCAATTTCAATTGCTTTTTCTTCTAGTAAGTTAGCTGGTACCACAAACTCTACCATTCCATATTCCTTCGCCTCATGCGCCGAAATACGTCTTGCTGTATAAATTAATTCTTTTGCCCTGCCAACACCAATTAGTCTTGGGAGACGCTGCGTCCCACCAGCTCCTGGGATGATAGCTAGAGATGTTTCAGTGAGTCCAAGGCTTGCTGTTTCTGCCGCAATTCTAAAATCACACGCTAAACTTAACTCGGTACCACCACCAAGTGCAATTCCATTTATTGCAGCAATAACAGGTTGTGATAATTGCTCAACCATATCCATTGTAGAACGAATCATCCCAACTGCATGACGTACTTGCTCCTCATTCATATTGGCACGTTCTTTTAAATCAGCTCCGGCACAAAATACTTTTTCACCATAGCCTGTTAAAATGATAACGCGAACATCAGCTTCTTCATTAATATGATTTAATGTAGATTGCAACTCTTCTAATAGTGCAAAAGATAATGAGTTTGCTTGCCGTTCGCGATTTAATGTTATTTTTACGATATGCGGTGTTACATAATCTACTGAAATGTTTTGTAATTGTAGCATTTTATCACCTACTTATTGTTTTATGTTGCAATGCTTTATACACATGACTTGGCAATTGAATATTTAGCTTACTTTGAATAAATTGACTAGCCTTTAATAACTTTTCTTCATTTATATTTGTTTGTACGCCCATTTTGTGGAGCATATGTACTAAATCATCAGTCGCGACATTACCTGATGCTCCTGGTGCATAAGGACAACCACCAAGTCCACCACAGGAACTATCAAAAGTCGTAACACCGTATTCCAATGACTGAACGACGTTTGCAAGCGCCATTCCGTACGTATTATGAAAATGCATCGCGAATTGAGAAGAATCATATTTTTTAAGTAAATGCTCTAATACACGCTCTACTTGCAATGGATTTGCTACACCAATGGTATCTCCCAATGAGACTTCATAAATGCCATATGAGAAGAGTTGATTACATAATTCGTCTACAGCATCAATGCTCACATCCCCTTCATAAGGACAACCAAATACAGTAGAAACATAACCTCTTACTCTTTTACCTGCAAACCCTGCTTGCTTTGTAATATCTCGCACGACAGATAACGCTTCTTTAATGGACTTATTGATGTTATTTTTATTATGTGACTCACTTGCTGATAAAAAAACATTCACCTCATCTACATTTTGCAAAAGAGCTCGTTCCAAACCATTTTGATTTGGAACAAGCGCAGCATATGTAATATCTGAATTCCGCTTTAACTCTGCAAATACATCACTCGCATCAGCTAAAGCAGGAACCCATTTCGGGTGAACAAAAGAGGAAACTTCAATATATGATAATCCAGCTTCTGAAAGTAATTGAATCCATTTCACTTTATCTTTTGTGCCAACAATTTTCTTTTCATTTTGCAAACCATCACGTGGTCCCACTTCTTTAATGACAGCAAAAGTAGGTAGCTTCAATACATTTCACCCCTTCTTCTCCCTATTCAATCTCTACCAATACATCTCCTTCATTAACAAAATCGCCCTCTTGTACATTTATTTTCATAACTGTCCCAGCTTCTTCTGAAACGATTGGAATTTCCATTTTCATAGATTCCAAAATGACGACATCCTGTTCTTCTTCTACTGTATCCCCTATTCCCACAACAATTTTCCAAACATTACCTGCCATCGATGCATATACTTTTGTCATCATTTTTACCCCCTTTAATATTCATAAACCTTATTTTTTTACAAGTTGTTTTGTTACAAAGCCTGTTGTATAAATACCACTTTGGAACACTTCATCTTCTAATACTTGCAGAAGCATTGGTGTATTTGTTTTAATACCTTCTACTTTCAGATTTTGAAGAGCATCCTGTAATTTCTCAATAGCTTCTTCGCGCGTTTCACCATGCGCAATTACTTTTGCAATCATCGGATCGTAAAACGGTGTAATTGTCACCTTATTCTCCAAAAAGTGATCGATACGTACTGCGGTTGGTAGAGTTAGTCCTATAATTTCCCCAGGAGATGGGAAAAATGTTTTTGGATCTTCTGCATAAATACGTGCTTCAATGGCATGACCACTACGATTTATATCCTCCTGCGTAAAGGAAAGCTTTTCACCAGACGCAATGAGTAATTGTTGTTCAACAAGATCTAGACCAGTAATTTCTTCAGTAACAGGATGCTCCACTTGTAATCTTGTATTCATCTCTAAGAAATAGAAGTTTTTCTTATCATCCACAAGAAATTCAACCGTACCGGCATTTGTATAGCCAAGAGCTTTTGCTGCTTGTACAGCAACTTCCCCCATCGCTTTACGTGTTTCTTCATCTAAAAATGGAGACGGTGCTTCTTCAATTACTTTTTGATTCCGGCGTTGTACAGAGCATTCACGTTCCCATAAATAAACTGTATTGCCATGTGTATCAGCTAAAAGTTGAATTTCAATATGATGCGCATCTGCAATGTATCGCTCTAAGTACATCTCACCATTACCAAAAAAGTTTTGTGCACGCGTTTTATTGCTCTCGAATGCTTTGGTGAGCGTTTGCTCAGTTTCCATCAACTGCATTCCAATGCCCCCGCCGCCCGCGGATGCCTTCAACATTAATGGATAACCAATTTGTTTTGCAATTTCAATCGCTTCTTCAGCAGTCTCAATATTCGTTGTGATTCCTGGTACAACTGGAACATTTGCTTCTTGCATTGCCAGACGTGACTCGATTTTACTTCCCATCTTAGCAATGATTTCCTCAGAAGGACCAATAAATACAATCCCTTCTTCTTTACAGCGAACCGCGAAGGAAGGATTTTCTGATAACAATCCATATCCTGGATGAATCGCTTCAGTATTTGTTTTCTTAGCAATTTCTATAATCTTTTCGAGATTTAAATAGCTCTCTTGGACACGTGGGCCACCAACCAAATAAGCCTCATTTGCTAGTTTTACATGAAGTGCATTTTCATCTGCTTCTGAGTAAATAGCAACTGTACGAATTCCAAGTTTTTGACATGTTTTTATAATTCGAACTGCAATTTCGCCACGATTAGCAATTAATATCTTTTGAAACATAGTGAATCCTCCTTTTATCTACACCCTAAATGTCTTGCAATTACGAGACGTTGAATTTCAGAAGTTCCTTCACCAATTTCTAAAAGTTTTGCATCACGAATGTGACGCTCTACTTCATATTCACGCATATAACCATATCCACCGTGAATTTGCACTGCTTGATTCGCAATACGACTTGCTGCTTC
Organism: Bacillus sp. IT-79MI2; assembly: GCF_949768135.1. Classification (NCBI taxonomy): domain Bacteria; kingdom Bacillati; phylum Bacillota; class Bacilli; order Caryophanales; family Bacillaceae; genus Bacillus; species Bacillus sp. IT-79MI2. The sequence continues at coordinate 32,850 of NZ_CATKPV010000084.1, read as the reverse complement.
AGATGCAAATAACTTTGCCATAGCTGCTTCTTTACCGAAAGGTTTATCATGATCTTTTAACCAAGCTGCTTTATGTACTAAATTACGCGCCAATTCCACTTCAGTAGCCATATCAGCCAGTTTAAATTGAATCGCTTGGAAATTAGAAATCGTTTTTCCAAATTGCTGACGCTCTTTTGCATATTGAAGTGCACGCTCAAAAGCAGACTGTGCAATTCCTACAGCTAATGCTGCAATTGAAATACGCCCTCCATCAAGTGTATATAAGAATTGTTTAAATCCTTTATTTACATCACCAAGAATATTCTCTTTCGGTACACGAACACCATCAAGTACGATTTCGCAAGTATTAGAGGCACGAACACCCATCTTATCGTATGGACTTGAAATCGTTAATCCCTCACTTGTTGTCGGCACAATAAATGCAGAAATACGTTTTTTTCCATTTTCTTCGACACCATTGATAGCGGTTACAATGGTTGTATTTGCATACTCTGCATTCGTAATCCAACACTTCTCACCGCTAATCACATATTCATCACCATCTAAAAATGCTTTTGTTTGTGTGCCACCTGCATCTGATCCAGCGTTCGGCTCTGTTAAACCAAAAGCACCTAGTGTTTTTCCTGATGCCATTGGAACTAAATACTTTTGCTTTTGTTCTTCTGTACCAAAGTAATAAATTGGTGAAGCACCTAATGAAATTGTTGCAGCATAACTTAAGCCTGTACCGCCACAAGCACGGCCAATTTCTTCAACAGCTAGCGCGTACGATAGAGTGTCGCCGCCAGAACCTCCATACTCTTCTGGGAATGGGATTCCTAATAATCCTAGTTCGCCCATTTTTTGAAACGTTTCGTATGGAAATTCAGCTGTTTTGTCATAATACACAGCTTTTGGTGCAATTTCCTTTTCAGCAAAGTCACGTACCATTTCTTTAATCATTTGTTTTTCGCGAGTTAGAGTAAATTCCATTCCGCTACACACCCCTTATCGAATATTGAGTTTCGACAGCGTGCGAGTCTGTACTACAAACATTGCTTCTTAAAGACAAGATTAGTAGTTAGATAATTGTTATAATTCTGTCATAACTTAATTTTAAAACAGATTCTGTACTCATGCACAAAAAAATTCCTACATTGTTCTACAACAACATAGGAATAACAGTGTCGAATTATGTGGTTTTTTCTTTAATAATCTCTTCCTTTTCCGGAATCTGAGATTTCTACTAATGCTTCAGGATATGGTTCAAAATAGGTTTGCCGAAATAAATAGTGGTCTTCAAAACGTAAGACCCACGACTTTAAAACTACAAGTAAATTGCTAAGAGGTATTTTCTTATCTGCATATTTTTGAAGTAGCGTTAAAAAATACTCTTTTTCTTGCTTGTTTAGCTTATCTTTAAAGTATCCAAAAATATGCTGACATACGTTTATATTCGATGTATAGCGAGGTGTTCGCTTCAATAATTCATACAAGGTTTTTTCGTAATTCTCAAAGAGATTTTCAATATTATCCTTTGCATGATTTGCAATAATACGGCCTAATTCTTTTTGTTTCACCTGATTATATGCCATAAATAAGTATTTGTGATCTGATTGAAAAGATACTAGCTCTTTCAAATTTTTATTATGTTTAATTCTTTTAAAGTGAGCGATTGTAAACAGTCTCGTAAAGAAATGTTCACGAATAATAAAATTCGACAATCTACCTTCTTCTTCTACTGCAATATGCGAAAATTTTTTTAATACAGCGCCACAAAACAAACCAGCACCCTTCTCTTTTACTGGTGATTTGTCATATCCTGTATAAATTTTCACATCTCTAGTTCCGCAACTTGGAGAACGATTTTTTAAAATAAAACCATCAACATCCAGTAAAGTACTTAAAAATTGATCAGAAAACCGTTGCATCCTCTCTGTAACATCTTCTCTTGTCGAAGGCTGTACAAGCTTGTGAATGCCACTATCTTCGATAATCCGAATTGTCTCACGTGGAATTCCTAATCCGATTTCTACTTCAGGACATACCGGAATAAATATAACAAACGGTTGTAAATTTCGAATTGTAATATCAGAAATCCTTTCCCCATTATAACGACAAGCATCAAATTCTAGGCATTTACTTACAACAACTGTTGGTTTTGCAAATTGTCGCATTTTATTACCTCCGCGGCGTTAATCCATATAATATAAATTGTACTACGATGAGTATTCTAAGCAAAGTTAGTTTGTATTGTCTATTTTTATAATGACTATATATCCAGTAACATATCAGCGATATTTTATATTTATTTTGTATAAGTGTTAGCAAGTTCATTTGCAAACTTGTTAGCACTTTTTTATATTTCTTCTATAAATATATTATACAAAAGAGCATCCTTTAAGTGGATGCTCTTTTGTAACTCTTACTTCACATGTCCATAGGCTTCGTTTGCTGTTACATAGTATGTTTTGCCCTGGCTACTATGCTCTTTGTACTGATAAAATCCATTCACCATAACCTTCCCATCGATTGCAAATCATAATCCTGCATCTAAAGTACCAGCAACAACATTATCCTGCCAAGATGGAGAATCATAGAAACGTAGGTTATCCACTTTGAACACAACTTAGTGAAGTTCTTACAATAAATTTCAAGGAGGGAGTGTCCGTATTAGACACTTGTGTTGAGTTTCTTCATGCTTTTCTAAAGAAAGAAGAAGTATACCGCACACAATATGTCACGTTTAAACAAACAAATCTAGCACTATTTCAATGCATCAAAGAATGATATAACCGCAGTAGCATTGGTTATAAAACTCCCAAAGCAATAGAAAATTCGACTAAAGAAGTTGCTTAAATTTAATTTTTTTATGTCCTAGATATTGACTCAAATCCATAACCCACTCGGTAACCTTCCCTGGACCAACTTGCTTCCTTATCAATGTACCGTCTTTAGCAAATTCAACGCCTTTGAGTGTAGCTGTTACATAATCTACACCCCCGGCTATTTTTGGCCAAGCTTATACAGTTTTTCTTTTTCGTTGTAGGTAGTGTTATATGTACAATTGGGATTTTAGCATATATCTTCGCTTAGTTAAAAAAGGAAGATGGGATTGCTATGGTGAAAATCTTAATAGTGTTGGTATTTAGTGTTGGTATTACTTTTTATGCTGTATGAGTTGATTAAAACAAAAAATGAACTTAAATTCTTTAGAAATGATGTAAAACGTTTATTAGAGAAGGAAAACAAAGATATATAATTTAGCTTCTGCTAACGGGGATTATGGTAAATAAAAGAGGAGTGATATTGAATGTTAGATGTTTTAAAGCAACAATACAGCTTTATTCGCTCTACCAGGGAAATTCTATTTACGTTTTCAGAAAAAATCCCACTGCAAAAGTTGCACAGCACCGTTCCAAATTTCGGAAGCGGTAGCATTATAAAGACCCATATTCATGTAGCCGATTGTTATCGATACTGGCTTGGATCATTCGCATTTAACCAAAGGCGAGCAGATTTTTCGTTTGCTACTGATTATGAAATTGAGCATTCAAATGTCGAGAAAGTTCGCGCCAGATTTGAGTTAGTAGATGAGATTGTACAACGTTTTTTAGATGAATTCAATGCTCGTTGGTTCGAAAATATAGCAAATGAAGTGAAATGGCAAAAAGAACCATGGAGTACAACTCCACTATGGCTTTTAACCCATACCGAGACACATGAATTTCATCATAAAGGACAAATCGTATCAATGGATCGTCACCTCGGATACATTCCTCCTAACACAGACCTTGATTAATTCAATTGTACTAAAAAATGATCTACTATAACTGCCGATAACATTGATTATGTGAATGGAAAGACCCTTCAGATGTAGGTTTGAGATAAAGTTTGATTAGAAATGGCTTATAAGTGTTATTTGTTAATTCCAGGTGTTGTTCATCATGTTTTTATAACTCTCTTTTGATAAAATTAGATTTAAAAGGGGGAATTTGTTTTGGTGAGAAAAATGGATCGTTTGTTTTTAGAAATGGCTTTAGAAGAAGCGAAAAAAGCAATGAAAGAGAACACATATCCAGTAGGTGCTATTATTGTTGGGCGAAACAATGAAATATTAGGTAAGGGGCGAAACAGGGTACACACTCAGGATGATGCCTCCGCTCATGCTGAAATCGATGCTATAAGAGCAGCAGGAAAGAAACTCATACATGCTAAAGAAAACAGATTACCTATTACATTATATACAACACTTGAACCATGCCCGATGTGTACTGGAGCTATACTTTTTTCTCATTTTACAAGAGTAGTATGGATTTTAAATGATGACAAGGGATTTGGTGGGTACCTCAAGATAAATAATACTCGTGTTTTTGAAAAATGCTTTAACAATATTGAGCATATTAGTGAACCGTTTGAAGATTTAGCCCTTAAACAAAGAGAATTAATGTTGGAATGGGCTGAAAATCCAAATAACATTCATAATAAAGTTTTAGGGGGGACGGTAGAATGATTAGGCAAGCTGTAGGTGCAATTGAAGCACGTTAGTGTTTCATTAAAAAAATGTTTTAGACTATTAAAAAATAGTTATAGACCGAAAAAGTGTTTTTTGGACATGAAAGCACCCTTTATTAATATAAAACCAAAGACCTTTAAAAGTCCCTTTAGATGAAGAACTGAAGGGACTTTCTATTCATGTTAATTTTTAATTGGATTGGTACCAAAGATTATTTGTTCTAATACCTGTGCCACACCTTCTTCATCATTGTTTCCAGTAACAAAAAATGCAATCTCTTTTAGCTCAGGAATAGCATTACCCATTGCTACTGGTAATCCAGATTCCCTAAATAAGTTAAAATCATTCCAGTCGTCCCCAAAAGACATAACATAATCCATAGGTATTCTCTTAGCTGTACAGATATCAATCACAGCACGCTCTTTCGACACATCTTTATCCATAATTTGAATCAAGCTTCCCGAGTCAGTGCGTATGATGTTAACTTTACCTTCAAAGAGTTCCTGTAAACTTTTATAGTCATAGCATTGAGAAATTAGTATTTTGGAAGCTTGTATCTTCCTTAGTTCATCAATGGTTACCACTGTAGGGTTTGTTGTGACTTTCATGACCTGTTTATAGTCTAAAGTTTGGCTGCTGTACCAAATGTCTTCAGACTCTATAGAAATATAAGCATCTGGCTGATTTGTATGTATATAGTTTAGAATTTCTTCCGTCAACATCTGTTCAATTGGGTAATGTTTTCTGCCTAACTGATTATCTACGGATAAAGCACCGTTATAATAAACAACAGATGCTATTTCTTGAAGCTCTCTACATAAAAAGTCATTAACAGACCTTGGAGGTCTTGCTGTTGCAAAAATAATAGCAAGACCTCTTTCGTGAGCTGTCAAAATGGCCCTTTTACTTCTTTCGGACACTTCTTTTTGTGAATTTAATAAAGTTCCATCGAGATCTAAGACAATGGCTTTAACATCATTTGTGAGTTTCATGTATTTTCCCCCTTTTTTAAATATATCAATACTCCTTTAATGTTCTATATTAAGCAATGAAATCCTATATAGCGTATACATGTGAGGTTGCCATAATGTCTTATTATACGCGGTAAACACAGAGATTAACTTCATATTCATTAAGGATTAGACCTGTTCTCTTTTAAAAACTTTATGCCAGAATATATACATTCTTGTTTTATTAAGTATGTTTTCTCAGAATTGTTCCTATTTCTCATGTGAAAATTACATAACCAATATTTAGTCTAATACTATATTTTAATAAAAACTCTTTTCCGAAAATGAAACTTATTTACCAGTCTGATTCTTTATTTTATTGAATTAGAAATATAAGAATTGAGGAATCCCATTAGATTAATGATGTTCAGTCTAAAACATTTTTTAACCTGAATAGTTAGACCCCCATTTATAGTGATAATATTTTATGAATTGGAAAACAATAATGCTTAGGAAAGGAAGGATTGCGAATGTCTGTGAAAAAGTGGTTAACTGGATTGGTCGTTTTGCTTGCGATGATTGTGGTTGTAACAACTCCAGGCTCACTCAGTGTATTTGCCGAATCCGGCGTCGTAACACAGCCTATTGAGTCAGTGAAAGTGATTGAGGTCGAGTTGAACGATGATTACTTTAATCCGAACGTCATCACTATTCCGATTGGAAGAACGACAACGTTGATATTGAAAAACCAAGGTAATAAAGAGCACACCTTCACAGTGGAAAAGCTCAGAATTGACGCCGAAGTCCAGCCGGGAAAAGAAAAAACCATAACCGTGAAACCTAAAAAGCCCGGTACATATGAACTGATATGTCGGTACCATTTCCAGAAAGGAATGGATGGAAAAGTAATAGTCAAATAACAAGCGGGGCCAATCGGGCCTTGCTTTTTTAATAAGCAACGGTAACTTACTTATTATTACCCAGACATCATTAAATAATAGTAATTTGACAAGCATTCTTCACCCAAATATTTACTTAATTTGACCTTATACTTTAAATATATACAGATAGTCCTATAGTGCTAAGTATCCTTAGTATTTTATCTAGTTTTTCTTTTTGTTCAAAAAAATTGATCTAAGTTTAATTCAATAAACATAGTTCTTCCCATAATGAATACTTATCCAAAAAAATAAATAGGTATTTGTTGAGAAATAAATTTACCCAATGACTAAATATTATAAATTTTTGTACAATTATATAAATACATAATAGGAGGGGTTATTCCATGGAGATTACAACGGTTACACTAGAGCAGATTACTTCTTTATTAAATAATTGGTATGATGCAATTCGCAGTCAAAACACGGACCTTGCATTAGAAATTAGAAACAAAGTAAAAGAAAAAATTGATAGAATTGAGGAGAACCAAAATATTCTTCTATACTACTCTTTACTAGAGTTTAGATATAAATTATTTATAAATGATTATAGTGAATCAAAAGCGTTGCTAGAAAAAATAAATAGCTTTGAAAAACCAACTGACGATTTTTTAAAGTACTACTATTATTTCTTTAAGGCAATTCACGCTACTGAAATTGGTAAATTTAAAGACGCTAATAATTACTTTAGTACTGCTCGAGAATTATTAGAAAAAATACCCGATGAAGCCGAAAAAGCCGAATTTTACTATAAAGCAGCGGCATTCTATTATCAAGTTCGTCAACCACTTATAGCTATCAATTATGCAACAAAAGCAAAAGGATATTATGAGAATTTAAACGGTTATGAAATTAATATTGCTGGCTGCACTAATATTTTAGGGCTTACATGTACTTCATTAAGTCAATTTGAAGCAGCTGAGGAATACTTTATATATGCTTTAGACATTGTTAATAAGCAGAAAAATACAATGCTAGCTTTAAAAATTAGACATAATTTAGGATTCTTATATGCAGAACAGAATCTATCTGAAGCAGCGATTAGAAACTTATCTGCTTCCATTGAAGATCCCGAAACTGATTATAAATCTACGTTCCTTTTAGCACGAGAACATTTCAAATTGGGGCATACAGATGAAACAAATAAATTTATTAATAAAGGTCTAAAAATCTGTAATCATGTAAATGCAATTGAATATAAACATCATTTTTCTATTCTGCGCGCATTAAATTCAGCTGAGCCAACCAATATATTTGAATCCATTATTAAAGAAGGAATTCAATACTTCGAGCAAGAAGGTTTATTAGGGTTCGTACATGACTACTCAAAACAATTAGCATTAAAATTTTATGCTTCAAATCAACCTGGTCAGGCTGGACATTATTTTTACAAGTCACACGAAGCCGAACAAAAACTACGCGATAAGGAGGCTTTAAAGTAATGAAAAAAACAATTAAATTTTTTGGAATTACATTTGGATTAACTTTAATTATAACAGGACTAATAGGTAACACTCCTTCTAGCACATTGCAAGCTGAGCATGGTAAAACATTCATGCAGCAATCGGATGTTCCCTCATATGTACTTAGAGAACACGGAAAAACTTTTTTATATGTTTCTTCTTTAAATACTTGAACAGTTGTTCAAGTAGAAAAATGTATTAGACTGGACATCGTTGGTTTAATTAAATTCCTCTATTTTTGTTTGTTTAATTTAATAAAATAAAGATTTAGACTGAGAAATAATTTTCATTTCGTAAAAGAGTATTTATTAAAATAAAGTAGTAGACTAGATAATAAAAAATACTCATAGATGGAGAGTGACAATTTTGATTCGAAGAAGATTACTCGAAATAGAGCAAATCATTAATTCCTTTATTTAAACTTCGTCTATGGACTATTTTTCTACCATTAGCTTCATAACATATAGGACAACCAGTTCCCCTAACTCTATTCTTAATAGTAGATATCCATTGATGATTACATCTACCAATCCACCATGCATTTTTGTTACTACCATATCCAATTTCTTTTATCTCCAAGTCTTCATTCTGTTCATGATCCCACTCGGCTAATAAATGTTCTTTGTTATTTTCAATGTACCAATCATAGAAACTCTTCTTCATAAATTACATCTCTTTTCACACAATATATTTTGTTTTGTTTTGTTTCTTATAAAGGTACATCTAATTCAATGGTTGCTTCTTGAATGTGAATTCGAATGGTGACATGTATGTTTTCTTCTACGACAGGGCCATTCATAGAACTCCAATTCACACGCTCATTTTTATTTTGATCTTCCGTTTCAGGTGATAATTTTTTCAACCAATAATATAGCCGATGAACTGGTAGGTTCTGTTTTTGACACCAGAAAACTTTTGATAATCCACTGTTTTTATAGTCTTGAATATAAGTTTCCCATTCTTTCTTTAATAGGTGTCTTTTCATAAAAAAGCCTCCACATGTAGTATGTAAGGAGATTATCTCATGGGTTATTTACAAATAGTAGGTGGGGAATATTTGACTCTTACCTTGAAATTCATTGTAAGGACTTAAATAAGTTGTGTCCATATGACTATACTAACTCCAATATTTATTCTTTAATTCAAAAAACTTAATCATCTTAAATAAACTATGTATTAATTAAAATAGACAAAAAATCCCGTATTAAAATACAGGATTTTAGTTAAACTTTGCTTTATTACCTTATTTTTGAATCGATTTACTACTCAAACTCACTATTAGAGTTGCCAAAATAACATTAAAATAGATGCTTACAGCGGGTGCTGTTAATACATGACCAGAAATAAATGCAATACCAAAACCTAATAATATTCCTGTTCCTAACAACACATGTTTGAATGCAAATAAAGTTTTTATATCTTTAATTAATAATAATAAAATTTTAAAACTGTAATAAATAAGAGGTAGTAAAATGAATATAAAACCAAACAATCCAAATGTATAAAACCAATCATGAAAGTCTCGTTCAATCAACTTAGGAGCTCCTTGATAATTCAGGATTCCCCCATACCCCATTCCAAACAGTTTTTGGGATATCGGAACTTCTTCAAAGGATTTTTTATAATGCTGGATAAATAATTCACGGCTACTAAATATAATATTTTCTACTTGATTTTTCTTTTCTTCTACTGCTGAATCACTACCTGAATTACTATCCGAAGCACTTACTTGTTCTTTAGGCGAACTACTAACTGGAACTTCTTTTTTCTCTTCTAATCGATATTGCTTTTGCTTTTCTTTGAATTGTTCCGTTTGTACTTCTTTTTGATGAATTGCCAAATTTTTAACAAATGGCGTTTTTGGTATTGTAGAAACAATTCCTATACTTATACAAATAACAACAAATATGTTCAATAATAGATATTTCCGCTGTTCTTTCAACTGTTTTTGGTAAAAAAACACATGAATAAAACTTATTACAAGTGTAATTACCATAGTAACTATAACCGCCATATAAGCAACTTTTGTTCCCATAGAGAAAGATGAAAAAATAGATAATAATGTTGGAATCCAATAATATAATTTCCTAATAGATGTTGTTTTTTCGATAGAATATAAAACGACAATCGGAAATGTAACACCTAAAATAGAACTCAATTCATTTCCAGCAAAAAACCATCCTTTTGATCCTATTTTACTATATTCATAACTATTATAATCAGTATGAGTGATAATAGAAATAAGTATAGTAATATTAACAATCAATATTGCATATACAATATAATCCCTTATCCTTACATATATATTTTCTTTTCTTTTGATAGAATTTAAAGCCAAAAGATAACTAAAAAACATAATTATATAATATATAGACTTTGCTATAAATTTTACTTCTTCACTTAATAACATAGGCTTTTTTATTACTATGTTATTTATAATTCCTATCATACATACTGATATTAATCCAACTAAATAAATAAGATACTTCCAATTCCCTATTTTAATTGTTGTTATCAACAAATATACAATACTTAACAACATAATAAATAAACGGACAAAAATGCCAATAGTAGCATTCATTTGTAATGACATAATACAAAAAGATGTAAGTAAATCCAAAATAGGTTGAAAAATAATAAATATGAGTAAAAAGTGTTCAAATTTGTTTTTAAAGTTTTTTTGTTTATATAACATGCTACTCTCCTTTAATCATAAATGCTTATTTAATTATTTGTTCAAAACAAGTAATTAGAATTTTCATTCTTATTATAACATCGAAATAAGAAGTTTTTTAAATTAAATTAGAATTTAACCATAATTTGGTTTTGTTGCAAAGTTTTTCAACAGATTATCCCAACAAACGGTTGTTTATTTTATGCAATTGTTAATAATTTTTGTAATTCTTTGTACGTTGAAAAAACGCAGTTTGGTTACAAACTGCGTTTTCGTTTATGTATAGCATGAATGGTTTCGATTCCTTTTATCGTGCGTGAAGCATGGCGAAGATTTTAAAATCCTGAGGATCTAGCAAAACAACGTTTCACGTGTCTATGGTCTCGTTCGATAAAATTATTTAAATGTTTAGCTGTATAATGCACAGTGTTTTTATAAAGATCTTTCTCTTTTAACTTTTTTAATGCACAAAGTAAAGAAGGAGCCTTATCTGTCGTCAGAACCGTTGGTTCTCCGAAGGTTTGAACCAATCTTTTCATGAAAGCATATGCCGCTTGAGTATCTCGCTTTTGGCGAAGTTGAATATCAAGTGTATGGCCTTCTTTATCAATCGCGCGATATAGATAACACCACTTACCTTTAACTTTTATATAGGTTTCATCCATTTTCCAAGATAATTTTATGTTTTTGTTTTTCTTCTTTCAGATTTGATAGATCAGGTTTCCATATTCATGAACCCAGCGCATAATGATTGTAGGATGAACCGAAACCCCAAGTTCTCTCAAGAGTTCAGATACATCACGATAACTTAAAGAAAAACGACAATAGTAGCCAACGGCTACCAAAATAATATCTTTTTTGAATTGTTTTCCTTTAAAGTATTTCATTTGTCATGCTCCAGTTCATTTTTTCTAGAGTGTAACTTTGTTTCAAAAACTTTGCAACAGAATCGAAAAAGCCAATTCTCTGTACGTTTAAAAAATTGGCTTTTTTACAATATAAAGTTTGATTTGCTAATTTAATATCTTAGATTAGTAGGCTGTATTAAGAAAAGAATGACACGCTTTTATAATTTTTTCACTACCTTCTTCCCTAAGTAATTCTTTTCTTACAAGTTCTGAAGATAGCTTTCGAATTTTTTGAGCTCTACCATACCTTCTCTTAAAATAGGATTGAAATGCTATATAAAAGGAATCATGATTATTAATTTCTTCTGCTAATACCATAGCATCTTCTATTGCCATTGCAGCTCCTTGGGCTAAATTTGGTGCACTGGCATGAGCAGCATCTCCACCAATGACTACACGGTTGCTGTACCAGTTCTCTTCCAATACAACTTCTTCAACTAGATTAAAGATAATGGGAGAATCTTTAGAAAGCCCCTCTTTAATTAAAATTGATGCTCCTCTAAATTGATCTACAATGTTCATCACTCTTTCATAACGTGTCATTTTATCATCCCAGTAATCTATCTTTACCGGCTTTATGATAAAAGCATAACCTGCACTTTCAGACAAAGGTACAATACCAATTTTAGTGCTTCCATTATGAAGCATGAGCGTCTCATTAAAAGATTTACTCTTAGGAAATTCTATAGGGAATCTCCATGCTCCCATACCTAAAAATTGAGGATGAATTTTTCGCCCCAGCATTATATCTCTGACTTTAGAACGAATGCCATCAAACCCTATAAGAATATCGCAAATGAGAGTGCTTTTGTCTTCAAAAGTTACATTAACCCCATATTCATGTTCGGTATAAGACTTTAAAGTTTTATTCCATTCTATATTTACCCCTAAAGACTGAGCTTTTGAAACTAATATTCCGCTTAATTCGGAACGCCAAATTGCATTTCTACCTGGTAGGTTTTCATCCATAAATGTTTCATTAATTTCACTTATTACCATGCCATGTTCATCAAAAATTTTTAGGGAAGTGAGTTGAAATCCTTTATTTAAGCATTCTTCATATATACCTAATTCTTGGAGAACCTTAAATGAATTTTGAGGTTGCAGAATGCCTGCACCTTTAAGTAAATTACTACCTGAAGACTCACATACTGTAACAGATAGACCATTTTTTCTTAAAGCAATTGCAGCAGATAGTCCACCTATTCCACCGCCGATAATAAGAACTTTTTTGATCTGCTGTTTCATTATATACACCCTTTCATAAAAGATTACTAATTACTATATTATAGGTTTTTACCTCTGAATAATATGAATAGTGAAATTTTTTATCTGTTGCAAAGTTTCTTAAACAGATAAAAAATTGGGCTGATTACAGATGGATTTTATACAATTCTAAGTAATTGCTGTAATTCATTGTATGTTGAAAAAACGCAGTTTGGTTGCAAACTGCGTTTTCGTTTATGTATAGCATGAATGGTTTCGATTCCTTTTATGGTACGTGAGGCATGACGGAGGTTTTGAAATCCTGAGGATCTAGCAAAACAACGTTTCACGTGTCTATGGTCTTGTTCTATGAGATTATTCAAATGCTTGATTGTGCAATGAGTTGTTTATAAAAGCCTTGTTCCCTTAATTTGTTAAACGTACAAAGTAATGCTGGAGCTTTGTCTGTTGTTAGAACCGTTGGTTCTCCAAACTTTTTCACTAATCTTTTCATAAAGCCATATGCGGCCTGATGATCTCGCTTTTTACGCAGTTGAATACCTAATGTGTAACCCTCTTTATCAATTGCACGATATAGGTAACGTCATTCTCCTCGTCTCATTTTTCTAGAATATAGCTTAGTTTAAAAAACTTTGCAACAGAACCGAAATTCCCTTAAAAATACTTCTGAAAATTATGAAATCCAGATAGGTACGTTTGCTTATAGTTTACGTATAGGACTGGCAAGTGCAATAATTACTTCAATAAATTTTGTAGCTGATGCCAAAATAAAAATTGCAACCGGATTATACTCAGAAATCACGCCCCCTACTAATGCACCTAGAGGCATTGCCAGTCGTGTAAGCACGCGTGAAAATCCTAAAACTCTTCCTTGCATATCAATGGGTACAGTTTCCTGCCGTACAGATGCTACAATAATATTCCAAGCAATATTACATACCATAGCAATTCCAAATGCAATGCCTGGCGCTAGCCAAAATTTGCTCCATATTGCGTAGGTTAATCCAATTGCACCTATACCTAGCAAAGCAGGAATTAGAATCCCACGTCGAAATCGCTTTTCAAGTGGAACAACAATAATACTTCCTACAAGACCGCCTACTCCAATTAAGGTATAGTTAAATCCACTTTGTTCAGAAGTTAAATGTAATGTTGAAAGCAAATAATACATTAATGCTCCTAGTATAGCACTAGCACCAAAGTTGCCTACCATTGCTTGAAGAGATAAAGCGAGATTAAGACGGTCATTCATTAACCATTTAAAACCTTCCTTCATTTCTCTTCCTATTTTCTGAAATAGATTTCCCGATCCATCTACAGATTTAGTTTTTTTGAATTTTGGTAACATTAATACAGCAATTAAAGTAGCTATATAAGAGAGAACATTTATCCAGAGTGCATTAAAACCTCCTATAATAGCAATGATAATACCTGCTAAGGCAGGACCTACTAAGCTAGCAATTTGAAGAACCATCTGATAAGCGGAATTGGCCCTGGTTAACGATTGACCTGCAATATGTGGAATTACTGTAACTGTCGCTACATCAAATAACATAGATAGTACTGCTAAAATAAAAGAAACAACGTATAAATGCCAGAGTTGGAGTAATCCTAAGATATGGAGAACAGGAATTACTGTTACAAAGAAAACACATAATAGGTCCGCAATCCACATTAATTTTCGTCTATCCCAACGATCTACTATTACCCCTACTATCGGACCAAATAAAACAATAGGTAACACACTTATGGCAAAAAGTGAGCTCATAATTACTGCTGAACCAGTTAATTCATATGCAATCAAAGGAAGAGAAAAGGTATATAGGGAATCACCAATTCTTGAAATAAGTAAACCAAATACAAAAATTATGTAAGTACTTGGCAATTGTGTAATCGTTGACATAAGGTGGCCACTTGTTTTCTTTATTTTTATCATTGAGTAAAAATTACTCTCTTTTTTTAATGTCAATTCTATAAACCTCCATTATAATATGGTTGATTTTATTTCTCATTAATAAGTAGTAATTAGTACATCATAAAAAGACCGTAGGCTAAATAATAGTAAAATTAATCCAGATGTTTTGTTTATAATTATTAAAGAATATGCATTTATTCGATTCTTTAATAAGCTAACAACAATACTAAGAAATAACCACCATAGTATTAAACCTAAAAAACTCCTAATACTAATATCAATTTCTCCATTAAGTCAATATCTGAATTAGCTATTCCAAGTCCTGAAAAGAGAGCAATAAAAGACAAAATTGTTACAGGGTTAGTTAGTGTTAAAAAGAAAGTAGATGCATATGCCTTAATATTTTGTTCATTTTTACTTTTAGTAAGTGTATTTGAAGGTTTTGATTTATAAGTTTTAACACCGAAATAACCTAAAAAAATTCCGCCAATTAGTTGAAACCACAATTGTTGATTAATCAAATAATTAGTTATCACTGTTAAGCTTAGACCCGCAATTAAACTATATAAACCATCTGCTGTTGCAGCACCTAAGCCTGACATAAATCCAACTACTTTCCCATTCTCAAGCGTTCTACGAATACATAAAATTCCAATAGGTCCTACAGGGGCCGCAATACTAAAACCAATGATAAGACCTTTGAGTAAGAATTCACTTGCCATTTCCCCCCACCTCATCAATAAAAAACCTATCTTTTTGCAAAGGAATTTTAAACGTTTCTTTCATTGTATCCATCACTATTGTTGTTTTTGTTCGAAGTACCCCCTGCAGACTTTTAATCTCATAGCTAATCACTCTGTCTAAATCCTTGGTATTACGACAACGAATTTTCAATAAATAATCATCATCCCCCGCAATGTGATGGCATTCTTGTACCTCCTCTAAATTAGTAATAAGATGTAAGAATTCTTCTCTATATTTTGGTTTTTCTAATGAGACTGTTACAAAAGCTGTACATTCTGTTCCTACATTTTCTCCATCTATCTTAGCTCCAATCTCTTTAATTACTCCATTACTAATCAAACGATTGACACGGTCAGCCACTGCTGGTGAAGATAATCCAATGTGAGATGCCAATTCAGCCCAAGTGACTCTACCATTATTCATTATTGATTGTATAATCTTATAATCATAAGAATCCAAGTTAATCAACCTTTCTTTATAAGTTTTTAATCATTTTAATATTTATTTAACAAAGAAACAAGTGGGATTTTCTTTAATAATAAAAATATCATTCTTTTAGTATTGTGAGGAAATAATTTTAAAGAGGATAGCTATAATAAATGTGGGTTTAGTTTTACAGGGGTTATTAGTAACAGCTACTGCATTAAATACGATGAATTAATGGGTTCAACTAGAAATATCAGGCTGAACTCATTTTACTAAAGGGGAGCTTTAGTGAAACAAACCAATCTAAAATTACTTAACCATGAGAACACTTGAAATACAAGAAAAAGACGCTTTCTCTATAAAAGAATAGCGCCCTTTAATAGAATAACTTTTTTTAATGATTTTAAGTAAAGCATCTTCGTTTGACAAAAGCTAAATCTGCCATTATCATCAACTCGAACTTATTTATGGGAGTGATAAAGATGAAAATTTATGTTGATGCAGATGCTTGTCCGGTAAAAGATATTATTATCTCTGAAGGTACGAATGCTGAAATTCCTGTTCTCCTTGTTACTAGCTTTTCTCATTTTTCTAATGCGGAACAACCATCAGGGGTGGAAAAGATTTATGTTGATTCTGGAGCAGATGCTGCAGATTATCGGATTATGAAGTTAGCAGCAAAAGGAGATATAATCGTTACGCAAGATTATGGTCTTGCTTCGCTAGGTTTAGCAAAAGGATGTACGGTTCTTCACCATAATGGGTATAGCTATACAAATGAAAACATTGACCAATTGTTGCAAACACGTTATTTGAGTGCAATGGCTCGAAAAAGCGGAAAGCGTACAAAAGGGCCAAAACCATTCACATCAGAAGATAGGGAGAAATTTAGGGAGCTTTTTAAAAGAGCGATTTCACTTTAAAAATGAACCGTCCATTTTTAAGGGAAACCTAGAAAAATAATATTGTGACAAGTATTTCAGTTCTTTTTTAAGCCTTACACTACACTCACACGAATAAACATTATAATTATTTGATGTATCGTATTAATGGTACCATATTCTATCAAATGACTTAATATACAAGAAAAGAAGAGAATGTCCAAATTAACATTCTCTTCTTAAGGTTTACCCTTTTAAAAAGAAGGTAAGTTATCTAAGTTATTTTCTTTTATACCATCAGGTTCACTACGTATAATATCCCTGCCATACTTATGAAATACATCCACATGAGCTAACTTCCCTGATTTTGCTTCATCAAGAGCAGTAATATAATCTAGTTCTCTTCCACTACTTGTTTTAAAAGCAATAATATCATCCTCATCATTTTTACGAACTGCAACAATTTGTTCTACTCCTGAATCGACTTCCTCAACTACTTCCAATTGAACTTGGTCTTTCCCTTGTTGTAAGTATTCATTATAAACTTTTTGAAAGTCTTTTTTATCCATAAAACTCACCTCCAAAACATTTTATTATTATGTTCGGAAGCTATTAGTTTTATGTACTATGACCCTTAATAAAAAATGTATTATTTTCACAACTTTTCACACTTCCATTCCATAAATGCGAACCTAATTCAGCTTTTCAGCTCTTATTCAACATAGTGGCCCAATACATAAAGATCGAGCACAATTCTTGCTACAGAATTGCGCCCGTTTCTAGAATAGTCCTACACAAATTATATAATAGTCTCCTTTGTTGTATTTTGAATACTTTCCTTGTATCACAATTTTCAAAAAATATGAGAAGTACAAAGCACGCTTGTTAATTCATTCTGTCTTTTGTTAAAGAGCGTGAATTCAGTCAAGTTCTTGGTTTACGGTATGTCCACTATTGCAAGCACGGAATTGACTCGGTGAAAGTCCTGTATTTCTTTTAAATGCATTATAAAAGCTAGATACACTTTGATAGCCTGTTTGATAACCAATCTCCGTACTATTAAAGACCGTTGTCAAGAGAAGTTCCTTTGCTTTCTTAACTCTGATCCTTTCTAAATATATTCGAGGAGTATACCCTGTTCTTTCTTTGAAAATCCGATTTAAATGAAAACGACTAACTCCTACCCTTGATGCAATTTCATTTAAAGACATGTTTTAAACATAATTATTTTTTATCAATCGCATAGTATCTTCCAAAACGCATTCGAACGGGTCATATATTTTTATATTTAGATCTGGTCGGCATCTTTTGCATGGTCGATAGCCTGCACTTTGAGCTTCGTACGCATTTGTAAAAAAGGATACTTTATTGCTACTCAACAGTTCCTTAATCCGCCTTTCAGTTCAGATCTTCTTTTCACTATAAAAACGCCCATTTAGATAAACAAATCCAAAGGAGCAAAACATCGCAACTTTTTATAAAGTTAGTGTCAATTAATATTTAGAAAGTAATCAAAGTCACTTGTTATCTGTACCACATACTCCATTTGTCCTGTATGTTCGTTGGTGCTTTGTTCTATTTTCATACTTCCATCTTTGTTGAAATAACTGTGTAACGGGTTATTTCCTCCATCGTTTGTCGTGTAATAAAATCCTTCTGGTTTTTCCACCTTTTTTAAGTCATCTTGAAAGTAGATTTCAGGTTCAACGCCTTTTTTATCACTTTTAGGGTATTTAAATAAACCAGCTTTTTTATAATACGACAATATTTCTGCTTTACTTAGTTTAGTAGATAGGCGAACAGATGCAATAACACCCCAATATCCACCATTTCCCCATACAAGGGATTTTCCATTAACTTGTTCCTTTTCCATGACTTTGGTTTGTGGAGGAAGGGGATATTTAAATAGTTGTTCAGCAAAGTTATTAGAAATTCTGTCTTTATTCGTCCAATATGAAAATCCTGCAATCAATATTATTACTACTAAAATGATTATCCCCATCTTACTAGATATCGTTCTTCTTAATATATTCAACTTTAAGAGACCTCTCCCAAGAAATTATTGATAGTAAAATTTTAACATAAAAATCCGTTTATCCTTAAAAAAACACTCCTTTTCTCATTTTATCAAAAGTCAAGAAAATAATTATGAAACACTATAATTAAACGATGTATTATAATGTCACACATTATATAGGGTTAAAAGGAAAGGATAGATGAACAGGAGAGAGTACCTGTATACATCTATCCTTTTGTACAACATATGACCTCATTTACCACAACAACAATATATTATTGTTGTTCAACTAACGCTCCCGTTACTTTAAGTACACAATAATTCTCAAGCTATACTTTTACATGATTAGAATTTATATCTTACCTAATCAGGATCCAACGCAACCAGATGATGTTGCCAACAATCTGACATCTCAGTTCCAATTTCGTGATTATTTATACAAACGCTATTGTTACCGTCCAATCCGTCATTACCACCTATTGATATGGCTAATCCCATAATGGTGTACTTACCCTAACTGGCGTTTAAATGCTTTATTGGCGAAGAAGTAAGCAATGATCATGATGCCGACGCACCAGGCAAGCGCGATCCAGATACCGTTGCCAACAGACCCTTCATACAAGAGGGCACGAATCGCATTCACGATTGAAGTCACGGGCTGGTTCTCAGCGAACGCACGGACAATTTTAGGCATGGTTTCAGTGGGGACAAAGGCCGAACTGATAAACGGCAGGAAAATCAGCGGGTACGAGTAGGCTGTCGCCCCTTCCATAGACTTCGCTGTCAAGCCGGGAATGACCGCCAGCCATGTCAGCGCTAGCGTAAACAGCCCGAGTATCCCAGCTACTGCGAGCCAATCGAGGATATCAGCGCTGGAACGGAAGCCCATCAAGAGGGCAACGAGAATAACCACCACGATAGTAAGCACATTGGAAACAAGCGAGGTCAACACGTGAGCCCACAATACCGACGAGCGCTTGATGGGCATGGTAATGAAACGCGCCATTAGCCCACTCTTTACATCCGTAAACAGCCGCAGTGAAGTGTAAGCGACACCGGATGCGATAGCCATCAGCAAGATTCCCGGCAATAAATAATTGACGTAGTTGTCCGTGCCTGTCTCTATGGCGCCGCCAAATACGTAGACAAACAGCAGCAGCATCATAATCGGCGTAATCGCTACCGTGATAATCGTATCCGGGCTGCGCATGATGTTGCGCATTAAACGCCCTAGTAATACCCCTGTTTTGCTTTTCATTTACATCTCCTCCCTTTTGCCGATGATCGCGAGGAAAATTCCCTCCAATGTCGGCTGCTTCTCGATGTACTCCACTTTCGCTGGCGGGAACATCTCTTTGAGTTCGGTAAGGGTACCGGTCGTGATGATTTTTCCGCCATGCAGGATAGCGATACGGTCCGCCAGTTGTTCGGCTTCCTCCAGGTACTGGGTCGTCAGCAAGATGGTCGTGCCGCCGCTGGCAAGCTCCTTGACGGTATCCCAGACTTCAATCCGTGCTTCGGGATCAAGCCCTGTCGTCGGTTCGTCGAGAAAAATGACTGCTGGCGTCCCGATCAAGCTCATGGCGATGTCAAGCCGGCGCTTCATCCCGCCTGAATACTGGTCTGCTCGGCGGTTGGCCGCATCGGTCAGGCTGAATCTTGCAAGCAGATTGTCGGCGACTTGAGCGGGATTGGAAACTCCCCGCAACTTGGCGATCATCATCAGGTTTTCCCGCCCGGTGAGCATGCCGTCTAAAGCTGCGAACTGCCCTGTCAGGCTGATGTTCTGGCGAACATGATCCGGTTGACGCTGGACGTCAAAGCCGCAAATACCTACTTCGCCGTCATCGAGCTTCATCAGCGTCGAGAGGATGTTGACCGTCGTCGTCTTGCCCGCTCCATTTGAGCCCAGCAGTGCGAAAATTTCGCCACGCCGCACCTCAAAATCCACCCCCTTTAAGACTTCCTTGTCTTTAAAGGATTTTTTTAACTCTTTTACAGAAATCACTGCATTGCTCATACTTTTTTCCTCCTTATAAAAAGCGCTTTGCGGAGCTAGATTGCCTATACTCTTCTATTTAGTCTGACTGATAATCCGTATAACTTAGTACCAGGTTGAAAATATAACTGAATAGCGAAGGTGGCAATTCACATTTGTAACCAGCTATTCAGTCGGTATTATCTATTGAATTTACTTTTTTCCCAATCGCTTCATGATACTCTGATTCAAATCTTCACGATACTTAGCGACATAGGTTTTAGCGTTTGCCACTAGTTCGTCGGCAAAGGACGCCACGTCGTCCCCAGTGATTTCCAGCACTTTTCTACCTTCCGCTGCACCGGCTTCGAACAACTCGATTAATTCATACTGAATGTGCAGCATATCCATCCCGTTGCCCGCTGAGAAATTCCACATGTAGTTTTGAATTTTCTTAAATACAAACTGGTAGTCCTCTGGCAGGGCTCCAACCCGTGCCATCATCATTTTGTACTCTTTTTTATCACCAATCATTTTTTTGAACATTTCCATCATGTTATTTTTCCTCCTTTTTTATAAAGCTGAACAAGACACTCCAAAAATATCGGACGGAATATCTTATGCAGCTAGATTGACTTCAAGACGTTGATTTTTGATGATACAAAATCCCATTTTTTCCAAAACAATTCAAGTTCCTGGCGGCCAGCCTCATTAAGTGAGTAAAACTTGCGGGGCGGCCCCATATCTGACGGTTTCTTTTCTATATTCACAAGTTTTTTCTTTTCTAATCGCACGAGGATGGTATAGACCGTCCCTTCCACGACTTCAGTAAACCCAAGCTCGTTCAGACGGCGGGTAATCTCGTAGCCATAGGTTTCATGGCGGCTGATGATTTCCAGCACACAGCCTTCCAGCGAACCCTTCAGCATTTCAGTTAAATTTTCCATGTTCAGATCCTCCTCTACCCCCTCTATTTTGTCTGACTTATATTCAGTATAACAGAGTACTAAGGGAAATTTTTACTGAATAGCTTTTGGGAAAACATGCTATTCAGTATTGCTTATTACATGTATATTGTAACACCGAGTAGAAGGTGTCAACTATTTTTCTTAAAAATATTTTTGTAACCTCACTATTCAGTGGTGTCAGTATCCAGTACGACTTACTACAGGTGTATCGTAACACGTAGTAGATAGACTGTCAACTGGATTTTCTAAATATTTTTAAAACCAGCTATCCCCATTGGATACAGCCGATTTTCTTTATGGAGCTTTTACTTCCTCCAATGCTTCTTTCACAATGATTACACCGTGGATCATTCCCATCCAGCAGCTGTACATGTAGGTTCCCGGTTTCTCTGATGTGAAAACGATGAGGTTTTCTTCTACTTCCAGTGACTTCTCAATCCCATACTCATTTATAAAGAGACGGTTGTTGCAGCCATTCAACTCTTCGGGAGTCGCCTGCACGTTCCACACCATCGTGTGCCCACTTCGAGCACAATGGTCTCGTATGCGAACGGTTCCAAATGAGTCGTCACATGCTGGGCGTCGTAAATAAAGCGATTCCAGAAAGCCCCAGACCGCGGTTGAACATGCTTACCCCCAAGATGATCACTAGCATAGCTCCGACAGCCAAGACCTTATCGGTAAACTTCTTCTTGCCAATTATTAGGCACTCAGCGCTTTAAAAAACTAATGGGGCAACTTATACTAATCCCAGATTAATTAAAATAATTTAATACTTATTAAACATAAAGATTGAAACAACTAAAAAAGCATGACGTTTCTCTGTCACGCTTTTATTATTTATTACAGCAAAATTAGATTAACATACATATTTCTAGTAAAGGCTACTTCTGTACTTCAACTATACACTTATAAATTATTTTATTTGTGTATGAATTTAGTAACAACTCCAACACGTTTTGTGAAATACTGGTATCCTTTTTTAATAAGATTGCATTTCTTACAAAATTTTCTGACGTTGTCAATTCATTCCTACAGTCCTCTAAAATAAAATATTTCTACTTGATACAATTACAGTACTACACTTATACTAAATCCATCATACCCCTTACTTCCTACAGTTTGTATTGCCGTTGAGGATAAATTGGACTCAGATGCAAGAATATCAAAGAAATGACGAACCCCCTGAACATTGACGTCTTTACTAGATGCATTGACTATCTCTCCTTTTCGCACTATATTATCCCCTATAATTACAGTACCTTTCCGAGACAATTTAAGGGCCCACTTTAAATATTCCGAATTATTTTGTTTGTCTGCATCAATAAAAATTAAATCAAATGGATTAATTCCCTCATCATATAATTTCGGCAGTGTTTCAAGAGCAGATCCAATTCTTACTTCTACTATATTAGATAGTTCAGCTCTCGCTATATTCACTTTTGCAACTTCTGCATGGTGCACTTCTGATTCAAGAGTAATTAGATGACCATCTGCTGGTAAAGCACGATGATTTATTATTCATGGGGGAAGCAGCTTCAACCGATTACCATTTATCTTTTATCGGTACCTTTTTAAATAAAGCATCTATATTTAATCGCTTTTTTTCTTTAGAACAACTA
Organism: Bacillus sp. IT-79MI2; assembly: GCF_949768135.1. Taxonomy (NCBI): domain Bacteria; kingdom Bacillati; phylum Bacillota; class Bacilli; order Caryophanales; family Bacillaceae; genus Bacillus; species Bacillus sp. IT-79MI2. The sequence goes on along the minus strand of NZ_CATKPV010000084.1, from coordinate 9,641 downwards.
GCCATTTTAAATATTCACTTTGAAAGTATCAAGCATGCTAAGACTAGCGCTGATAGAGAATTTTGGATAGAAAAAGCTGAGAGCTATATCCGAGAAGAGAATTTGTTCCTATTTTTATACCATCCTATTAAAAATCGTACATTTCATCCGATGATTAAAGATATTCAATTTGAATCGTTCGGCTATGTAGATTTTAGGAAACTATGGATTAAGTAGCAGTGGTGTAAACGGTGCATTTATTAAATCTCAAAAAAGAAAGTCTGTTTGGATAGTCAATGTTTGCAAAATGTTTGCAAATACGAAAATAAAAACCCACAAACGTTGTTATAGCAACGTTTGTGGTGTTAATCCATACAATATAAATTGAATCGTATTTTCAATTTCCACTTCATCATCCCATTTTTCTTCAGGTAATAATAAAAATCGAGTTAAAATTAACCCCATTATAGCTGATAAAGTAAGGCGTATAACTGAAGGTGTAGGCATTTCAATAATTTGTCCTTGTTCTTGAAAATGTACAATTAATTTTTTAAAGCGGGAAAAAAGTTCTTTTTCCACTAATTGTTGTATTTCATTTTTTAATTCTGGTTGAAACGGGACTTCTTGCATTAAAATTTTTAGCATTGGAAAATGTTTTTTAGCAAATTCAAATCGATTTCGAATCGCCACTCTTAAAAACTCTTCATACGATTTGTACGTATTTTCAAGTACTTCTTTTGCAAAAGCCTGTACGAAAAATGGAGCAGCAAACTTTGTTAATGTTGGCATGACAACCGCTAATAGTAAATCTTTTTTTGTTTTATAGTAGCGGAAGATTGTTCCCTCCGCTACACCAGCACGCTTTGCAATTTCACTCGTTGAAGTTGATGCATATCCTTTTTCTCCAAACATATCAACCGCCGCTTCTAATATACGCATTTGACGTTCATTACGTTTATCTGTGTCTGTAGCAGCAATTAATTCTTCCAGCCAATCTTTCTTCATTCGTAAAGCTCCTTTTTTATAAACATTATATTTTGCGATGTTTCTTCAAAGCAAATACATTCCCTACTGCAAATAATAACGCAAAAAGAAGTAACACACCAAGATCTCCCGCAATTTCAGCAAATCCTTGATTACGAATCATCACTTGTCTCATTGCATCAGCACCATATGTGAGCGGAAATAACTTACCTAGCATTTGCAGCCACTTATTCATTGATTCCATTGGAAACAAACCTGAAAAGAAAATTTGCGGTACAATAACCAGTGGGATAAACTGAATCATTTGAAATTCATTATTGGCATATGCCGATAAAAAAGTTCCTAGTGTTAATGCTGTTAATGAAAGCATACATGTAATCAGTAGTGTAAGCCATGGAGATCCAGCTACATATAAATCAAGAACATAAACAGAGAAACTTACAATGATAACAGATTGTAAAAACGCAAAAATACCAAATCCAAGTATATAACCGACAACAATTTCCCATCTTCGCACTGGAGTAGATAAAAGCCTTTCTAACGTTCCACTTAACCGCTCACGCACAAAAGATACACCGGATAAAATAAAGACAAAGAAAAATGTAAAGAAACCAATTAATACAGGTCCAAGACCATCAAACATTGTAAAGTCTGCGGAACCATGTAAAAAATCAATTTTTGGTTTCATACCAGGCATTTCATTTTTTTCTGTACCCTTTTGTAATAGTCGCAGCACGGCGCTATTTTTTGAAGAATCGCTACCTTCCAGCAATACATTCACTTTTCCATGTTCTAAAGTTATAATGGCATCTATTTGTTGCTTTTCTAACTTAGACTGTGCGTTTTCTTTACTATACTCATAGATGGTAGCATCTTGCTTTTTCATTGATTCCACTATAGATGCTGGAACATCTACTAATGCAATATGCGGAGTATAGTCCTTTTGAGTAAACACTAACGATAATAACCAAAGGAGTAACATCGGAGCTCCAAACATCATTGCCAATGATCGTTTATCTCGAAAAAACTGGCGAATAATACGGATAACTACACCACCAATTCTCATGATTCAACCACCCCTTCCAATAAAAACACATCTTCAATCCGTCCTGATGAAGTTCGGTCTTTTAAGTCCTTTGGTGTTCCCGTTGCAATTAACTTACCATCTCTAATTAATCCAAGACGTTCACAAAATTCAGCTTCATCCATAATATGTGTTGTCACAATAATCGTTGTTCCTTGTTTCTTGAGCTCATAAAAATTCTCCCAAATAGATTTACGTAAAACTGGATCAATCCCAACCGTTGGTTCATCTAAAATTAATAACTTGGGCTCATGTAGAAGTGCTATAGCAAGTGATAACCGTTTCTTCATTCCACCTGAAAAATGTTGCACTTGCTTTTTTGCATGTTGGGATAATTGTACCAATGTAAATACCTCTTCTATTCTCTCTTTCTTGCGCTTCCCTTTTAATCCATACATTGTTGCAATAAAGTCTGCATTTTCATAAGCTGATAATTCTTCATACAGCGCATCCGCTTGCGCCATATACCCTATTTGTTTCATGCCATTTAAGTTAGGCATTTGTACCCCTAATGCTATTACATCCCCTATTGTTGATTCACTAATGCCAGCAACCATTTTAATAAGCGTCGTTTTACCAGACCCGGATGGACCTACTAAACCAAAAATCTCTGTCTCTGCTACAGATAGTGAAATATTGTGCAGTACTTCTTTTTTTCCAAAACACTTTGATACATCTTGTAAAATGACTGAAGGTTGTTGCAATAAGATCTCCTCCTTCTCGAAATGAGTGAGTACTCACTTTTATTTTACTCTTAGATTATTATATGTCAAATTATATTTATGAGTATTATCTTTTCAATCTTTCTAACAACTAATACATTGTCTATAGAAAAATGAAACAGAGTCGACAATAGAATTCATTTCTCACTGTCGACTCTGTTTCATTTTAAATCATTATTTATAGGCTACGTTTCTAAATTTAAATACTTTCTAATTCTAGCAAGATCTAAAGAATACTCAATTACTAACTGCTGGATAGGCAAAATAACTTTTTCAGGATACAAATGTGCATATTTTAATGTTTCTGTATATTTTTCTAACCTTTTTTCTAAATACTTTACAATTTGCTCAGGATGATTCACCAATAAACATTGACTATAATAATGAATTTGTTCTTCAATTGCAGTATATTCCTCAATTTCAAATTCTTTATGCATGTGTACACTCCTTTATAATTAGTTTTTTATATGCACAAGCCATAAGCATTCTAATTTGAACAAAAACTGATTATTTTAATTATTTACACTATAACAAAGAAAGAACGTCAAAATTTGTTAGTTTATGTAGCGTAGTACAAATTTAACAAAATTGTAATGGATACTTGTACTTTTTAGAAAACACCAATCTTTCATCATACATACTTTCTGTTGCTTACATTTGTTATCTTATTTTCTATTAAAAGAGTTATAGTGAATGAGCCACCGTAACATCACTCAAAGCTAATAAAAAAAGTCGTACAAATTAATCCAGCTGTACGACTACAATTTCTGGTCTATTAAAAATCCTTTGAGGAATGATGCTATTCCCTAACCCTCTGCTTACTATCATGGAAGTACCTTGTTCCTTATATGAACCTGCTGTGTATTTGGGTAATATGCCTTGATTAGGTGCAACTAAGCCTCCAATAAAAGGCAGTCTTACTTGTCCTCCATGGGCATGCCCTGTTAAAACTAAATCAATTTGTTGCTCAGCGTATACTTGTAAAAGTTCAGGTCTATGTGAAAGTAGTACTTTATATTCATCCTGATCTACCGCATTTTTCGCTTTAACGATTTCATTTTTCACTGTAGACATCTCTTCATTTTCATCGTTATTTTTCGCGGTAAATGCCGGATCATCTATGCCGAGAAGGCAAATTTCCTGCCCCTCTTTTTGAATACGTTCATGTTCATTTCTCAAAACTGTCACATTATATCTTTTCAACTCTTTTTCTAAACTATCATACCGCCCTGACCATAATTCATGATTTCCTGTAACAAAATAAACGGGATAGTGTTTTACAAGCTCTTTCACTACCTTTAAACTCGCCTCTGCATCATACCTCTTACTATCGATTAGATCTCCTGTAATGGCGATAATATCAGGGTTCAAGCTTTTCACTTTTTCAATTAAAACTTCTTGGTTTTCTCCAAATTTTTTACTATGTAAATCCGACAACTGTACAATTTTAAACCCCTTGAAATTAGAAGGTATCTTACTAGATGTTATTGATATTTCACTTACACTTATTAAATTATTTTGTAAGTATGAGAATGCACTGACTCCTATCGCTATTGCACTTATAATAAATAACCGTTTATATCTTTTTTTCATATCTTCTCCCTTATAAAAATTCTATTAAATATATTTTTAGCAATTCTTTTTAATCATATCATTAACATTTTATCAAACAGTCTATTTCTACAAAATAGATAGTATTTTATTTTTATAATGTTTTATTTTCCCTTTTAATACAGTATGTGAAATTATATTTTTTTTGCAGTGTTCCTTGCTCCTTAACTAACATTACAGATAGCAACTTCATTATATCTATATAATAATTTCTTTATTTTATCTATATCAATGCCGTAAAAAACTGCCTAAGGGGGACATTAGGCAGTTTAATTCATTTATATTTATGCTAGTGATTTCGTTTCTCTCATTACTTCAATGAAGTATCCCCAGTTATTTATAACTGATGAAATACTAATATGTTCATCTGGCGTATGAACATTGAAAATATCTGGTCCGAATGAGATGGCATCCAATTCAGGCATTTTTTGAACAAATACACTACATTCGATACCAGCGTGTACTGCAAAGATTTCAGCATCTTTGTTATATTTTTCTTTATGCACTTTTTCAAACAAATCACGAATTGGTGAATTCGGGTTGTACGGCCATTCTGGATACTCAGATTCCTTTTCAAATTGTGCTCCAACTAATTCTGCAATATGCTTAATTTCATTCGTAATATGCTGTTTTAAACTACTTACAGAACTTCTCACTTCGTTTCGCAATTTAATTTCATTATGTAATGTTTCAATAACACCTAAATTTGTTGAGCTTTCTACAAGGCCTTTAATATCCATGCTCATGCTTTGAATGCCGTTTGGAATCAAGAATAAAGAAGAAATAAGTTGTTTCTGTGTTTCTGTTGCAAATACTTTTTCTACTTTTTCTTCTAATTTTGTAAGAGAAACATGTACATCAGGATCTACAGCACGTAGCTCGTCTTGGAAAATACGTGTCCATTCTGCTACTTTCTCTTCTACCTTTTGCACGTCGTTTACAGATAATAAAATTGTTGCTACGCTTTCACGCGGAATTGCATTTGTTTTTAACCCACCATGAATTCCACTCATGTTAAATGAAATTTCATTCGATAAATCATGGAGAACGCGTCCTAAAACTTTATTGGCATTTCCTCTTTGTTTATCAATCTCCATACCAGAGTGGCCACCTTTTAAGCCTCCAACATATAAACGGTATGCTTCTAGTTCAGCAGGTACTTCTTCCCAAACAACAGGAATCGTTTCAACTGCCTTTGCTCCGCCTGCACTGCTCACTAGTAATTTATGATCTTCTTCAGAGTCGATATTAATAAATATTTTCCCATCAAAGTGCTTCGCATCAACCGCAAAGGCTCCACCCATTGTTGTCTCTTCTTCTGTTGTAATCACAACCTCAAGAGCTGGATGTGGAATATCAGTTGAATCTAATAGTGCTAATGCATATGCAACCGCAATACCATTATCAGCACCTAAAGTCGTTTGATTTGCATACAGCATGTCCCCAACGATTCGTAATTGAATTGGATCCTTTTTAAAATCATGAACGGTTGCTTGGTTCTTCTCGCAAACCATGTCCATATGGCCCTGAATAATAATTGCAGGAACATTTTCATAACCATCCGTTGCTGTCTTTTTAATGACTACATTTAATGCTTCATCTTGTACAACATCTAAATTACGATCTTTTGCAAATTCAACTAAATAATCACTAATTTCTTTTTCATTTCCAGATCCTCTTGGAATCTTTGAAATTTCTGCAAAATGATAAAATACAGGGTGCTTTGTTAATTGTTCTAAATTAGAATACATTTTGAAGCTCCTCTCTTAAATAAAACTGATTAGATAAATCTTTGAATTTCAAATTATTCTTTTCTTTACCATTATACCATGCTTCATCATTTTACTTTTTATTAAAGATGTAGATCTATCACTTCTATTTATCAAAAACTATCCCATATCCATTTCACAGAATATTAGTATGATTTTATACTACATTTAAAAAATTAAGGAGAATGCATATGTATTTTACAGAAACCTTCCTTGTCCTGAACATATTTTCGATTTATACGATTCCGTCGGTTGGAATGATTATTTAAAGCTTTTAAAAGAGCAAATGCATAATACCCTCACTCAAAGTACTTTTATTATAAGCGCTTATGACAACGGTCAATTAATTGCAACAGGGCGTATCATTTCAGATGGGGTAATTAACGCTTATCTATGTGGATTGGTCGTTCATCCATCATTTCAAAATCGAGGGATTGGAAAGGAAATCGTTCAAAAATTAATAGTGAAATGTCAAAAACAGAACCTACACCTACGATTACTTTGTACAAAGGAAAATATCCCATTCTATGAGAAATTAAATTTTGAGGAGTTTGGGGTGGGAATGAAGAAGAAATAAAAAAGAAAATGCTTCTATGCATTTTCTTTCAATTTTTTCCCTTGCATATATTTTGATGCATCACCATTCATAAGCTTTTCTAGTCTATTAATATTTTCCGTTAATGCACCTTTTACAAGAGAGAAATCTGTATTTGATGCTTCTTTTTCTTTCTTAAAAAAAGCAAGTTTTTGTTGTTTCATTTCTTGCATTTTCTCCTCCCCCTTTTGTAAAAAAGATACAATCTTTGTCTATCTTTATTATATATGAAATATGGACAGGTTGCACTTCTATCCTTTTCTTTTTAATTCTTCTTCTAACTCTTCTACTTGCTGCATTGTATCTCCTTTTATTAAAGAAAAATCTGTTGTATCCTCAGTCTCTTCTTTAAAAAATTCATTACTATATTCTTTTTCCACTACAATCACCTCTACCTGCTAGTGTAGGGATGATTGTCCAATTTTATTCATTTTTTGTCCGATTTCCTCAGAATTTGTTCTAAATTATGTATAGGAGAAAAGGACAGAATTGATATTCTGTCCTTACTTATTAAAATAACTATGATGAATCGTTAAATTATATACATTTTCAAAGTCACGATCTTGAAGATTGTTCTTTTGACCATCAATAACAATGCAAACATCTTTTACGATTTTCGCTGGTATGATGCCGACATTTTCAACTTGCACCGCCTTTTGTTCATTTAACTGCTCTATATACTCTAAAGGTACTGTAATACTAAATTGAGAGCGGATGCCACGGAAATTTGTATTTAATTCATCTTCTGTCACAAATACCACAATCTTCGCCCCATTTTTTTCTGCATACGTATCAAGAAATACATTTAAACTTTGTGCATATTCTGTTTCAGTTTGCCACTCCATCGTACCAAATGCTGCTGGGTTTACATTTTGAATAATTGTTGTGTAGATCTCACCTCGTGCTTTCGAAGCAATTAATGATCGTTTAATAGATTGAACGGTCTTTCCGATATCACTAAATTTTGCACCCCATATTTCAGAAATGTTTGGAGTTAAAATAAATGCAATATCAACAAATACCACCATTGCAACGAACATCAAAATATTTTTCCAGAGGGTTAAATCAATACCTTTCATCATGAAATAAATTGTGACTGATGTAATAAACACACCATACCATGTTTTTCGAATAAATTGCTTTTTCTCTTCGTACAATTCTTCATTTCTCCAGTAAAAGAAAATAAGAAATAAAAAGACTAGTACGAGAAAAAACAAACCAATTCGAATGTTAGAGACTGTCAATCACATCACCCTCCATTCAAAAACTTCTCACGATATCATTACATGCTCAACTTTCTCTCATTATGACAAAAGACATGGACAACCTTCTAAAGTTAGCTGCATTGCATATACATGAGAAGGAAGCCACATCTTTTATAATGAATCTACATTTTATATGTAGACAAGCATACATTTCAAATTTTCACAAATATTTTTTATCAGGATATATGTTTCGGAATCACACCTTCCGGAACTTCACCATCCATACTTAAATAGTAATGACGAATTGGGCGTAAATTTTCATCTAGTTCATATACGAGTGGTATACTCGTCGGAATATTTAATGATACAACACCATCATCCGATAGATTATCTAAATATTTTACAAGAGAGCGAATCGTATTTCCATGCGATGAGATAATTACCTTTTGTCCAGATTGTAACATCGGTGCAATTTCATTATGCCAAAAGTCCAATACTCTTTGTTCCGTATCCTCTAAGCACTCAGTAAGTGGAAACTCCCCTTTTTTCAACAACTTATATCTTGGATCATCTTCAGTAAGTGCTGGCGGTCTTACATCAGTACTTCTTCTCCATATATGAACTTGCTCATCACCATATTTCTTTGCTGTCTCATCCTTATTTAATCCTTGCAATGCTCCATAATGTCTTTCATTTAACTTCCATGATTTATGTACAGGAACCCATGCAAGATCCATTTCATGTAGAATAATCCACAACGTTCGAATTGCCCGTTTTAAAACAGACGTATACGCAAAATCAAACGTATATCCATTGTTTTTTAAAATTGCACCTGCTTCTCTTGCTTCATTTAATCCATTTTTTGATAAGTCTACATCTGTCCATCCTGTAAATCTGTTTTCAAGATTCCATAAACTTTGTCCGTGACGAATGAGTACAAGTTTTATCATAATAATCCCCTTCCGGAAATGAAAATTTAAATTTTGCAATGCGTACACGTAATAAAGTATCTGGTAATGTTAATTTTTTATCCATTTATTCTATGATTTATCCATAGTTGCCAAAATACATGGATAAAATCGGTTCTTTTTCAAACTCTAAAAACAGACGAATGATTTATTTACTCATTTTAATCAACTGGTTCTTCACGCTTAGATAACCATGCATCAAAACCTAAACGGCTATTTGCTAGTTCGGTCATCACTTGATGCCAGTTTTCTTCACATGTTTCACCAAATGTTGAAAAAATACTTCCCATTTGTTTTCTTTGCACATCGCTTAACTTTCTCTCTAGTTCTGCTCCTTCTTTTGTTAGGACAAGCTGTTTCACACGACGATCGTGTTCTGCTTCATTGCTTTCAATAAGCCCTTTTTCAAGAAGCTGACGGAGTGGTCCGTGAAGAGCTTGTTTACTTATTTCTAACAGAGATAACAATTCATTTATACTAAGCCCTGGAAAACGAGCAATAAAAAATAAGATTCGATGATGCACTCGCTGTATACCATACTCTTTTATAATTTCATCTGGTTTTTCTGTAAATGTTTTATATGCAAAATAAAACAATGCAAGTGCTTGGTTCATTTGTTCTTCTTTATGTTGTGTCATCTACTTTCCCCCTATATGTAAATTATACCACAATTTATATATAGAATATGAAATCAACCGCTTTGACTTAATAAAGGAGACCTTAC
>NZ_CATKPV010000083.1:0-14994 GCF_949768135.1 Bacillus sp. IT-79MI2 | reverse complement strand
TCTAAAATAAAAATTGACGTTTCACGTTGTTTGTTTCGTTTAGTTTTCAAAGTTCAACATCGCGTTTCAGCGACTTTTACAATATAACATTTCTCAATCACTTCGTCAACTTCTTTTTTCTTTTGTCGTTGACGACGCTTATTAATTTATCACATTAACAATTAATAAGTCAACACTATTTTTCACTTTTTTAAAATAAATGCCAAAATGTTATTCATCCTGGCATTATATATAATTTAATGATAACTAAAGCACAAATACCCGGCACCCCCAAAATGCTAGAAATAGAAGCTGTACCAATATTAATTGGAATATGAAAACCAAAATATGTTCCAATCACATTAACGGCAAACAATAATACTACACCTATCATCACTTTAACGAATATCTTTCCTATGAAGTGCAACGGCTTCACTGAAGCGCCAAAAATCAGCAAAACAAATACCAAAGCAAGAATTCCACCAATAATCAATGTAGCGTTCATTTTCCCCCTCCTTATATAACCTATACACTCTATTTGTATGGGACAAGGAAGCAAAAAATACCGTTCAATTATTTTAATCAGCGTGGGGATTCATCCCTACTAATTATTAGTTCTCACTGATCGGGATTTTACGAGCAATTGATCACTCATAATTCCGCCGAATTTTTAGATTGAGATTTCGCCGCCCGAGAATAATAGTATAAAGAAAAGACCCTATTTTAAAAAACAGGGTCTTTTACCATTGCTCCATTTTTACAGGACGCCTTTTTGCTTCTTTTAGTAAGAAAAAGTATTTTGCTTCTGCTATTTTCAAAGAACATAGTACATCTTGAGATGGTTCGACACTTTGTTCTACCATCCTTTTTTGACGTAACCACTCATTCTTCACTTTTTCTAATACAGCAATTAACTTATCATCATATTCTTTTCGCAACTTGCCCTTTTTTTGAAAAAACATTTTGATTTCTCCTCTTATATTTCTCTACGGCCTTCTAGAGCCTTCGATAGCGTTACTTCATCCGCATATTCTAAATCTCCACCAACGGGAAGACCATGCGCAATACGAGTCACTTTAATACCTGTCGGTTTTAAGAGGCGGGAAATATACATCGCTGTAGCTTCCCCTTCAATATTCGGGTTCGTTGCTAAAATAACTTCTTGTACAGTTTCATCTTGTAACCTTTTTAATAACTGTGGAATATTAATGTCCTCCGGTCCAATTCCCTCCATTGGTGAGATTGCACCACGAAGCACATGATAGACACCTTGATATTCTTTCATTTTTTCCATTGCGATTACATCTTTTGCTTCCTGTACAACACAAACAACCGATTGGTCACGATGTGAATCATCACAAATATAACAAGGATCACGATCTGTAATATGTCCACAAACAGAACAGTATGTTAAATTTCGCTTTGCATTTACAAGTGATTTAGCAAAGTCTAATACGTCGTCTTCTTTCATATCTAACACGAAGAAAGCCAATCGGACTGCCGTTTTCGGACCAATCCCCGGCAACTTCATAAAGCTATCGATAAGCTTTGAAATCGGTTCTGGATAATGCATATATCAATATCCTCCTACTAGAACATTCCACCTGGTAAGTTTAAGCCTTTTGTGAATTGCCCCATTGTAGAGTTTGAAAGTTCCTCAGCTTGCTTAAGTGCATCATTTGTTGCAGCTAACACAAGGTCTTGTAACATTTCGATATCTTCTGGGTCTACAACTTCTTCTTTAATTTTCACTTCAATAATTTGCTTGTGACCATTTACAATAACGGTAACCATTCCGCCGCCAGCTGTACCTTCAACTGTTTTTTCACCAAGTTCCTCTTGTGCTTTCGCCATTTGCTTTTGCATTTTTTGCATTTGTTTCATCATGTTATTCATATTTCCCATTCCGCCACGCATCATAATAAATTCCTCCTAATTGTTGTTATTCTTTTATTTCAATAAGTTGTTGCCCTACTAATTTTACCGCCTCTTCTACGAGAGGATCTACTTTTTGTTCCGCAGCTTCTTCTGAATTTCCACCTTCACGTTGTAAAAACTCTTCGCGAATTTTCCCCCACTCACTCTTTGGAATTGCAATCATATTCAACCTTTTACTCAACAATTCAAAAAGAATTTGTTCTACGGTATCCATTGCATCACGATTTTCACTTGCCATTTTGCAATGTATCTCATATTGGAAAGCTAACACATAAGAATCTTCAGAAGCTGCAACTGGTTCACTATTCTCTAATAATACAGCAAACGCTACTTTATTATAGGATTTAAGTCTTCCTAGCAGCTCACCCCATATACCTTTTAATTGCTCTAAATCTTGGCGTTTCGCTTGCTTTAATACTTCATGTACCCGTCCAACAGGTATTTTCATACTTCCTGTCCGCACAGGTTTTGGCGTTGTACGTATCTCTCTTACTTCCTGTTGCGCACCAGCTGGTACACCATTCTTCTTCACATGTTCTAGTTCTTTTTCTAGTTGTTGCATTCTATTCATAATTGCTTGCAAACGGTCTGCACCATTTGTCTGCACCATAAATTGCTGGCAAATTTGCACCATAACAACTTCTAAGAAAATTCGCGGATGATTTGTCCACTTCATCTCCTGTTGCCCCTTACTGAGCGTATGAATAATTTCATAAATCATCTCAGGTTGCATCGCTTCACTTAGCATACGGAACTGATCATCTACAATTACCCGTTCTAACATATGTTCCAATTGTGGTGAAGTTTGATATAAGAGCATATCACGATAATAGTAAATGAAATCTTCCATAAAACGAACTGGGTCTTTTCCTTTACTCATCATATCATCAATAATACGCAATGCTCTTGATACATCATTCTCGCGTATACATTCTACAAGGTTACCTAAATATTGTTGAGAAACAGAACCCGTTACCGCTAAGACATCTTCAGTCGTAACTACTTCATCGCTATAAGAAATAGCTTGGTCGATCAGACTGAGTGCATCACGCATACCGCCCTCAGCAGCACGTGCAACAATTTGTAATGCTTCATCTTCTACCTTTGTACCTTCATTTGTAACAACCGTCGCTAATCTCTCTACAATATCATGTACTGATATCTTCCGAAATTCAAAACGTTGACAGCGTGAAATGATTGTAGGTGGGATTTTATGAGGCTCTGTAGTCGCTAAAATAAAGATAACATGTTGTGGTGGTTCTTCTAACGTCTTTAAAAGCGCATTAAAAGCTCCCATAGAAAGCATGTGGACCTCATCAATAATGTACACTTTATATCTCACTGCACTTGGGGCATACTTTACTTTATCTCTTATATCTCGAATTTCATCTACACCGTTATTTGAAGCCGCATCAATTTCTAATACATCCGAAATAGACCCTTGTGTAATACCTAAACACGCAGGGCATTCATTACAAGGTTCAGCTACTGGAGCATGCTCACAGTTAATTGTCTTTGCAAATACTTTTGCAATTGTCGTTTTACCCGTTCCTCTCGGGCCTGAAAATAAATAAGCATGCGAAGCTTTCTCTTGAAGAAGGGCATTTTGCAACGTTTTTGTTACGTGCTTTTGACCGACTACATCTTCAAAATTTTGCGGTCTCCATGTTCGGTATAACGCTTGGTATGACACGAAAATACGGCCTCCCTCAAAGGTTATTATCTTGTATATTATAACCCATTCTGTTTATAGATTCCAAAAGTTATTTTCTATACAAAAAACCCACCTCTTTATATAAGGTGAGTTTTGTATACATATATAACTGCCGTGCACCTTCTGTCGATTACGTACCATAAGCGTTACTTAAGCAGTTAGCTCGGTTCAGGCACTCCTGCGGCACACGAGAAAACCCGCTTATTGCTGCTTCCTTCCGGACCTGACAAGGTTCACGGGGTCCCGTTGCGCAGGACCCAAACGTCAACACCACTTACTTAAGGCAGGCCTTACAGTAACATAACCTCGAGAAGGGATTCGGCCTCGCTAGAGCGGATTGCGAGTACAGGGCACCGCTACCTCCCCGCTTAGCACGGCAAAGTTAAAACCAATATTCGGTTGCCTTAATGAAGGCAATATCAGTATAACTTGTTTCTTCATAAATTGCAAATATGTTAAGTACCTGTATTTTTATCCAATTTTCCCTTCTTCTCTTTCCTTCTTTTACGAAGTTCTCTAAAAAAATTCGTTAACAACATGCCACATTCTTCTTCCATCACACCAGATACTACTTCACATTGGTGATTAAAACGCTCGTCCGTTAAAAGGTTCATTAAAGTGCCTGCACATCCACCCTTTGGATCACTTGCACCATATACAACACGTTTTACACGGGATAACACAATTCCACCTGCGCACATTGGACATGGTTCTAATGTAACGTATAACGTTGCATTTTCTAAACGCCACGTACCTAACTTTTTACAAGCTTCATCTATAGCTAATAACTCTGCATGAGCAATTGATCGTTGCTCTGTCTCTCTTAAATTGTGAGCAACGCTGATTACTTCCCCACCGAGTACAATAACAGCTCCAATCGGAACTTCTTGTATTTCTTCAGCTTTCTTCGCTTCTTCTATTGCAAGCTGCATAAAATAAATATCTTGTTCCATAATACAGTCCTCTCATTACGAATAAAGTATTATAACCCTTTACTACTATATCAATCCATTTTGATTTTCGGACATATAATCCCTTGCTACGCAGAACAAAAAGTAAACTCCACTCATTTTATCCTTTTGTTTTCACTTGACATGGCGCAGGAAAAGGATCTGAATGCTTCTACGCATGATCGGATTCTCTCTCCAGCCCAAAAAGAAAGGTTTTATGTCAGTTTTTCAATTTATATTCATATACATACTATTCAATTACACTTCTCCTTACAGATACGGGATAACTTTCATACATTCAATCCACTCTAAAGAAAAAGGAAGGGTGATTACATATGAAAAATACCGCATTGCTCATTATTGACATGATTAACGACTTCCAATTCTCGCATGGACCAATCCTCGCACAAAAATGTAAAATGATTACAGATCCTATTTTACACTTAAAACAAACAATGAAAATGAATGGTTATCCTGTTATTTATATTAACGATCACTATCAACTATGGAGAGCTGATATCGATCAACTTATTACTCATTGTACAAATAATTATAGCAAAAACATTATACAAGCAATCGCTCCCGGGGCAGATGATTATGTGTTTATTAAACCACATTATTCAGCATTTTATGAAACTCCCTTAAATTCTTTATTAGGACATTTAAAAGTTGAAAAACTTATCATAACAGGGATTGCAGGAAACATCTGCATCCTTTTTACAGCCAATGACGCTCATATGAGGAACTATACTCTATATGTACCTCAAGATTGCACTGCTTCTAACTCTGATCAAGATAATAAACACGCTTTAAAAATAATGGAAACAACATTAAAGGCAAATATTACACCCTCTTTTCAATTAAAACTTGAATAGCATGCGTCGATTTTCCAACTTTTTATGACAAATTAGTCCGCTTGCTTCCCTCTTGTGCTACAATAATTCTGTTTTGTGCTTTTTATTTACAGGAAATTATGAATTGAAAGGAGGAAACAGCGTGACCGGAGTACCATTTATTACGGTTGAAGGACCTATCGGTGTTGGAAAAACTTCACTAGCGAAGGAAATTTCAACTCACATGCAACTCCATTTATTAAAAGAGATTGTCGATGAAAATCCTTTCTTAGGGAAATTTTATGAAAACATTGAAGAATGGAGTTTCCAAACAGAAATGTTCTTTCTTTGCAATCGCTATAAACAATTGGAAGACATTAATATAAAATACTTGAATCATCGTAAACCAGTGGTAGCAGATTATCATATACTTAAAAATTTAATTTTTGCATCTCGCTCATTAAAAGACGCTCAATATGACAAGTACATGCAAATTTATCGTATTCTTACGCAAGATATGCCCGTACCAAATGTCATTGTATATTTAACAGCAAGTCTAGAAACATTACAAAAACGAATTGCAATGCGTGGACGTGAATTTGAGAAAAACATGGATCCGAATTACTTACTACAACTCACTAAAGATTATGAAACGGCAATGGATGCTTTTAAAAAGGACCATCCTGATATTCCGGTATTAAAATTCAATGGAGATAACATGGATTTCGTGAAGAACAGTGACGATCTAAATGTAATTTTATCTACTCTCCAAAATACACTCTTAAAGGGGACGAAATAGCAATGAATTTAAGGCAAAAGTATGATATACCAAATGATGCAGTAATTACAATTGCTGGTACAGTTGGCGTTGGTAAATCAACTATGACAACCACACTTGCCAATGCTTTAGGTTACCGAACATCATTTGAAAAAGTAGATTCAAATCCATATTTAGATAAGTTCTATGCTGATTTCACGCGCTGGAGCTTTCACTTACAAGTTTATTTTTTAGCAGAAAGATTTAAAGAACAAAAAAGAATTTTCGAATACGGCGGTGGCTTTGTACAGGATCGTTCTATCTATGAAGATACTGGCATTTTTGCGAAAATGCATCACGAAAAAGGAACAATGACAGAAACAGATTATGAAACATATAAAGGGTTATTCGATGCAATGGTTATGACACCTTACTTCCCACACCCAGACTTATTAATCTATCTAGAAGGTTCTTTTGATGATATTGTCAGTCGTATTCAAGAACGTGGTCGCCCTATGGAACAACAAACTCCAATTGAGTATTGGCAAGAAATGCACGGACGTTATGAAAACTGGATTAATAACTTTAATTCATGTCCTGTCCTACGCTTAAATATTAATGAATACGATATTTTAAAGGATGAAGACTCAATTGAACCAATTATTAAGAAAATTGGTCATTTCTTAAAACAAACACGTAAGCTTGTAAAATAAAAAACCCGTGCGGATGCACGGGTTTTCCTATTAACTTACTTTTTCTTTTTCGTTGGAGCAATAATTTCGCTCTCTGGTTTCCCAGCATTAATACGCTGACGAACCGTACTTGTACTAATATCATATGTCTCAGCAATTTCTTTAACGGTCATTTCTTTTCCATTAATGATTGCTGTTAATACTTTACCAGTACGTTTTGGAGCTACTTCTTTTTTCGTAGTTTGTTTCGGTGCTTCTACTTTTTTCAATTCTTTCTTCACATTACAAGTACAACCGCAAAGTTTGCGGAATGTATCATCACTTATAATACGTGATACGTTTGCACCACTATTTAAAATTCTATTGTTCTTACAGACTGGACATTGTACATAGTATAAAGTTTTTCCATCTAAAGGAAACGTTTGTATAATAAGATCCATGTTGACTCCTTTCATATCTATGAAGATAATCATCGGAATATGAGTGTTTCATAAGGCTTTTTCTCGCCTTACATCATACTTTCTGATTGGTTTTAAAATAAAAACTCGTTACGTGTTGGTAACGAGTTCTCCAATCTCCACTTATATGCGCTGTTGTCAATTATATCTGGAGGAGGTAGAGGGATTCGAACCCCCGCGCGACTCTCGCCGCCTGTCGGTTTTCAAGACCGATCCCTTCAGCCAGACTTGGGTATACCTCCATATTGACATCAAATATAATATCAAAAGAAAAACAGTTAGTCAAGTACACCATAATAAATTGTAGGAAAAGGAAAAAACAACCTCCTTTTCCTACAATTTTTTCACTGACAACACTCATACCGATGAAAGTTTCAATTTATTTAATAACTGTTTTCCCTCCCATATAAGGGCGAAGAACTTCTGGAATTATAATTGTACCATCTTCTTGTTGATAGTTTTCTAAAACAGCTGCAACTGTACGTCCAATTGCAAGTCCAGATCCATTTAGTGTATGAACAGGTTCTGGTTTTGCATTCGGCTCACGACGGAAGCGAATATTCGCACGTCTTGCTTGGAATGCTTCGAAGTTACTACAAGAAGAAATCTCACGATACGTGCCATAGCTTGGAATCCATACTTCAATATCGTATTTCTTCGCTGCTGTAAATCCTAAATCTCCTGTACACATGCTCATAACACGATATGGTAGACCTAATAATTGTAACACGCGTTCCGCATCATTTGTTAATTTTTCTAATTCTTCATAAGAATCTTCTGGTTTAACAAATTTCACAAGCTCAACTTTATTAAATTGATGCTGACGGATTAAACCACGCGTATCGCGTCCAGCTGATCCTGCTTCAGAACGGAAACAAGAGCTAAATGCTGCATAACGAATTGGTAATTGCTCTGGACTTAAGATTTCGTCACGGTGCATGTTTGTTACAGGAACCTCAGCTGTAGGAATTAAGAAGTAATCTTCACTCTCAATACGGAACGCATCTTCTTCAAACTTTGGAAGTTGTCCCGTTCCTGTCATACTTGCACGGTTTACCATATACGGAGGTAAAACTTCTTCATATCCATGTTCATCAGTATGAAGATCCAGCATAAAGCCAATTAAAGCACGTTCTAATCTTGCACCTGCACCTTTATAGAATACAAAGCGGCTTCCCGTTACTTTAGCAGCACGCTCAAAATCTAAAATCCCTAAATCAGTTGCAAGATCCCAGTGAGGTTTTGGTTCAAAGTTAAATTCTTTTACTTCTCCCCAAGTACGCGCTACCACGTTATCATCTTCTGTTTCGCCGATTGGTGCAGATTCATGTGGGATATTTGGAATAGAAAGCATTAATCTCTCTAAATCTTCTTCAACTGTACGAAGCTCATTATCAAGATCTTTTACTTTCTCTCCTACTTCACGCATCTCTAAGATTAACGCTTCTGCATCTTTCTTTTCACGCTTTAGTACAGAGATTTGTTGAGATACTTCATTACGCTTGCTCTTTAATTCTTCTGTTTGAACAAGTAATTCTCTTCTTCTTGTATCTAGTTCTTCGAAACGACCAAAATCAGTTAAATCTTCGCCTCTATGCTGTAATTTTTCTTTTACTTCTTCAAAATTCGTGCGTAAAAATTTAATATCAAGCATTATATATTCCTCCTTTTATTTTATAAAACACAAAAAACTCCCGTCCCTGTAAAAAGGGACGGGAGTTAACCCGCGTTGCCACCCTAGTTGAAAGCAATATTGCTTTCCTCTCAAGTAGAAATAACGACTCTTCACCGGAAATGTTTACTAATCATAAAGATATTCCACATTTCATTCCAGGATGGATTCACAAACTGTTTCTATCGGTTTCCACCAGCCACCGACTCTCTATAAGAAACATCATTTGTTACTACTTCCTATCAACACGTTTATTTTATAAAATTGTTATCATCAATTTACTATAATCTTACACAAGTTGCAAGTTACTTATACAACTTTTTTCATTTTCGCCTCTTTCACCATCTGTACAAAATATGCTGTAACACGATGGTCATCCGTTAACTCCGGATGGAAAGAAGCTGCTAAAAATGGTCCTTGTCTTACTGCTACCATTCGATCATTGTGCATAGAAAGAACTTCTACTTTATCTCCTACACTTACAACGTATGGTGCACGAATAAACACGCCAATAAAGTCTTCCCCTACACCTTTTATTGAAAGAGCAGCTTCGAAGCTATCCTTTTGGCGTCCAAACGCATTACGTTCAACTGTAATATCCATAGCGCCAATATGAGATTCTTCATAACCAATAAGATTGTTTGCAAGCAAAATCATACCTGCACACGTACCGAACATTGGTTTACCAGATTTCGCAAATTCACGAAGTGCCCCCATAAAATCGTACTTATCGATAAGACGGCGCATTGTTGTACTTTCACCGCCTGGTAAAATAAGACCATCAATTTCTTCAAGTTGCTCTACACGCTTTACAATTACAGCATCTGCACCACTTGCTTCAACTGCCTTTACATGCTCGCGAACAGCTCCTTGAAGAGCCAATACACCGACTTTAACCATTTGAAAATCTCCTTTAATTACCAACCGCGTTCTTGCATGCGTTGTTCTGGTAATAATGTTGAAATTTCGACACCTTTCATTGCAGTACCTAATCCTTTAGAAAGGCTTGCAATTAGCTCATAATCTTCGTAATGTGTCGTTGCTTCAACAATAGCACGTGCAAATTTTTCTGGGTTTTCTGATTTGAAGATACCAGATCCTACGAACACACCATCTGCACCAAGTTGCATCATTAATGCAGCATCTGCTGGCGTTGCTACACCACCTGCTGCAAAGTTTACAACTGGTAGGCGACCAAGACGTTTGATTTCAAGTAATACTTCATACGGAGCACCAGTATTTTTTGCATATGTCATTAATTCGTCTTCACGTAGGCTCGCAACTTGACGGATTTCTGCGTTTACTTGACGCATATGACGTACTGCTTCTACAATGTTCCCTGTTCCAGGCTCGCCTTTTGTACGAAGCATAGATGCACCTTCTGCAATACGACGCGCTGCTTCTCCAATATCACGACATCCACATATAAATGGAACAGTGTAATCACGTTTATTTAAATGATATACTTCATCAGCTGGAGTTAATACTTCACTCTCATCAATGTAGTCTACCCCTAATGATTCCAGTACACGTGCTTCCACGAGGTGACCAATACGGCATTTTGCCATAACTGGAATTGATACAGCACCCATAACTTCTTCAACAATTGTTGGATCTGCCATACGTGCAACGCCACCTGCTGCACGAATATCTGCAGGAACGCGCTCTAGTGCCATAACAGCAACTGCGCCCGCTTCCTCTGCAATTCTTGCTTGCTCAGCGTTAACTACGTCCATGATAACGCCGCCTTTTTGCATTTCTGCCATTCCACGTTTTACACGTTCTGTCCCTGTTACATTTGTCATGTACAAAAACCCCCCTAGGTGAATTGCTTTTCCCCATTAACGGCGAAAATTGAGAATACTCTTACATTCTACCACTAACTATTAGAGACTTGTCCACTACTTTTTCATAAAGTCGGTATGAAAAATAGGAATAAAAAAAGCTCCTACAACGAGGAGCTCTTAAAACCAACCTTTTACTGTGTCAGCAGCACTGTTCCAAATACCACTAAAGAAAGAACCAATACCACGCATAGAACGTACAAACCAGTTTGCCTTTTCTACTTCTGATTTTGTAATAAGATCTACTTGTAATGATTTACCTAATAGGAATCCAGGATCATTATTATCTTTAGGTGATATAACCATTTGACCAAGTGTTGTACCTTTTTTAATTGGTGCTTCTTTATCTTTACTTACGTCTTTAAATTCTGTTTTATAGACGTCTTTACTTCCTTTTAACATCGGAAGCGTAATTGCTTGTTTAGTCTGAATTGTTACATCTTTATCTTTCGCATTTTCTACTCGTACAGTTTCATGTCCTTTTACCGTAGATCCTTTTGGATATACCTTTTTCACTTCAAAGTTTGTAAAACCGTAATCAAACAATTTCTTTGTTTCGTCAAAACGTGCTGTATGAGAATTTGTTTTAATAACGACAGAAATCAAACGCATATCATTTCTTTCAGCTGTACCCGTAAAACAATCTCCAGCTTCTGGAGTAGATCCTGTTTTCAAACCATCTACACCTTCATATTCCTTAACTAATCCTTTTAGCATCCAATTCCAGTTATCCATTTTAATAGGATATTTTCCACCTTCTTGGAATACTTTTTTCGGAATTTTAGCTGTTTCTAATACTTTTGGAAAATCTTGAATAAGATGTTGTGCTAAAATTGCACAATCTCTAGCAGACATTTTATTTTCCTCGTCTGGAGTTGTACCTTCAGGTTGTTGTCCTTTTAAATCATGATTTGTTAAGCCAGTAGAGTTTACGAATTTATAATTCTTCAATCCAAGCTCTTTTGCTTTATCATTCATCATTTTTACGAAATCTGCTTCTTTACCTGCAATTGCTTCAGCTAAAGCAATTGTTGCTCCATTTGCAGAATAAATTGCCATCGCTTCATATAGCTCTTTTACCGTGTAAGAGCCACCATTTTCCAATGGAACGTTTGATAATGAGCGATCTTGTGAAATCGTATGTGCGTATTCAGAAACTTTTACCTTTTGGTCCCACTTAAGTTTCCCTTTAGCCACCGCTTCATTAACTAAGTATTCACTCATCATTTTTGTCATACTAGCAATCGCTAATAATTCATCTGCATTTTTTTGATATAAAATTTTTCCAGAATCTGCTTCTACTAAAATGGCTGCTCCTGCTTCAACATTTAAAGCAGCACCTGTTTCTGCCGATGCACTACCATATGTAACAAACATGCTACAAAATAGTGTAAGCACTGCTACCATTGCAATGAATCGCTTGCAAAACATACCTTTCACTTCTTTTACCCCCAATATCTTTGTACTCACATAACCGTTATTCTAACATAATCAAAAAAAAATAGACAGAGATATCAAATCTCCATCTATTTACATATAAGACATTATAAAGAGTAATTTGGTGCCTCTTTTGTAATTTGTACGTGATGTGGGTGACTTTCACGTAAACCAGCACCTGACATACGAATAAATTGTGCATTCTCACGTAAGAATTCTAAGTCATTTGCTCCGCAATACCCCATACCTGCACGTAAACCACCAACTAATTGGTGAACTGTATCAGCTAAAGGTCCTTTATATGGCACACGGCCTTCGATACCTTCTGGAACAAGTTTTTTATTACCTTCTTGGAAGTAACGATCTTTACTTCCTTTTTCCATCGCTCCTACAGAACCCATACCGCGATACACTTTAAATTGGCGCCCTTGATAAATTTCAGTTTCTCCTGGGCTTTCTGCTACACCAGCAAACATACTACCGAGCATTACAACGTGTGCCCCTGCCGCTAAAGCTTTTACCATATCACCAGAGTATTTAATACCACCATCGGCAATGACTGGAATACCGTGCTTACGAGCTTCTGTCGCACAATCATATACAGCTGTTAATTGTGGTACACCAACACCAGCTACAACGCGTGTTGTACAAATAGAACCTGGTCCAATACCAACTTTGATAACATTTGCACCTGCTTCAATTAATGCGCGTGTCGCTTCAGCTGTGGCAACGTTACCTGCAATAATATTTAATGCTGGATACTTTGCACGAACTTCTTTCACCTTCTCAATAACACCTTGAGAATGTCCATGAGCTGTATCAAGTACAATTACGTCTACGTTTGCTTTTACTAACGCATCGATACGAAGAACAGCGTCTGCAGTTACACCAACTGCTGCTCCAACTAACAAACGACCTTGCTTGTCTTTTGCTGAGTTTGGAAACTCAATTACTTTTTCAATATCTTTAATTGTGATAAGCCCTTGTAATACACCGTTATTATCAACAAGAGGGAGCTTTTCAATTTTATATTTCTGTAGGATCTTTTCAGCTTCTTCTAGCGTAGTGCCAACTGGAGCTGTAATCAACTTTTCTTTTGTCATTACATCGGAAATTTTAATAGAGTAGTCTTGAATAAAACGCATATCACGGTTTGTAATAATACCAACTAATTTTTGCTCTTCTAAGTTATTTACAATTGGTACACCTGAGATACGATATTTTCCCATAAGATGCTCTGCATCATATACTTGATGATCCGGAGTTAAAAAGAAAGGATCTGAAATAACGCCGCTTTCAGAGCGTTTTACTTTATCAACCTGCTCAGCTTGGTGCTCGATAGACATATTCTTATGAATAACCCCTAAACCACCTTGACGTGCCATTGCAATGGCCATATCAGCTTCTGTTACTGTATCCATTCCTGCGCTAATTAAAGGAATGTTTAACTGCAAGCTTTCAGATAGAACTGTCTTAACACTTACTTCTCTTGGCAATACATCTGACTTCGCTGGTACAAGTAATACATCATCGAATGTCAAACCTTCTTTAACAAATTTAGATTCCCACATAATTGTTCCCCCCATGATACCAGAAATTATTATTAGTAGCTTAACAATTGGTTAAAATACTGTCAAGAAAGTGCGTAAATGTTAGAATTTTTAGATAATAAAAGGAGCGTAATATATGCATCATACATCTCATACTTGGCAGCAATTAAGTTTCTTTTTTTCATCCCAACATGTACAGCGTTATCTTGCCCGCTGTTATGAAAAATTACCTATTGAAAACGCTGAAAAAAAAAGCTTCGAAAATTGTTACCCTTTTATTTATTACTTAGAGCACGGAAAAAGTTATTATGAATTATGTAAAACTGCACCTTTTTCAATCCAACCTATGCTGTTATTTTATGGAATGAGTCAACTTTTAAAAGCGTGCTTATTAACTGTTGATCCTAACTATCCAGAAACAACAACAGTTTTGGCACATGGAGTAACAACACGTAAACGAAAAAAACAAGGATATCAGTTTTTAGAGGATGAGGTTAAAGTGCAGAAGAATGGATTATTCACCCATGTTGCAGAACGGATGTTTCACATGAAACACTTGGAGGCCGAGAAATTTATTATGTTAGAACTAATGGGGAAAATCCCCGAATTAAAAACCTTATTCCAGTATAGTCAAAAAGAGAAAATGTTATATACGGTTCATACGGTAGACGAACATCATATTTCATTTTCTTCCAACATACTTGATCGTCTACATATGACGAAAGAGCGTTTTTCTCGTTACATAGAAACATCTTGTAAACATCTCAGTATACAGTACACACCAAGTGAAACCTTTGAATCTGATCTACTATTCTCAGCTTCCACTAAAACATGGAACCCTTTGTACAGTACACCTTTATCTTTTGATTGCAACACCAGCACTTACTATTTGCCAATAACTAAAGACGTAAGAAGTTGTAAATTATTCTTACCAGAACCACTCATACATTATTTATTGCTCTACAATTTAAGCATGATTTCTCGCTACGAGACCGACTGGTGGTACGACTTATTAGGAAGCTATGCCTCCGAAGATTACCCATTTATTTATCAATTTTTAGGAATCTCTACAAAGAAAATCCCTTACTATGTTTTACTGTTTTTATTAGATCAACAATCCCCTATTTCTTAGGAAATAAAAAAGCACGAGTCAATTGACTCGTGCTTTAT
>NZ_CATKPV010000082.1:0-15382 GCF_949768135.1 Bacillus sp. IT-79MI2 | reverse complement strand
GATCGATTTTATTCGGAAAGAGTCTCGCCATTTTACTACAGATAATGAGGAAATCTTTACTGAATTAATCGCTTCTGAAAATGTTGATTTTATCATGCATTCGATGGATTTATCAGAAGCATTTAAATTCTTAAATCCTACTGTTAAGACCATTATTTTGTTGAGGTATTATCACGATTTGTCCATTAAGGAAATTGCCACCATCATGAATTACCCGGAAGGAACCGTGAAATCACACTTAAATAGGGCGAAAAAAGAGTTAAGACCCATTTTAAAGGAGGGCTATCTTTATGAATAAAGACAAATTCAATCGATCCATCGACAACATAAATGTACCTGTTGAAAAGCTAATGGCTAGGGAGAAGGCGGCTATCTTTCAAGCCAAGAACAAAAGAGCAGTAGGAAGAACCATAAAACAGTCAATCTTGGTTGCATGTGGGTTATGTCTATCTTTGCTTGGTTCTGGATTTGTTTCAACAGGCATGGCAGAAGCATTATCAAATATCCCCCTAGTTGGTCCAATTTATAAAGACTTTAGAGACATTGCCTCAGATAAAATTGAACACGATCAACTTACGACAGTAATTGATAAACAGGATAGTAAAAACGGCTTAACAATGACTGTAAAAGAAGCAGCTTATGATGGTAGCCGGTTAATCGTAACAGTTGTTTACACAGATCAAAAAGAACTTTCGATGAAAGAAGAAAAGGCCGGCTTTAGCTATATAACAATTAATGGACAACAAGAAGTTAAAGCAGCGATTGGTTCAACAGGGCAAGATGACATAAACTCGAAAACAATAATTGAACATCATCAATTTACCTTTTCTAAGTATAATGAATATGGCGATAACATTGAGATTGAGGTCCATGGAGAAGATTTATTTGGCTATGAGGGCAAATTGAAGGTGGCTTTCCCACTTGAAAAAATAAAAGGCGATATGTTTGAATTTTATCCAAAGGCTACAACTAAAACGATTGATGAAGTTTATACATTAACAGCCGACAAAGTAACATTTTCACCTCTATCAACAAGAATAGACCTAAAGATTGATTACCCTACTGAAATGGATGAAAACGATAGTTGGCCATGGTTTGATTTCTCTGTAGTCGATGATAATGGTCATGTATATGATAAACTGAAACTACAAGCAGGCATGGCTGTTGGGAACTATGGTCATCATATGGTACTGACTTTGCCTCCAATGGATACGATACCAAAATCATTTACACTCAAGCCAAGTCGAACAAATAGTGAAGGATTTAGTGAAGAAATAAAGGAATTAGAATTAGTCGTTCCTTTAAATAAAAGTAAATAATGACCTCGTTTTCTTCGTTTACTCATATCGCGGAAGTACCTTAAGCTAACGAACACGCGATAGTTGAATAACGGGTTTTATTAAAAGCCGTCATGAAAGCCGGATTCCATAGCTATTGGAATCCGGCTTTTTCACATTAAATTTCCTTAACGTTGTAAATCCGCATTTTCCTGACGGTACCCCAAATTGAAAAAACATATACCACTCCCTCCTAATCACCGAGTAGCAAAAGAATTTCCATCTACAGTTCAACCCAAATACCGATACATCAATAACGAAAAAACAGCCACCAAGGTGATAGCTGTTTTACAAAATCAAGCTGATTTGATTTTTCACATCACGTTTTGAAAAATCGGTTCGTAACTGTAATGAAATATCATATTCGTTACGCTTTTTATTTTCTTTAATGGATACAGATTGAATGAGAGGTAATAAAAATCGTCTTTTATCCATATTGCTTATTTCTTGAAGCTTAACATCATCTTGAAATACTTCATTCAAAGTATGCAACCATGTTTCTTTGCTTTTCTCGACTTTTTCTTTGAGGGTGATTTGCTGTTTAAAATCATTAATTTGTTGTGTGGCTCCATCTAGTTTTCGCTGTACATCCAAGCGATAAATCGCTAATGACTTCAAAAAACGTTTATCATCGTTATTTTTCATACGCTGTTTGAGTTCTTCTGTAATATTGTGAAGTTTGATGGTGTAGTTTTCGAAGAGACGCTGATGCTTTTGAATATTGTTATTCAATTCTTGTATCTCATACTGAATTTTTTGTTCTATCGCATGATACACATTATGAAATCCACTTATTTTCACATCAGTAAGTGTTTGATTCACTACTTTATCATGGAGGAGGTCTGCATCTATTCTTAATTTGCAGTTAGAACAGAAATAAATTTTCCCTCCATACTTTTTATTTGTAGAACTTACTGTTTGTTGATTCTTTGTTTTCATTAGTTCCTGGCACCTTTCACAAGAAAGTAGCCCTTGCAAAAGAAAACTTGTTTTGTAATGTTTAGGAACCATGTTGCCGGTTCCCCCTTTTCCATAGTATCGGGAAAAACATAATCTGATTGGATTGTCCCCTCCCATCTGCCACCTATAAAGGGGATAGAATATAACCAAGGTAAGAGGAATTGTTTAGATAACGCAGTCATCGAAAATTTATTTAGCTTATTAAAGTCTGAACTACTTTACTTACAAGAGTTCGAAAGTATGGAACACTTTAAATTAGAAAAATGTATTCACTACTATAAGCATGACCGAATTAAAATAAAATTAAAAGGAATGAGCCCTGTACAATACGAGGGCACTGAAAAACTCCATCTAGTTCCACTTGGCGAGGCATTCGACGATTCAATCGTCGAATATCTCGCCTTTTTAATTTATAATAGAGAGACTAAATGCAGGTGGTGTTCCCAATGATTTCAAACCAAGAGACTCTCAACTTAAGTCCGTATATGGCCATTTACGATATTGTCGTGCCAAAAGATAATATGCTTCGTCAAATTAACGAACTGGTGGATTTCTCATTCATTTTAGAGGAATTGAAAACAAAATATTGTTTAGATAATGGAAGAAATGCGATTCCTCCGATTCGAATGTTTAAGTACTTATTGTTAAAAGTCATTTTTGATGTATCTGATGTAGACCTTGTCGAACGTTCAAAATATGACATGTCTTTCAAGTATTTTTTAGGTATGGCGCCAGAAGATGACGTGATTGATTCAAGTTCACTCACAAAATTCCGCAGACTTCGTCTTCAAGACGTAAATTTATTAGATATGCTCATTGGAAAAACAGTTGAAATCGCACTCGAAAAGAACATTATCAAAAGTAAAACAATCATTGTGGACGCAACGCATACCAAAGCACGTTATACCCAAAAATCACCGAAAGAATTTTTACAAGAGAAATCAAAACATACCCGTAAAGCAGTGTATCAATTCGATAAATCCATGAAAGAAAAATTTCCAAAGAAGAATACTTCTAACGAGGTAAAAGATGAAATAGCTTACTGTGAAAAATTGATTGCCATTATTGAAAATAAACCACAAATCGCTCATCTACCAGCCGTAAAAGAAAAATTGAACGTGTTAAAAGAAGCTGTAGAAGATACGCAAGAACATCTAAATTATTCAACAGACACCGATGCACGAGTAGGACATAAAACAGCAGATAGTTCTTTCTTTGGTTATAAAACACATTTAGCAATTAGTGATGAACGTATTATTACAGCAGCAGTCGTTACAACAGGTGAAAAGGCAGATGGACATTATCTACAAGAACTGATTGAAAAAAGTAAAGTAACAGGAATGGAAGTTGAAACAGTTATCGCTGACACGGCTTATTCAGGGAAAAACAATTTACTTTATACAAAAGAACAAAGCATTCAACTGATTTCTAAGTTAAATCCAATGATTACTCAAAATGGGCGAGCAAACGGAAAAGATTTTGACTTTAATAAAGATGCAGGTTTATTTGTATGTCCAGCAGGGCATTTAGCAAAAAGAAAAAGTAAAAAACCAGATTCACATCCAGGAGCAAGTGCAAGAATGGTTTATTTTTTTTGACGTTGAAAAATGTAAGGTCTGTCCACTCCGAAAGGGATGTTTTAAAGAAGGTGCAAAAAATAAAACCTATTCTGTTGCCATTAAATCAGAGGAACATTTAGACCAACAAGCTTTTCAAGAAACAGAAGAATTTAAACGCTTAGCTCGAGAACGTTATAAAATCGAAGCAAAAAATAGTGAGTTAAAAAATAAACACGGGTACGATCAAGCGTCGGCTGCGGGTTTATTTGGCATGCAAATTCAGGGAGCAACGACGATATTCGCTGTCAATCTAAAAAGAATCTTGAAGCTTCTGAATGAAGAAGAGTAATAAATAGGCAAAAAAACAGGGCGTTTCCTGTTCAAAATTGAACAAGAAGCGCCCTATTTTTCTCTAAAATGAATTTATTTATAAAAAACGCAAGTTTTTCAGTGCCCTCGTACAATACAGAACGCATTCCTCATTAGCTGCTTAAAATATGTGTCTAGCTTTTTGGGTTCACTTCATTTATTCAGAAGTGCTTTTACTATTACTTATTTAATATTATATTTCTCTTTAATTTTCATCAACAACTCTTCAGCAATCGCTTTCTTTTCAGGATTTTTTCCTATATAAAATTCACATGCAACACTTAAATACTGGTACAATTCATCATAATTCACAATATCGTAGTCATCATCACCATCGCCAGAATAAAATAAAACTTTATTTTGTCCAAAATACTCCTCATCATCTTGTTCATATTCATCTGAATAAATTACTCCATTATATTCCCGACGCTCTCCATCTTTACTTTTAAAATCTTCTAGGTGTTGTAGAAAGTTACGTCCATTTACATATATATTCAAAACATCAATAACTGCCTCTTTATTCAAATTTCTCTGTTTCATTATTTCAATAAATTCCTCATATACGCTCATATTAATCCACCCAATCTAATACTGGATAAGCATTCTCTATCTCTCCAGTTTCTGAATTCATAATACCTTCAAATTTTAAGTTTTTTCCATTATATTCTGCTTGTCCTTGTATTTTTATCTTTTTTTGTTTTAATAATGGAATCTCTCTTTTATTATTTAAACCTTCTTCCATAGCCTTTTTGCTTAAAGCTATTATTTCATCATTTGAAATAATTTCCGGATCATACACTGTCTTTTTATACACTTTATCTCCATTAGGTATTACTTTGTATTCACCTGTCCCATTTTTCCCTGTATAATCCATTTTCTCATATTTTACTTTATATTCTATATCAAAAATTCCATTTATATCTGGATGTTCCTTTTTAACAACAGGTCCCAACTCATATTTGTTAGAGCTACTATTAAAATAATTTTCAAACTCATCATAATTATGTCCACCACTAATACCATTACGTTCAGTAAACTTTTCAACTGGTCCTGTTGTATGTTCAACATAGTAACCTTCTTTAAATTTAAGATTACCCGTACCCTTAGTGCCACTCTTAAAAGCCGAAAATAACTCTCCAAGTGTTTTTCTTTCCTCTACACTCCCAACGCCAGCTGCCGAAGGTTCAGGGGATAAATCCCGGATCTCAATATTTTTAATCTTCTCCCCGACATTCTTCATACTATCCGGCAACTTATTCATTAATGCTTCTACTTCTTCCGACTTACCAACTATTTTACCGCGTTTCCCTGCTACTCGAAAGACATTTTCACCCTCTGTGAGTTTTCCGACTGTAGCTAATCCTTTCACTGCGGCGTTTACTTCACCAACGCCGAAAAGACAACTGACAATATCAAATCCTGCGCCACCAAAAGCATAAGGGTCGGTCAGGGCTTTTTCTACATAATCTTTCACTGCGTTGAACATTTCTTTTTGGTCTCTTCTAAAGGTTCTAGAAAGGTTATCCAGCACGGGAAGTTTGTAAAGTTGGATATATGGCTATCCGCAAAGCACGTAACGGTAAAAAGGATGCAAACACGAATCAAAGTTATACGTATTATTTTGACATTGTAAAATGTAAAGTATGTCCATTCAAAGCTGGATGTTATAAAGAAGGGCAAAAACCAAAACGTATTCTGTCGCGATTAAATCTACAGAACATAAGGAACAACGAGCATTTCAAGAAAGTGCATATTTTAAAGAAAAGGGGAGAGAACGCTATAAAATTGAAGCGAAGAATAGTGAACTTAAGAACAGACACGGGTATGATGTGGCATCCTCCTCGGGTCTCGTTGGTATGCAAATGCAAGGAGCGATGACTATATTCGCAGTCAACTTAAAACGAATCATGACCCTAATGAAAGAAAAAAAGTAAAAAACATATAGGAAAAGGCGATTTTCCGTTCAAGTTTGAACGAAAAATCGCCTTTTTTTGTTTTGTATATGTTGAATAAGATGAAAAACGTAAGTTTTTCAGTGGCCTCCCAAATATGAGGTCCCTTTTGTTGATTCTTCTCCATCTGTAACTTTCTCTTCACTTACTCAAGGCTAGGTAACATGGTTCATTGAAATATACAATCCTAAAAAAGACTTCTTCTTCAAAAGTTCTTTCCTTGACCCCAAAATCTAGCAAAATAAACTAGAACGTAAACGAGTGATAAAGAATTATTCTTCTGGTAAATGAATATTGATGAATATGTCAGTATTGTTTAGTTGGCTGGAAACTACGTTCAGAAATTTCAAGCTATTTTCCGAAACACTATGTTGAAAATGTATATCAATTATTTTTTTCTCAAAGTTGTCTCCATAATCTTTAATATACTGCTTATCTTCAAGATATACTAAGTAGTTATTAATTTTTTCTTGTAGTACGTCTAGATGCATATCTTCATATTCCCAGTCTAGATAATCTATTATTATCAACTTTAGCTTTTTATCTTCTACTCCGATTGCATCTATCTGATCCAAATCTAGAATTGCCATCTTTTCTCCAATTTATAAACTTAAATTCATTTTTATTTTATCTAAATATTCATATATAACTACTTTTTCTTCTTCATGTTTTTTAATATACTCTTCACAAGTCTCAAACAAATATTTATAAAATTCTTCATTATTTAGTATGATTGTGCAATCTTTTTCTACTGCTGGATAATCAAAGTAATATGCTACTCCACTCTCTCCAAAATAATCTTCTTCCCATTCTTCGTATTCATTTGCAAAGCAACACCAAATATTTTCAACACCAAAACCTTCACAATTGCTATACTTATCTAAAACAGATAAGAACCTTTCATCTCCTATAACCCAATAATATAAATTTAGTAGTTCTTTTATCTTACTTTTATCTTCATTATTTATTATCATTTTATTTCACTCCTAATCTCTATTAAAATGAAGGATGAAAATTTTTTATTTCACCAGTAACTTCATCAATGTATCCTGTAAACTTTAAGCCATTAGATGCTACGCCTACTCTAACCCTTCCATTAGTTACTCCATTCTCCATTGCTTCTTTTCCCCACTCTATAATTTGACTATCAGATATTTTACTTGGATCATATACTGTTTTAGGTGTTCCTACTTTTTTGTATTGTCCTTCAACATAATTCTGTGCAGCATCTTTTGCAGGTAATTTATACTCTATCTGATAAATACCATCAACCGTTGGATGAGGTTGCTTAGATATTATATACTCATTTAAATCCCAACCATTACTTTTAAATGCATTTTCAAAGTGGTCTAAATTATGCCCTCCAACAATACCTTTTCCTTTCCTCCATACTATATCTTCTACTTCAATTAAATGCTTGTCATGTCCTTCTCTATATTTAAGATTACTTACCCCCTCTGCAGGAAGTTTCTCCCCAGATAACCGGTTCGCATTTTGCGCTTGCCCCTTAGTTTCACTCTTAGCAACAGAAAATAACTCTCCAAGTGTTTTTCTTTCCTCTACACTCCCAACGCCAGCTGCCGAAGGTTCAGGGGATAAATCCCGGATCTCAATATTTCTAATCTTCTCCAAGGCATTCTTCATACCCGGCAACTTATTCGTTAATGCTGCTACTTCTTCTGACTTACCAACTATTTTACCGCGTTTCCCTGCTGCTTGAAAGAGATTTGCACCCTCTGCGATTTTTCCTCCATTCACTACGGCCGCTACTTCACCGACGCCGACACAAAAACTACCAATATCAAATATCATGCCACCAAAAGCATAAGGGTCGGTCATGGCTTTTTCTACATAATCTTTCACTGCGTTGTACATTTCTTTTTCGTCTTTTCTATAGGTTCTAGCGAGGTTATCCAGCACGGGAATTTTGTCCGTTAGTTCGGGATTATTTAAGAATTTACTAAGATGAGGAGCCTTAGTTGTGATATAGCCTACAATCCCATATTCGGCCAGTTTCTTCGTACCTTCCCAAGTCGCATCGAGATCGTCCAGTTTCCATTGTTCTGTTTCTACGCCACGTATCTTGTTAATACCCCACTCACCAAGCTCTAGGGCTAGGTAAACTGATTTTATTACACCTATCGCAGCCCCACTAATTGCGGAACCAGCCGCGCCTATCAAACCTTCTAACATCAAGACTTTATCAGAATGTTCTTTCAGGGCAGGAATGTTCTTTCCTAACCATCTTGTTCCTTTTTCTAATCCATCCCATTTCTTACCGATACTAGCAAAAACGTCTTGAAGCCACGCCTCCGCTGGATGATGGTTCGCCCACTCCTCTTGCTTTTTCTTCATTTTTCTTTCAGCTTGCAGTTGCGCTTCTTTTTCCACCTTCGTGATTTTTGTATCCATTTCATGAATGCCTTTTGCCAACGCATCTTGCGCAAAGAAAGCTTGAAGTCGCGGATCAGTATAAGATAAACTGCCCATTTCCCTTGCCATTTGAACTTGGTTGTTTAGTTGATCGAGAAATTTTTCCGCATTGCTTTCTGCTTTTTTGCTTTCAAATTGCTGTACTTTTTGAATCGTATCCTCTAGTTCTTTGCTGGCTGCAACTAGTTTTTCATCAAACTGGCTGTTTGGCATACTCAGTGAAATCAAATCACTTACACTGTTGTAAATATTAGAGATGCGACTATCCATTTCATGTTTCTTAGGTTGAAGATGGGAAAGTTTGCTTTGCGCTTGAAGCAATGCATCTTCTAGAATAACCGCATTCTCATCACTTTCTCCCGTTGTTGACTGAAAATCCTGTAAAGTTTGCATCATTTCCGCAATAAGATGTTTATTGGTATCTTTCAACCCAACCACAACTGCATTTTGGTTATTATTGATGTCGTTGACAATCGCTTCTCCTGTTGCCCCCTGCATGGCATCGGTCTGGATAATCCCATTCAATGCGTTTTTGGCTTGGTCAAGTTGATCATTGGTTTTACTGGTGTCTTTTTGGAGTTTTGCCAGTATTTCATTGAATTCCTTTAAATCTACTTGAAAGCCCATTTAATCCGCCTCTCTTTCTGGTGAAGTATGAACAGCTTCATAGAAAGAAAGCGCTTTATCTAGTGGTAAAAAGGCACTTGATAACTTGCCATTTGCTACTTGCATACTTCGTAAGAAAGTAAAACCAAATTGTTCTTCCCATTCATTCGTCATCCCTGGTGAAACAACTCGCTTAATCATCATATTGGACACATAAATCGCTGGTGTGTTGCTCATTTCACCAAACGGCCACAAGTAACCGAGATAATCTACCACATAATCGTTAAATCCCTCTCTTAACGGTACTTTGCGCCCTGTTAAAATCACGAGTTCTCCGAGTTCACTATTCTTGAACATATTTTGAATTACTTCTGGCATCATGTCTACGTCCAATTCTACAACGGTACCCAGCGGCAAAATTTCGCTATAACACGCATCAATCAAACCCATTAAACGTAAAAATTGAGAAAATGGAATGTCTAATTGCGTTTCTAATCGTTCAAAACGAATTGTCTCATTCGGATAGTCAAATGTCACTGAGAATTTTGCACCGATTTTTGGTTTGTTTTCAAAGACATCTTCTTGATTTCGAAACGCCTTGTAAACCCCACGGAAAAGAGAAGGCTGATTCCCCAGCAAGTTACCCATTTGTAATAGTTCGTCAGTAATCTCTACATCTAATGTTTTGTCATTTTGTAAAACAACTTCTAAAAGTTCTCGTTTGTTATATTCGACCATATTATTCGAACCTCTCTGTGTTTTGTTTGATCACATTCGCCATTTGGGCATCTTCATCGGCAATTTTGTTTGCGACGTCTTTCATTTTGCCTGTGTCAGCAGAAGATACTTCTTTAAATTTTTCTAAAGTTGTTCCGACTTTCTCTACTAAATTTTGAAAATTCGTAAACCGAGATAAATTATTCTTGGTAATTTTCGGTGAGGGAACTTTCTTTATCTCATGAACTTC
This sequence comes from Bacillus sp. IT-79MI2, assembly GCF_949768135.1. Classification (NCBI taxonomy): domain Bacteria; kingdom Bacillati; phylum Bacillota; class Bacilli; order Caryophanales; family Bacillaceae; genus Bacillus; species Bacillus sp. IT-79MI2. Next base: position 5,199 of record NZ_CATKPV010000082.1, on the reverse strand, counting down.
GCTCTCTGCTTTTGTGATCGCTCCAATACATAGCTAGTCCCTCTCGCCCATTTAAAAAAGATGCTTTTTCTTTTTTTTTCATAGAGTGACTGAGTAGTTACCTTTTTTTAAAATTCTTCATATGATTTTCCAATTCTCCCTCTCAAAACATAAAATAGATGCGCTTTAGCCCCTTTAAAACTAAAAAACATACCACTTCTATATTTATCCTAAAATACCTTTCTATGTATAACATTTTACAAGTAATTACAGATATGGTCAAAATTCATTCTAAATTAACGATGTTCATAAAAAAGATGCGATGCTTTATTCCTTCAAGTAAAAGATTCTAAGTGAGTTTTGATTAAACTTTTTTATAAAAATCTCATACTTAGTTAAAAAGAGTAACTCCATTTTGATCAATCTTTTTTTCAAAATGGAGTTTTTGTTGTTGCTGTTAAATAAAGGTTTGTGACTTCATTTTTATCAAACTTTATTCCAAAGCAACATATGTAGAAATTTAAAAAAGTCCCTTAATAAGGTTAAAGGGACTTTGCTCACATAAATGATCTGCACATCAATTTATTTTTGATATACAGATCATTTGTATGATAATTTTATAAATAATTGCTAAATAATGAATTTACATAAATGTTTTTAGGAGTTCTTGGACTAATGGGATTGCTCCACCTATAAATTTTAAAACTGTCATCGCGATTTCCATATTATTTCCTCCTCTTTTGTTGTTGCTAAGATGTGATTTATCTTTATGATTTTATTATAGTAAGCGCTTACATTTTTATCAATATATTCTTATATATAATATTACATATATGAGTAAGATCAAAGAAATATCACATTTTCTCATTAAGGTATGTATTGAGATAACACCACACCGCCATCAAGCCAATGACAACAAATACCCCCTAACAACAATTTTGTTAAGTTAATGGATGTGTAGCAAGACCCCATAAATAAAAAAGATAAGACCAGAAACTCGGTCTTATCTATGCCATAAAGAGAAACAAATGGGGTGATAACCATCACTTTTTTATCATATTACAATAACTGCAAATTTTGAATATTACAGTTAAAAATAGTGACAATATCCATATTGAGAAATTTATTACTAATTTATTTGTGCAGTATCAAAAGGTACACCTTTTGGTTCGCTTTTCATTACTATGTATTCAAATATGTAGTGAGTCCTTGGTATGTCTATAAAAGTATACCTTATTGGGATGGTTTGTTGAAATTAAAAAATACATTTTTGATGACAAACATAAGTTACGGGAATATAAATGTTTATTTCTCAATATAAATGTGTGTATTAAAGATCGTAACTAATATTTACTTGGAGATTAATGCTGTATACTAGCTAGCAAACGGGTTATTATCCGTGTTTTATTAAAGGGGGACAATACATGCTCAAAAAGTATAAGGTAGATATTACATTTCGCAATACTGAAGATGAAGATAGAGCTACATTTGGAGCAATGGATTCATTCCGATTTCAACACCAGTGCAGAACATTTGCTGAAAATGAGCGAGATGCTAGACGAAAAGCACTTGAATACCTTCATCTAGATAATCCTAATATAGTTTCGAAATATATATATAGTAGCCAATCCAGAATATGTTGCTAATGAGAAATACGATTATTTGTGGGATGTTGAATTGCGAATCGATGATTCTGAAGTCACCCAGCAAGAATCATTTTGGCACGAAAATGGGGCTGGCGATCAAGCAATCCGAAGGGTTGTAAATACTTTGGGATTATCAAGTAATGTAGAAGTCATTTCTGTTAAACCAAGTACACATTATAATAAAGAACAGGCGGTATTAGTCTCTGACAAAGAGGAAAACACCTTTTTAGTAACTCTTAATATTAATGATGAAGAAACTATTACTGTTCCAATTTTAAGCATGTCAAACATGGTTCCAACAGAAGAGGAATTAAAAGAAATCCAGGGAAAAGCTCTTTCTACTTATCCTAAAATAGGAATAAAAACTGCAAAGGTTATTAATACTGAATTGAAGGCATCTAGTTCTAAAGATTTTAAATTTTATGTGGATGGCATTAAAAAAAGCTATAAGATATCCGATACAAAAGACCCTAACCTTGCTTATCATCAATGTTTAAGGGAATTAGCGAAGGAAAATGATCCAAGTATGAACTATGAAAAGATAGATTGCACACATATAAAAGAATTGTTTGAAGGAGTATATTACTAGTCAGATTAATATTATATATTTAACAAAAAAATCCAATATTATATTGGATTTTTTTGTTATCCAAAGGAATGATTTGTATGGAAAAGCGAAGTTTATTGAAGTGGAAGCATTATCATCATGATACTATTTTGCAAACAGTAAGATGGTACCTACGGTATAACTTGAGCTTTCGTGATTTGGTGGAAATGATGGCGGAACGGGGCATAATCGTTGCTCATACAACGATTATGCGTTGGGTTCATCAGTATGGTCCTGAATTAGACAAAAGAATCCGTCGTCATCTCAAGCAAACCAATGGCTCTTGGAGAGTCGATGAAACATATATCAAGGTAAAAAGTAATGGATGTACCTGTATCGTGCTGTCGATTCGAAAGGAAGTACCATCGATTTTTACCTAAGCAAAGCAAGAAACCACAAGGCTGCAAAGCGATTCTTCAAGAAATCTTTGCAGTCTTTTCATGGATTTTATACAAAAATATATATTTTAGTGAAATACACAAATAGAGTATTCAATCCATTTAAGATAAGAATTAATGCCGGCTTAGTTCTAGTAAAATATTTAATCCTTTTTTTAATTCTTCCAATGATGCATAAGAATAAGAAAGACGAATATGACGTAAATCGCTTGGTTCATATATATAACCTGGATTGATCAGAACATTTTGTTTAAGTAACTTTAGAAATAGCGCCTTATTTACAATAGGTTCATGAAACCTGATCCATATATAAAAACCACCCTCAGACTTTTTCCACGTAGCGATTTTTTGAAATTGCTGTTCTAATATTTCTTCTACAAATGTAGCCCTTCTTTTCAATTGTTTACGAAGTGTGATCAGATGCTTTTCGTATAAACCGGATGATATCCAGTGTGCGACGATTTCTTGAGAAAAGGCACTTGAGCCATAATCTGTTTGCATTTTAATATCAGCTAATCGTCCAATTACAGGTGAAGGTGCAACAACCCAACCGATCCGTAATCCAGGACTTAGCGTTTTGGATACACTACCGATATAAAGAACTTGCCCTGATGTATCAAATGACTTTATAGCAGGAGAATATGATTCAAATAACAGTTCGTGATACACATCATCTTCAATAATCGGGATTTGTAGCTCTTTGCATGTGTTGTAAAGATTTTTCTTTTCTTTCACCGACCAATTATATCCTGTCGGATTGTGTAATGTTGGCACACAGTAAAATAAAGATTGTCTTTTTCTTTTGAGTGCCCGCAAATTGTCTGTCAAATGTGCGTCTCGTAAAACTGAAATCATACGCATTCCAGTGGATTGAAAGGGATGCACAGAATTTAAATACGAAGGTTGTTCTTGGAAGACTATGGATCCTTCTTCTAATAATCCAACTGCAATTAATTGAAGTGCTTGAAGTGCACCTGAAACAATTAAAATGTTCTCTGGTGCTGTTTGAATACCACGTTTTTTTAAATAATTACATAAAATTCCCCGAAGCTTTTCACTTCCTTGTGGTGATGAATAGCCAATTGCCTTTGATTCAAGTGAAATCTTTTTTAACGACTGTTCAATTTGTTTCGTTGGAAGCAATTCTGGTGATAATTCACCTGTTCCAAGACGGATGATATGATCCATTTGCTCATATTCATTGATTAGTTGAATCGTATGGTAGTTTGGTTTATGAATACTCGATTCAATGTGTTGCTGCCAATTTGGTTGAGATCTGTTCAAAAGCACGTTCCACGAATTATTGGCCACAAATATCCCTGATCCCACTTTAGATTCGATCAAACCATCTGCCTTTAATTCATCAAGCGCAAGTTGTACAGTACTTCGGTTCACATTAAATTGTGTTGCAAGTTGGCGCTGTGTTGGAATTTTTGTACCAACGGTCCAATCACCTCGCTCAATATAAGACTTTATCCAATCTACAATTTGCTCTTGAACGGTCAAATGAGAATGACGATTTGGTTTCCATTTCATCTAATTCCCTCCTAAATTGGGTGGATAAAAAACCATCTAATTGGTTGTTTTCTTTTATTTTTATCATAGTACGATAGTAATTGAAAGGGAGTTGATTATATGGAAGCCATTGTTCATGGAATAATCTTAGCATTCGGACTTATTTTACCTTTAGGGGTACAGAATGTATTTGTATTTTCACAAGGAGCCACACAGCCAAAATTAATTCGAGCACTTCCAGCGGCTGTTACAGCTGCACTATGTGATACATTTTTAATTCTTTTAGCCGTTTTTGGTCTATCTACTATCGTTTTACAATTTGAATGGCTACGACTTGGCCTAATGATTGCTGGAATTTTGTTTTTACTTTACATGGGATATGTTATTTGGAGGTCTGATCCAACTACAAATGAAACGAATAAAGCATTACCAACCCGTCAACAAATCATCTTTGCTTTATCGGTTTCTTTATTAAACCCTCATGCCCTCTTAGATATAGTTGGTGTTATTGGAACAAGTGCATTAAAATATGTTGGAACAGAACAAGTTATTTTTACAATCGCATGTATTACAGTATCTTGGATTTGGTTCTTTGGATTAACGCTCGCAGGTACAGTCATGAAAAAGATAGATGGTACAGGAGGTTTAATGAACATATTCAACAAATGCTCCGCCCTTTTTATCTGGGGAACTGCCATTTATCTTTTTATTGCATTAATATAGCGTTAAATTATAAAGATGTTGTGCTCAACACATAACCCATAAACGACCATAGGACTTTATTTATTTCTACCCAAATAGAGAAAAATACTGTTTAAATCCAGTTTCAAAGCTCATTACTAAAAATAAAAGGACCTAACATATTATTCATATATAATATATAGGTCCTTTTATTTTTAGTTTTTTTAGGGATTTAGGTCTGGATCATATACGATTTTCGTATATGATCCGAGTACCGTTAATGGATAGTTGTTTTCTTAACGTACAGGGAACTGGCTCAAATGTGTCTAAATTATGTCTAAACGTACAATTTTCTTTTTTGATATGGTGACCC
>NZ_CATKPV010000081.1:0-15424 GCF_949768135.1 Bacillus sp. IT-79MI2 | reverse complement strand
CCCTTATGTTAACACTTTCATGTTTCAATGTCAACTAAGTTTTTTATTTCGTTTGTCGCGTTCTGCGTTGTTGCTATCGGCGACTCGTATAATACTACACTTCATTTATATAAACGTCAATATGTTTTTCTAAAAAAATATAAGGAAGGCTTATTCCTTATAAACAAGCCTTCCTCTTCCATAACTCTCTCTTTATTTACTTTTCTTCTATAATTGGTAGTGAAACGATAAACTGAATAATTCCATCCTCATATTCTGCTCGAATTTCTCCCCCTTGTAATTCAACAATACTTTTAGCGATTGCTAATCCGAGTCCCGATCCTTCCGTTACTCTACTTCTAGATTGATCTTTCTTATAGAAGCGTTCAAACAAGTTCCCTAACTCTTCCTTTGTAAACTCTTCACTATGGTTCGCAACCGTAATTTGTATATTCCGGCGTTGTCTTTGAAGGGAAACCTTAATCTCTCCATCATCTTTACTATATTTAATAGCATTCATTAATAGATTCTCAAATACACGGACCATCTTCTCTGAATCAATCGCAGCATACACACGTTCTTTAGGAAACTGCTTCACGAGTATAAGTCCTTCTTCTTCAGCCTGTGGTACTAGCTCTTCTATTAATTGCTCCAGAAGTTCGGTTATACACACTTCTTGCTTTTCTAATACCATCTTTTCATTTGTTAACTTTGTATACTCAAATAAATCTTCTATTAAATTCTTTAACTGCTCAGATTTCGAGAAAGCAATTCTCACATATTCATTGTGCTGTTCTTTACTTTCATATTTTGAATCCTGTAATAAACGCAAATAACCCATAATAGATGTAAGTGGCGTTCGCAAGTCATGAGATACATTTGTAATCAATTCATTCTTTTGCTTCTCTATTTTTCTTTCTTTTTCTATGTTGGAAAATAATTCTTTTGCCATCTGATTCATATTCACAGCTAACAAACTTAATTCATCTTGCCCCTTCTGCGGAATTCTATATTGCAGGTTACCTTTTGCGATTTCTTTTACACCTTCCGCCATCGCCTCAACTTGCCTCATCTTTCTTTTAGTTATATAAAAGAAAGAAAATAAAAAAATAACAAAGCCAATCAAAAATGGAAACGGCCCATCATTCTGTACTACTCTAATATCCCCTTGCGGTATACCGCTTGCGATCATATACATATTTTTCTCTTGAATTGTTAAAGGATAAAAAGTCGTAAATTCTTTACGCTCTCTTTCGATTTCATTATCTATTACATTTTTTTGATATTCATATTGAGAGCGATTTATTTTGAAACTCATTATATTACGAATAGTACTATGAAGATTAACTTGTTCTTCCTGAGCATCTTTTGTCTTATATATAACTTTTCCATTCTCATCTACAATCAACACTTTTAATTCACCTTGATACTCCGGACGTTCAAAAACTTCTTGGACGTTAACATCAGCACCTTCTCTTGTAATAACCTCGGCAAGTCTTTCAGCAGTTGCATCAATTCTTCGCATACCAGATGAATAATCAATTACAGAGTATGTATTTATTCCTTGAAAAAACGGAGATGATGTCCACACTCCTATTACACCCAACAAAATACAGAAAGCAAACGTAGTTATCAGTTGTACACGTAAACTCTTTTGTACTCCCCTTATTACTTTATATATTATTTTTTTTAAAGTTCGATTCATCCAACCAATCGGCCTAAATATGTTTTTAATTATCTTTCTCAATCTTATATCCCACTCCCCATACTGTTTTTATATATATTGGCTTTCTCGGATTCTCTTCTGTCTTCTCACGTATTTTTCGAATATGCACCATGACGGTATTATCAGATTGGAAAGATCGTTCATTCCAAACCTTTTCATAAATTTGTTCTGCACTAAAGACCATCTCTGGATTACGAGCTAATAACTCCAAAATCGAAAATTCCCTCGGAGTTAGTTTCACTTCTTCATTTTCTACAACAACTTTGTGGGTTGAGACGTTTATTTTCATATTCCCGATTTCAATTTCATTTTCATTTTGGACAACAAATCCATTCATTTTCATATATCGGCGAAGCTGCGATTTTATTCTCGCTATCAGTTCTAACGGATTGAAAGGTTTCGTTACATAATCGTCCGCTCCTGTTGTTAGCCCTAAAATTTTATCCATATCTTGCGTTTTCGCAGACAACATAATAATTGGCATCTCTTTCGCTTCTCTTATTTTCATACACATATGGATACCATCAATTTTCGGCATCATAATATCCAATACAACTAAATGCACTTCATTTTTCTCTAATATATATAAACCCTCTGCTCCATCCTCTGCCTGTAGCACCTTATATCCTTCATTCTTTAAATAAATCGTAATTAAATCCCGAATTTCTTTTTCATCATCTACAACAAGTATTGTTTCGTGTCCCACAATATCTCCCCCATAGCTTTTTCATTCCTTAACTTCTATTATAAGAAAACTTCTGAAGAAAAACGGAACGAAATCCTTAAGATTTTCTGAAGACGCAAAAAAGGTCTAGACTCCCCTTAGTCTAGACCTTTCAAAACCCCTTTATTTACGAACGTAGATGAAATATAGTACGAATAAAACTCCCATTACATACATAATTGGATGAATTTCTTTACGACGACCACTTACAACCATTGTAATTGGATAGAAGATAAATCCAATTGCTATTCCTGTTGCAATACTATACGTAAGTGGCATAGAAATAATCGTAAAGAATGCTGGTACTGCAATCTCGAATTTCTTCCAATCAATTTCTCCTAGAGACGAAACCATCAAAATCCCTACAATAATTAAAGCCGGTGCCGTTACAGAAGCTGTCACAACACTTAATAATGGTGAAAAGAAAAGTGCTAACAAGAAAAACCCTGCTGTTACAACTGCTGTAAATCCTGAACGCCCTCCTGCTGCTACCCCTGCAGACGATTCAATGTAAGACGTTGTCGTAGATGTCCCAAGAATCGCACCAATTACAGTTGCAATTGCATCTGCAAATAATGCTTTTCCCGCACGTGGTAATTTATTGTTCTTCATTAACCCAGCTTGATTCGCAACTGCTACAAGTGTACCCGCTGTATCAAAGAAATCAATGAAGAAGAACGTTATAATAACAATTCCCATTTGAACAGTGAAGATATCTCCGAAGTGCTGGAATGCCACGCCGAACGTAGGTTCTAAACTAGGAATTGCACCAACGACAGCTTTGGGTGTATCAATTAATCCTGTTGCTACTCCAAGGATTGCTGTAAGAATCATCCCGTAGAAAACAGCACCGTTTATTTTTTTAATCATTAGAATGATTGTAATCACTACACCGAAAATCGCAAGTAATGTTGTGCCCTTTGTTAAATCCCCCAATCCAACAAGAACCGCATCATTCTTCACAATAATTCCTGCATTTTGAAAACCAAGAAAGGCGATAAACAAACCAATTCCTGCTGCTACTGCAAACTTCAACTCTAATGGAATGGCATTAATAATTTTTTCGCGAATACCAGAAGCAGTAAGAATAATAAAGATAATACCTGACATTAAAGTTCCAGCAATCGCTGTTTGCCACGGAATTCCCATCGTTAACACCGCTGTATAAGCAAAGAATGCATTGATTCCCATTCCTGGCGCTAAGGCAATTGGATATTTTGCGAAAATCCCCATAATCAGTGACCCAATTGCAGCCGCTAAAGCAGTGGCAACAAAGACCGCTCCTGGATCCATTCCTGTTCCTGCTGGTAACCCTTTAATGTTTCCCAGTGACAGTGTAGCAGGATTGACAAATAATACATAAGCCATAGATAAAAATGTCGTTAACCCTGCAATGAACTCTGTTTTATAATTTGTACCGAGCTCATCGAACTGAAAATAACGTTTCATTCTACGTTTCCCCCGTTATATGATTACTCGTCGTAACCCTCCCTAGCCCTCTTTTATCTATAAAAATAAAAAAGGCTTCCATTGCATATACATGGAAGCGTTCTGTAAATAAAGGCAGATTTCCCCTTACCTTTATAAAAACGCCTCGTAGTCAAGCCATTTACGGTAGCTAGGTAGAAACTTTCGGGCCATATCCCCGATATTATACGACGGCTGTAATATTCATTTTTTCGTATCAATTACATACTCATATTAACTCACATATAGGTGTATGTCAATTTAAAAACGAACATTTTTATGTTATTTTTATTTTTTGTTCGTATAAACAACAAAAAAAGACCCATCTATGTATAAAATCATAGATGGGTCTTCTTTTAAACCAATAAACCTATTCTATTCCCACTCAATTGTTGCTGGTGGCTTACTCGTTACATCATACACGATACGGTTAACGTGCTTTACTTCGTTTACGATACGTACAGAGATTTTCTCTAATACATCCCAAGGGATACGTGCCCAATCTGCTGTCATACCATCGATTGATGTTACTGCACGGATACCTACTGTGTAATCGTAAGTACGCTCGTCACCCATAACACCTACGCTACGCATGCCAGGAAGTGCAGTGAAGTATTGCCAAATTTCACGATCTAAGCCAGCTTTTTGGATTTCCTCACGTAAAATTGCATCGGATTCACGAACGATTTCTAATTTTTCTTCTGTGATTTCGCCTAATACACGGATACCAAGTCCTGGACCCGGGAACGGTTGACGCCATACGATTTCATCAGGAATCCCTAATTCTGATCCTAATACACGGACTTCATCTTTAAATAGAGTGTTTAAAGGCTCAATTAATTTGAACTGCATATCTTCTGGAAGTCCACCAACGTTATGGTGAGATTTAATTGTTTGTGCAGTTGCTGTACCACTTTCAACAATATCTGTGTACAGTGTACCTTGTGCTAAGAAGTCCATTCCTTCTAATCTAGAAGCTTCATCATCAAATACGTAAATAAATTCATTACCAATGATTTTGCGTTTTTGTTCTGGATCTTCTACACCTTTTAACTTGTTCATGAAGCGTTCTTTTGCATCCACTTTAATAACGTTCATGTGGAAGCCTTCGCTAAATGTTTTCATAACACCTTCCGCTTCATCTTTACGAAGTAAACCATGGTCAACGAAAATACATGTTAATTGGTCACCGATTGCTTTATGGATTAATACTGCTACAACAGAAGAGTCTACACCGCCACTAAGTGCGCATAGTACTTTTTTATCGCCAACAGTTTCACGGATTTTTTCTAATTCTACTTCAATAAAGTTCTCCATGTTCCAACCTTCAGAACAGCCACATACGCCGAATACGAAGTTTTTGATTAAATCATTACCGTGCTCAGAATGACGTACTTCTGGATGGAATTGCACACCGTATAAGTTTTTTGCTTCATTGCTCATACCAGCAATTGGACAAGACTCACTTGTTGCATCTACTACGAATCCTTCTGGTAAACCAGTTACTAAGTCACCATGACTCATCCATACAACTTGCTCTTCTGGAAGGTTCGCATATAATTTTGATTTGTTCTCTACTTTAAGAACTGCTTTTCCGTACTCACGATGGTTTGCACGTTCTACTTTTCCACCAAAGTGTTTTGTCATAAGCTGCATACCGTAGCAAATACCGAAAATCGGTAATCCTAATTCAAAGATTTTTTCATCACAGTGGAATGCATTTTCACCATATACACTATTCGGTCCACCAGAGAAAATAATCCCTTTTGGATTCATTGCTTTAATTTCTTCTGCAGTAATTGTATGTGGATGAAGTTCACTGTATACACCGAACTCACGAATTCGACGTGCAATTAACTGATTGTACTGACTCCCAAAATCTAAAACGATAATTGTATCGTGCTGTTTTTTCAAAATAATCACCCCAACGTTAGTTCTGTATATAAATATTTTCACCAATTTGGCAAAAAGCATTACCAATATAATAAAAAAAGCCAGTCCTCCGCCCTCAGTCTCATAACAAAGAAAAGGCAGAGGTCTGGCTTTATAAAGATAGTACTCCGCTCTTTATAAATATAAGACACACTGCCTTCATAGTCAGGTTGTTTACGGTAACCCGGTAGAGACTCTCAAACCATATCATTGAGGATATATGAAGGATTGTTTTATATTATCTTCCTAGATTCTAACAATGAAGTATCAATACGGTCAAGAGAGAAAGCGACAAAATTCTACAGAAATTATTTTCTTTATCCCAAGAAACCTTTATTCCTATATTTTTTTGTCCCATAACAAAAAACATTCACCCCTATATAGAGATGAATGTTTCTTTGGCGAATGAAATTACATCATTCCGCCCATACCGCCCATGCCCATACCGCCCATGTCAGGCATTGCAGGTGCATTTGGTTCTGGTTTGTCAGCAACAACTGCTTCAGTTGTTAAGAACATAGCTGCAACAGATGCTGCGTTTTGAAGTGCAGAACGAGTTACTTTTGCTGGGTCTACAATACCAGACTCAAGCATGTTTACCCATTCGCCTGTTGCTGCGTTGAAACCAACGCCTACTTTTTCACCTTTTAAGCGTTCTACAACAACAGATCCTTCTAGACCAGCGTTGATTGCGATTTGGCGAACTGGCTCTTCTAATGCACGAAGTACAATGTTGATACCTGTTGCTTCGTCGCCTTCAGCTGCAATACTAGCCACTTTAGTGTATACGTTCATAAGTGAAGTACCGCCACCTGCAACAATACCTTCTTCTACTGCTGCACGAGTTGAGTTAAGTGCATCTTCAATGCGAAGTTTACGCTCTTTTAACTCAGTTTCAGTTGCTGCACCTACTTTAATTACTGCTACACCGCCTGCAAGTTTAGCAAGACGCTCTTGTAATTTTTCACGATCGAATTCAGAAGTTGTTTCTTCTAATTGTGCACGGATTTGACCGATGCGAGCTTCGATTTGTTCGGTGTTACCTACACCTTCAACTACAGTTGTGTTTTCTTTTGTTACAACAACTTTACCAGCGCGTCCTAAAGATGCAACTGTAGCAGATTTTAAGTCACGTCCTAATTCTTCAGTGATTACTTCACCGCCAGTTAAAATCGCGATATCTTCTAGCATTGCTTTACGACGGTCACCAAAGCCAGGAGCTTTAACAGCTACTACATTGAATGTACCACGAAGTTTGTTTACTACTAATGTAGCTAAAGCTTCGCCTTCCACATCTTCTGCAATGATAAGAAGTGGCTTACCTTGTTGTACCACTTGCTCTAACACTGGTAAGATCTCTTGGATGTTAGAAATCTTTTTGTCAGTGATTAAGATATATGGGTTATCAAGTACTGCTTCCATTTTGTCAGAATCAGTAATCATATAAGGAGATGCATATCCACGATCAAATTGCATACCTTCTACTACATCTAATTCTGTTGTGAATCCTTTAGATTCTTCTAATGTAATAACGCCGTCGTTACCAACGCGCTCCATTGCTTCAGCAATTAATTTACCTACTTCTTCGTCATCAGCAGAAATAGCAGCTACTTGCGCGATAGAAGATTTACCTTCGATTGGTTTAGAAATTGCTTTTAATTCTTCTACTGCTGCAACAACAGCTTTTTCGATACCTTTACGAAGACCCATTGGGTTCGCACCAGCTGTTACGTTTTTTAAGCCTTCACGAATCATAGCTTGTGCTAATACAGTTGCAGTTGTTGTTCCGTCACCAGCTACGTCATTTGTTTTGCTAGCAACTTCTGCTACTAATTTTGCACCCATGTTTTCGAATGCATCTTCTAATTCGATTTCTTTTGCGATTGTTACACCATCATTTGTAATAAGTGGTGAACCGAATTTTTTCTCAAGTACAACGTTACGACCTTTTGGTCCAAGCGTTACTTTTACTGCATTTGCAAGAGTGTCGACACCGCGAAGCATCGAACGACGTGCTTCTTCACTAAATTTAATATCTTTTGCCATAATATTTGACCCCCTTGGATTTTTTAAATGTATATAATTAACCGATAACTGCTAAAATGTCACTTTCACGTAAAATCAAGTAGTCTGTACCTTCATATTTCACTTCAGTACCTGCATATTTTGAGAAGATGATAAGATCACCTGCTGCTACCTCTAAAGCAACACGCTCACCATTTTCAAGCACTCGACCAGTACCTACTGCAATAACTTTACCCTCTTGTGGTTTTTCTTTTGCAGTGTCTGGTAATACAATACCACTTGCTGTTTTTTCTTCTGCTTGAACAAGCTCAATTACAACGCGATCACCTAATGGCTTTAGCATGAACAATAACCTCCTCATTTTTCTATGTAAATTTCCTTTATTAGCACTCAACGACCTCGAGTGCTAACACACTTATAATAATAAATAATCTAATTTTCTTTTGCAAGTAAAAAAATCATAATTTTTTCGCAAATTGATATATAAATTTTTTCTATACAACTTCCTAAGAAAAATCATTCTGTTATCGTTGCAACCATTCTCGCGAAAGCCTTATATATACGAATCGGCGTTTTCACTTATCGTATGTTACAATATGGAAGATGCCATAAGTTGTTTTCTCTATAGGTACGGCTTTTTCCTGTCTCCTATTTCATTTTCAAAGAAAGATTTACAAAAAAATAATAATATGAATGGTTATTACGTATCCCCGGCTGGATGTTTACATGTTATCCCGCCTTATCTCATAAACTAGAGTTAGAAAGGATGGTTAACCAATTTGAAAAAACAATATTGGTGGATTATAGTTACATACATTCTTATGCAATTATCAGGTATTGTTGGATTACCGCTTCTTTTGAAAACCGGACTATATGATAATAGGGGGTTCACCAGAGAAGAAAAAATGCAGCTACTGACTGGTCACTGGGCAATTATTAGCTTTTTCATTGCATTATGTATTGTACTTTTACTACTTCGAACAGATATTCGCGAAAGCCGTTTCGATACAAAACGCGCCAGTATTCCTGCCACAATCGGTTGGATCTTTATCGGTTTCTTTTTAGCTTTCTTTTCTCAAACAATTGCAGGCACAATCGAAATGCGTTTATTGGGCATTAAACCTGGATCTGAGAACACAGCTCGCTTGATGGAAATAGCACGGACCACCCCATGGTTCCTTATTGTTATATCAATAATAGGGCCTATTTTAGAGGAAATTGTCTTTAGAAAAATTTTATTTGGTACATTGTATAAGAAATTCAACTTCTTTATCGCTGCTATTATTAGCTCACTTGTATTTGCAGCAATTCACTTTGATTTTACACACTTATTGGTATACACTTCCATGGGGCTTGTATTCGCCTTTTTATATGTAAAAACAAAGCGAATTATCGTTCCTATTATGGCACATGTTGCGATGAATACATTAGTTGCAATAGCCCAGGTGCTAGTAAGTAACGAACAAATACAAGAAATGATTAAAGAAGCAGAAAAAATGCAAGGATTTATCGGAGGATTTTAAATATGAGGAACTCACCATTGTTCATGGCAGCACTGTATTTCCTTCTTGGTTGTGTCTTTACACGTTTCGCAATTACGAACGTTACAGATACAATTTGGAACTTTGGGACACTGCTGTTTGCTGCTATGGCAACAATTGATTTTAATTTGGCACTTCGACTTATCTTAGTCAAATTTACAAAGAAAAAGCAACAATAAAACGCAGAGGGATTTCCTCTGCGTTTTATTGTGGATAATTTTTCAAAAAATAAACAAGTGTTTGTAATTCTACAGCTAGATCAATATGGTGAATTCTTATATTTTCTGAAACATTTAATCGTGCTGGGGTAAAATTTAAAATTCCGTGTACATTTGTTTCGGCCAATCGATCTGCTACAGCTTGTGCAACAGTAGCAGGTACTGTTAATATTGCCACTTGTATATCATTTGTTAAACGCTCTTCTAATTTATCTAAATGATATACAGGAATTCCTCCGATTTCTTTTCCAACTTTCTCTTCATTGACATCAAATGCCATTTCAATCTTTGTATTATTATTTTTGGTGAAATTGTAATGTAAGAAAGCGGTCCCTAAATTACCCACTCCAATAAGTGCTACACGTGTTATATCATCTTGATCAAGCGTTTCTCGGAAGAATGATAGTAAATAATTCACATTATATCCATATCCCTTTTTCCCTAACGCTCCAAAATATGAAAAATCTCTCCGAATTGTTGCTGAATCTACCTTTACAGCTTCACTCAATTCAGCTGATGAAACACGCTGCTTACCAGAAAGAGATAAGTTTTGGATAAATCGATAGTATAGAGGCAATCGTTTGGCAGTGGCCTGTGGAATCTTTTGCTGATCCATATAACCTCTCCTCTCTCCCTATCTTTGTTCACAAATTTAAAACAAATACAGAAGTTTAGCACTTATGACTTTCCTTGTATAATAGAGAGAAGACTTCTCTCTTTATTTTAAACTATACACTATTTTTAGTATGATTGAGAAATATAAACATGGCAAAGTTAAGAAATTATTTGAGGTGAAAACATTGATTTTATTACAAGTGAATGGGCTTTCAAAATTATACGGTGCTGAAACAATTCTTGCAAACATTAAATTGGAAGTTCAAACAAAAGATCGCATTGCACTAGTTGGTCGAAATGGTGCTGGAAAATCTACATTATTAAAAATAATTGCCGGTGAATTATCTCACGATGGTGGAGAAATTATAAAACCAAAAGATGTTTCAATTGGATACTTGGCCCAAAATACTGGTTTAGAAACTTCTTTAACAATTTGGGATGAAATGCTTACTGTCTTTACTCATCTGCAGCAAATGGAAAAGAAACTTCGAAGGTTAGAGCTAGACATGGGTAAGGAAGAGAACTTTTCAAATGCTGCTACGTACGAAAAATTACTCGCTGATTATGATCAATTACAGTTAGACTACAAAGATCAAGGTGGTTATCAATATGAAGCTGATATTCGCTCCATTTTAAGTGGACTTGGTTTTCCAGCTGAAACACACCAAACAACAATTTCTACGTTAAGTGGTGGACAGAAAACAAGACTTGCTCTTGGGAAACTACTGCTAACAAAACCAGACTTACTCATCTTGGACGAACCAACAAACCATTTAGATATCGATACATTAACATGGCTTGAACAATATTTACAAGGCTATCCTGGAGCTATTTTAATCGTTTCCCACGATCGCTATTTTTTAGACAAGCTTGTTACACAAGTATATGAAATTTCTAATAAAGAAAGCAGACGATATGTTGGTAACTACAGTAAATATTTAGATTTAAAAGCTGCACTACATGACCAGGAAATGAAGCGTTATGAGAAACAACAAGAGGAAATTGCTAAACTAGAAGACTTTGTCCAAAAGAATATTGCCCGTGCATCTACAACAAAACGTGCACAAAGTCGTCGGAAGCAGTTAGACAGAATGGAATTACTAACTAGACCATTAGGTGATTCTAAATCAGCATCCTTCCACTTTGATATCGAAAAACAAAGCGGAAACGATGTATTACAAATAAAGGATGTTTCAATTGGATATGACAAAGAACCGATTATTGGACATGTAAATATGCGCTTAACCCGCGGTGATAGTGTCGCACTAGTTGGTCCAAATGGTATTGGGAAATCTACATTATTAAAATCAATTGTGAATAAATTAAAGACGTTAAGCGGTGAAGTTTCTTTCGGTTCAAATGTATCTATTGGATATTATGATCAAGAACAGGCAAACTTAACATCATCTAGGCGTGTTTTAAACGAACTATGGGATGACTATCCACTAGAGCCAGAAAAAGAAATTCGCACGATACTCGGTAACTTTTTATTCACAGGGGACGATGTATTAAAGCCAGTATCTTCCTTAAGCGGTGGTCAAAAAGCACGATTAGCTCTAGCAAAATTGATGATGCAAAAATCTAATTTACTAATTCTCGATGAGCCAACAAACCATCTCGATTTAAATAGTAAAGAGATTTTAGAAAATGCCTTAATTGATTATCCTGGAACTCTTTTATTCGTTTCCCATGATCGCTATTTCATTAACCGTGTCACAACTACAGTTGTTGAGTTATCAACAGGTGGTGCACAAGAATATTTAGGTGACTATGACTACTATATTGAAAAGAAAAATGAAATGATTGAACGTGCGGAATTTGAACAACAAGAAGAGGATGCACCAGTCCAAAAAACTATCGCTCAAGAAAAATTAAATTACCTTGAAGAAAAAGAACGTAAGAAATCAGAACGCCAACGCATCCGAAAGATTGAAGAAATTGAACAAAATATTGCAAATTTAGAAGAAGAAATTGCACAATTAGAAGAGGAGCTTTGTCTGCCTGAAGTATATGCTGACTACGAACGAGCTAGTGAGATTACAACAGCAAAGCAAACAAAACAAGAAAAATTAGAGCAGTTTATGGCGGAGTGGGAAGAGTTACACGTATAACCCTTATATATTTATATAATAAAAACAAGGTAGTTGAAAGCCATTCAACTGCCTTGTTTATTTTTCAATACAAAAGATTATGGTCGAAGGTCTGACCTCGATAGTATTATCCACAACCTTATGCACATATCCACCTTTATTATATAAACACAAAAATAACTTTTCCACATTATCCACAAATCACAAAGAAATTATACACATTTAATATTCACAATAAAACCCATATTATCAACAGATAATATGGGTTTTATCCACAAGTTGTGGTTAATTATGTGTATAACTATGCTTCAATATCTAATCCTGGATTTGCATTTAAAGCCAATGTTGCACGTTTTCCTTGCTCATATGCAATAGTTCCTGCTGCTGCAATCATTGCTGCATTATCTGTGCATAAAGATAACGGTGGAATAATGAGCTCGATTTCTTCTTTTTTTGCAAACTCTTCCTCTAAACGTGCACGAAGTCCTTTATTCGCTGCAACGCCACCAGCGAGAAGCACTTGTTTTACATCATACGCTTCTGCAGCACGTGCTGCTTTCGTTACTAGTACATCTATTACACTCGCTTGGAAGCTAGCTGCTAAATCTTCTGGTGCGATTTCTTCCCCACGTTGTTTTGCGTTATGCACAGTGTTGATAACTGCTGATTTCAGTCCACTAAAGCTAAAATCATACGAATCTGGTTCCAACCATGCACGTGGTAAATTAATCGTTGGTTGTCCTTCATGAGCAAGACGGTCAATATGAGGACCACCTGGATATGGCATAGATAATGTACGTGCAACTTTATCATATGCTTCTCCTGCCGCATCATCCCTCGTTTCGCCAATTACTTCAAACGAACCATGCTCTTTCATATAAACAAGCTCTGTATGCCCGCCAGACACAACAAGTGACAACAAAGGGAATTGTAGTTCTTTTACTAAGCGATTCGCGTAAATATGCCCAGCAATATGATGAACACCAACAAGAGGAATATTATGAGCAAAGGCAACTGCTTTAGCTGCATTTACACCAATTAAAAGTGCCCCTACTAAACCTGGCCCTTCCGTCACAGCAATTGCATCAATATCTTCAAATGTAATGTTCGCTTCCTTTAATGCTTCTTCTAATACAACTGTAATTTGTTCTACATGATGACGAGATGCAATTTCCGGCACAACTCCGCCAAAACGCTTATGGCTCTCAATCTGTGAAGCAACAATATTTGCCACTATTTCTGTTCCATTTTTAACAACCGCTACAGCCGTTTCATCACAGCTCGTTTCAATACCAAGTATAATCGTATTTTTTCCCATTATATATTCACCCACATTACAAGACCATCTTCATAATTGTCTGTATAGTATCGTTTACGAATCCCACCATTTTGGAATCCATACTTTCGGTATAACTGTTTCGCTACTTCATTTGATACCCGTACTTCAAGTGTCATCGTTTTTGCTCCCATTTCTTTTGCCTGATCCATTACGTCTTTCAGCAAAGCATCTCCAAGTTTTTGACCGCGATATTCTGGCAAAATGGCTATGTTCGTAATATGTGATTCATCAATAATAATCCACAATCCACAGTATCCAATTACTACACCATCTTTTTCTATTACGACATAATGTGCATATTCATTCATCGTCAATTCACGATGAAATGCATCAGCAGTCCAAGGAGTTGGGAATGACGCTTCTTCAATTACTACAATTTGAGCAATATCATCAGTCGTCATCTTTCTAAATGTAATATCCATTTTGATAACCCCTATTTTGTTTGACTTTCTATCCATTTTGCTTCTGCTTCTGCTAAACGGAGGTAGCTCGGAACAAATGTATGCACACTTTGCTCCTCTTTTTGTAATCCTAAAAATGCTAGCTCACTTGGTCTTGGGTTGTTCTTTGTAAAAGAAGCAAACACAGCTCGATCTCCCAAATATTCTACAATCGTTTCTTTATGTTGTTCTACATCATTGCCGATAAATAAAACAGGTTGCCCCTTCTCTTTTAACATCTGTAACCAATCAACAATAAGAATAATTCGATCCTCTTCTATAGAAGATAACTGCTCTTCTTTATATGTATACAAGCCCGTATAAATTTGTCCGCGACGTCCATCAAACAATGGACAAATAACCCCTTGGAAATTCGCTCCATTCGCAGCCACTACTTCTAAGCTAGACACACCGACAATCGGTATTTGCAACGACCAAGCTAATGTTTTTGCAACAGTCACACCAATTCGAACTCCTGTATAAGATCCAGGACCAGCCGCTACGATAATTTTATCTAGCTCTTTCGGCTTTATATTACATTCCGTCAGAAGTTGTTCTACAGCCGGCATAAGGCGTACAGAATGATTTTTAGTTAAATTCGTAATGATTTCTCCGACAACAGTATTTCCATCAATAAGAGAAATCCCCATTACATAATTTGAAGTATCAATTGCTAGTACTTTCATCTTGTAATAGCTCCTCACATAATCTAATATAGCGTTCACCACTTGGCTCTAACACAATTTTTCTTGTATCATCACCTGTATGGAACAAGCTTATTTTTAATTTCTCATTTGGCAGAAAAGATTCAATTAAATGAGCCCATTCTACTACTGTTATACCTTCACCATAAAAATACTCATCAAACCCTAAATCTTCTTCACTTTCCGCTAAACGATACACGTCCATATGATATAGCGGTAATCTTCCTTTGTACTCTTTAATAATATTGAATGTCGGACTATTTACAACTCGTTTCACACCAAGGCCTTTTGCAAGACCTTTCGTAAATGTTGTCTTGCCAGCACCAAGATCGCCTTCTAAAACAAGTACATCTTGTTCCCTAACAAGTTGTCCTAGCCTTTCTGATAAGTTCTGTGTCTCTTCAGAAGAAGTTGTCGTTATTTCATATTTATTCAAAGGTTTCACCTACCTTACTCACAATATTCTCTGCTCTTTATTATACAGATTTTTTCACTTTGTTTCATTTTGAACATATAAAAAAGACCTTAGGAGTTGTCCTAAGGGTAAGATTGACTGTCTTTATAAGTTTTCTTAAAAATAAATAAAAAAATACGAAACAAGTTGTTTCGTTCTTTTCTTTGTAT
>NZ_CATKPV010000080.1:0-15627 GCF_949768135.1 Bacillus sp. IT-79MI2 | reverse complement strand
AAGTGTCTATTCTATAGGGTACATTTTACAAAAGGATGCCCTTTTTCTTTATGCTTCTTTTACTAAATGTCTCTTTCCCTTTAATACAGATAATATCCCTACAGCGATTAAAGCTAAAATTTGTGTAATAACAATTATAAATAATAGAGAGATAATATTTTCTTTTAAATTTCCACCACCAAATATTATTGTATAATAACCATTTGCAGTGTACGTTGCGGGAAATAATTTATTTCGAGCACATACATAATTACATGAAATTGGGAAAAACTTGTATGGAAGGAACGATACACTAAGGAGGAATATATTATGAGAATTTTACTTTCAGTTTTATTAGCACTTATGCTAGTACCTGCGCTAACAGGTTGTACTGCACCAAAAAAGGAAACTCCAACTTCTGATAAGAAAACAACGGACGAAGCTAAAAATGAAGCACCTCAAGACTTAAAACTTAACTTTAACGAATTTCACTTAAATGCAGACTACCAAGATACGAAAAAAGATTATGAAGCGGAGTACAAAAATAAAGGTGCAGACAAAAAGATGGAAGGAAAGATTGAGGATCATAAGACAGATGTAAAACTAACGAGTGACAAAGCTATTGCCAAACTAAGTCCACTTCTACAAAAGTTAACATTTGATAAAAATACACCTGATCAAGAAGTAATTGATCAAGCGGTAGACGTATTCCAACTTGATAAAGACTACCAAAAATTCGACTTAGAAGTTGTGTTCTCAGATGGAACGAAGAAAGAGTATAAGAAGGAAGTAAAATAAAGAAGTAGGCAAATGCCTACTTCTTTATTTTTTGCTTACTTTTTCGCATGTCGTAAGCTTGGCTCAGAACCAATCATATATTCTAAACCAGATACAGATAATTTTTGCAAATAAGAATCTGTCGGGAACATAATCGGAATTAAAGGATATTCTGTAAACATAGTATCTTCTTCTTTCATACCTTCTTCTAACAACGCTTTTGCAGCAGTTAGATTATATTTGAAATAATTCCTTTTTTTGTTTTACACTAAGGTAAAGGACAAATAAAATCCTCTCTATGTAGAAAGGAGAGCTACGATGGATCCATTACTTATGGCAGTTATAGGATTACCATTAACAATCGTAATATTAGTTATCATAGGCTTCTATAAATTGTTTATAAAAAAGAAAAATATAACTTCCTTTTATACTCCATTCGATAACATTACTGGGCAAACAATTTCAGAATTTCATGAAGGGCAAAAAGTCTTAGTAGCTGAAGATGAAGATGGGGACGGGAAAAAGAAAAAATAACCTTGCGCATTGCAAGGTTATTTTTGTGCTTCTTTTTGAAAGCGTTTATAGTACGTTGAAGCTGTTGAAAAATGAACTTCTATATCACGAATTAACGCCGAATCTTCATCTTTCGCTAATTTCTCTAACTTTTTCATTGCTTGTTCTGTCTCATTTAAGAAGCCAACATATAGCTCATGTTCTTGCTCTTTTGACTTCGGTACACGAATTTCTTTGCGTATATGATCGATATCCGTTAACATACTCGTGGTTACTTTTTGTACATCTTCTTTAAACTTAGGATATACTAGTGCCTTCCCCCCTTTTTCCTTCGCTTCTTCCCATAATTTTACCGCTTCATTTAACTCTTTGTTCATTTTCTCATCATACTTATTATGCACATCACGATATACTCTCATATCTTCTTTCTGCTCTGCCGATTGTTCTACTTTTTCTTTCGGTTCTTTTGTATCCTTATTTCCATTACACCCTGCTAAAAGAAGCATTCCTCCAAGCAAGACAATACTCCACACTTTCTTCATCTCTTACTCTCCTTTTGTCTACATCTACTACTTATCTCCACTTGCTATTATAACGAGAACCATTCAAACTTTACACTTATGACCGTACTTTTATACACATATCACCATTTTTGTCACAGTATCGTCACTTTATACGCCCAGAATCTTCACAGCTCTTCTTCTGCACCTTACAAAACTGTAAGCACACATCTGGAACATAGCATGCTAGACTTACATATGAATAAAACATTCCTACCTAAGGTTGCATTATCCATTTATTTAGAAAAAAGGAGACCAACAATATATATGTACAACAAAATGATGTTTATGGAAGAAGAACTTTCCGTTCTTATTCGTAAAAGATCACTCCATATCAAAAATACAGAAAGTCTTCGCCGCGTATTAAAGAAGAAAACCGCCCCACTTAGACTTGCCCGTTACTTAAAACAAGTGCATACAGACAAATACAACACCGCCCTAAACATATCTGATGAATCACTAACAATTGAAATCATCGGGCATGTCTATATCGGAAACTTTGCAGATATTTTAAAAGCTATTCCTCGTATACCAAAAATTGCTCCGATAATCGTAGAAAGAGCTTATAGAATTACGGACCATACAGATATTATTGACTGCGGTGAAAAAGAGGTTGATTCAAATCGATGGGTTTGGGATAAATTAGCTATTTTATACGATGTAATCATGAATAATATGTATGAGCTGCTCCAAAAAAATAACAAAAAGAGCTAATTCAAAATATACTTTGAATTAGCTCTTTTTTAGTATTCTTATGCCTCTATATCCTGCTTTTCCCGAAGTACAAACTGTCTTTCACTGCGCTTTGCCATAAAGATGTAACATAAAACCGCTCCCACTTCACATAGGGCAATCACAATTCCCATAGGAAGTGCTGTGTTACTACCTCCAATCCCAACTAAAGGCGCAACAAGTGCTCCAGAAATGAACTGTAGTAGACCAAGTAAAGCTGATGCTGTTCCTGCAGCTTGTTTTTGATTTCTCATTGCTAGTGAAAAACCTGTTGTCGATACAACCCCAACACTTGATACAACAAGAAATAACGAACATAAAACACCAATCAACCCTGCTCCTAGTACAATCATAAGAAGTAAAGAAAGACCACCAACAGCTGCAATTCCAACGCCCATTACAAATAATGTTGTCTCATTTACTTTCCCCGCTAAACGTCCAGTAATTTGGCTAGCAATAATAATCCCAATACCATTAATCGCAAAGAATAAACTAAATGCTTGCGGTGATGCCCCGTATATATTTTGCAACACAAACGGAGAGCCCGAAATATAAGCAAACATCGCTGCTGACACTAAGCCCTGCGACAAAGCATACCCCATAAATAAGCGATCTTTCAGCAAATTCCCATATGTCGCTAATGTTCCTGCTAAACCACCTGTTTCTCTCTCCTCAAGAGGCAATGTCTCACGCAATACAAAAATAGCGGATACTAACATAAATACACTTATCACTCCAAGAACGATAAAGACCCCGCGCCATGATGTAAACTGTAACAATTGTCCCCCAATAATTGGAGCCAAAATAGGCGCTGCTCCGTTTACTAACATAAGCAGTGAGAAAAACTTTGTCATCTCCGAACCTGAGTACATATCACGTACCATAGCACGTGATATAACAATACCTGCTGAGCCTGAAGCCCCTTGTAAGAAACGTAAAAGAACTAAACTCCAAATAGATGGTGCAACGGCACACAATAAAGAAGATGCAACATAGATAATAAGAGCAATAATAAGCGGTTTGCGCCGTCCATAAATATCACTAATTGAACCAACAAATAATTGTCCAACCGAAAGCCCTAGTAAGCAAGCTGTTAAAGTAAGCTGAGCAAGAGAAGCATTCGTTTGTAAATCATCCGTTAATTTTGGTAACGAGGGCAAGTACATATCAATGGACAATGGCCCAATTGCTGTGAGTGTTCCTAATACAAGAATCATCCATAACCTGTTTACTCTTACAGGTTTATATACATCGTGATTACTTTCATTCACTTACATCATTCACCCTTTCCATTATAAAATCCGAATCGTAACAATTATAGTTACACCTCTAAAGATACGTCAAGTATATCGTACTTTCCTTTGTAACGAAATGAAAAAATCCTCAACTGAATACTCACATTCGACGGAGACGGATCTTCTCTATCTATGATATGTAACTTCATTCAGATTCCCAATACTAGATTTAGAAGCCCTTCATCATATTATAGTATCTCAGATGAACTCCACCTCAATATTTTTAATACATGATTTAATAACCCTGCTCCAAAGGCTAATGATTTCAATACTTCGATTTCTTCCACTAGGACAGTAATAAGTACATAACAGTTACTTTCAATATCAAAATTGGTTATTATACTAGCAAATTCGTCCTTTCTTCGGATAGTTTGATAGTATCATTTTTCCAAGAAAACGAATTTTTTTATGCATCTATTTTTGAATATGTATGAATTTTACAACACCCTCAAAATAAAAAGTTGACTGTATAGGTCAACTTTTTTTAGTTCTATGCTCGTCACTCAATCACTGTTCCTTTTCACTTCTATTTACATTCCACTTTACTAACAATTATATGAAACTACTCATATAAAATTATTTTAACAGTAATTTATTAGACTTTTATGATACTTGTTTGTTTTTTCCTCTTCCCTTGTTACAATAGTACTTTGGTTAATATGAAACTAACAAACTACTAAAAGGAGTATTATTAAAAAATGTTTAAAAAAACTGCATCAATTATCTTAGCATCAAGCATACTTTTTATTCCTATAAAAGGGATGGCTGAAACTGTATCAACTTACAATACAGCAATTAAAACAAATGAAACTGTAAAAAAAGGATGGTTACAAAACAATAATAATTGGTATTTCTTAAATTCAAGCGGAGTCATGCAAACAGGATGGCTTTTTGATAGCGGGGCTTGGTATTATTTAAACACTAGTGGCGCCATGAAAACAGGGTGGCTTTTTGATAACGGAGCTTGGTATTACCTAAACTCTAATGGCGCTATGAAAACAGGGTGGCTTTTTGATAACGGAGCTTGGTATTACTTAAACTCTAATGGCGCCATGAAAACAGGGTGGCTTTTTGATAACGGAGCTTGGTATTACCTAAGCTCTAATGGCGCTATGAAAACAGGGTGGCTCTTTAATAATGGAGCTTGGTATTATCTAAACTCTAATGGTACCATGAAAACAGGATGGCTCTTTAATAATGGAGCTTGGTATTATCTAAACTCTAATGGCACCATGAAAACAGGATGGCTTCTCGACGGTAACCAGTGGTACTACATAAATTCAAATGGGACGATGAAAACGGGTTGGCTACAAGAAGGGAGTACATGGTACTATTTACAGCTAAATGGTGTTATGCAAACTGGATTCGCTTCTATTGACGGAACAACGTATTATTTCAATAACAGCGGTACTTGGATTCCTGAAAATAATATTACTGCTACGTCATATATAAACCTTGATTTAACATATGCTTCAAATGTTACTGGTAAAGAAATTGATGCTGACATTAAAAAGTACCAACCAGATAGCCCATTAATTGGACATGGAAACGACTTTGTTGCAGCTCAAGCTCAGTATGGTGTTAACGCACTTTCTTTAGCGGCACATGCTATTTTAGAATCCGGATATGGTAAATCTGAAATCGCATATCGCAAACATAATCTATTTGGTTTGCGCGCTTATGATCAGGATCCATTTAAATATGCAAAATATTTACCAACTTTCGGTGATAGCATTTCCTATAATGCCAATTATGTAAGAGATAAATATTTAGAGGAAAATGGATCATATTACTATGGTCCAACATTGCAAGGTATGAATGTTATGTATTCAACAGATCAAGAATGGTCTACCAAAATCGCAAAAATTATGGAGCGTATTAAACCCTTCCAAAAGCAAGATTATTTATATGCAAAAAAATTACCTAAAAACCCAAATACCTTAAATGTTGACGCACTCTCAAGTAATATCCCATATAAAACATATCCACAGGGAACGAAAGCAACTGCTAAACTAGCTGCCTTCTATTACGTTGTACCCTATTCATTTGATGGAGTAATTAAAAGTCAGTCCGTTACAGAAAACAACCAAGGTACATTAACATTAGGCACATCAGTATTCGTTCATCGCGAAGATCCCAACGGATGGGTCGAATTCTCATTTACAATAAACGGAAATAAATACTGGATATTGAAAACTAAATTAAACATGTAAACAGCACAGCCCTTTTAGACGAAAACTAAAAGGGCTGTATTTATAAAAGCTAAGAGTACATTTAAAGAGGCCAGATTTTTGATATAGTACCTGCAATAGATATATTTCCTAGTACGAAAATTATTGGTTGTTATGCTCTCACCGAGATATTCCTTTTGGCTAGTAGAGTGGAAAATGTATTTTTTAGGAACCAAAAAGAGGAAATATAAGGTGCTCGTTTTGGTTTTGATGCGAAAAATGTTAATTTTAAATATGATGATTTACATTTAAACGACTGTATTACCAACGACCTGTTCCTGTGCCGCGACCTTCTTTAATTCAGATGTTCTTTTTCTTTTGGACATAAAAACACCCCTTTAGATAATCGTATCTAAAGGGGTAAAGCTTCGCATCTTTTTTAAAAACGTCACGACTTTATTCAAAATATCGGGACTTTATTTCAAACTGACAATAAAATTATGAACCTCCCAATCTCCTACTCAACAGTAACAGATTTAGCTAAGTTACGTGGCTTATCAACATCACACTCGCGGTGAAGCGCTGCGTAGTATGAGATAAGTTGTAATGGAATAACTGCTACAAGCGGTGCTAATGCTTCGTGTACAGCTGGTAGTACGAAGCTGTCGCCTTCCATTTCTAAGCCTTTCATTGAGATGATACATGGGTTTGCTCCGCGTGCTACTACTTCTTTTACGTTACCGCGAATTCCAAGGTTTACGTGCTCTTGCGTAGCAAGTGCGATAACTGGTGTACCTTGTTCAATTAACGCGATTGTACCGTGTTTTAATTCTCCGCCAGCAAATCCTTCTGCTTGGATGTAAGAAATTTCTTTTAGCTTTAACGCACCTTCTAATCCTACGAAGAAGTCTACGCTGCGTCCAATGAAGAAGCAGTTGCGTGTTGTTGCTAAAAATTGTTTTGCAAGTGCATCCATTTCTTCTTTTTGATCACAAAGTACTACCATTGCGTTAGCTACAAGACCTAGTTCGTGTGTTAAATCAAAATCAAGAACTTCACCTTTTGCTTTCGCAATGTCAGCTGCTAAGATTGAAAGCACTGCAAGTTGTGCTGTGTAAGCTTTCGTAGAAGCGACTGCGATTTCTGGTCCTGCATATAGAGGCAGTGTATAGTCAGCTTCACGAGAAAGCGTAGAACCTGGTACGTTTGTAATTGTTAATGCTTTATGACCCATTTCATTTGTTTGTACAAGTACTGCACGACTATCTGCCGTTTCACCACTTTGTGAAATGTAAATGAAGAATGGTCTTTCTGTTAATAATGGCATATTGTAAGAGAATTCACTTGCTACGTGTACTTCTACAGGTATTTTCGCAAATTTCTCGATGAATTGCTTTCCAACAAGACCAGCATGGTAACTTGTTCCACATGCAATAATATAAATACGATCGCTATCTAAAATTGCATTACGAATGTCTTCATCTAATTCAATTTCGCCATCTTCATTTTGATACTTTTGAATGATATTACGGATTACAAGTGGTTGCTCATCAATTTCTTTTAACATGAAATGAGGATATGTTCCTTTTTCAATATCACTTGCATCTAATTCCGCTGTAAACGGTGCACGCTCAATCGTTTCACCTTGTAAGTTTTTAATTGTAATGCTTTCTTGTGTTACGATCACCATCTCTTTATCCATTAACTCGATAAATTGATCTGTAACTTGTAACATTGCCATTGCATCGCTTGCAACAACATTAAAGTTGTCACCAACACCTACTAATAGCGGGCTTTTGTTTTTAGCAACATAAATCATGTTTGGATTTTCAGCATCAAGTAAGCCAATTGCATAAGAACCATGTAAAATGGATAACGTTTGACGGAATGCATCTTCTACACTTAACCCTGTGCTTACTTGCTGTTCCATAAGCTGTACGATAACTTCTGTATCAGTCTCACTTACAAACGTTACATCTTGAAGATATTCTTTTTTCACTAATTCATAGTTTTCAATTACACCATTATGAACTAGTGTAAAGCGTTTTGACGTACTTTGATGCGGATGTGCATTTACTTTACTTGGAACACCATGTGTTGCCCAGCGTGTATGACCGATTCCCACGCTTGCAGCTACATTTTCATCCACGACTTCACGAAGTTTTGCAATACGGCCTTTTTCTTTGTATACAACAACACCGTTCTCTGCCTGTACTGC
Organism: Bacillus sp. IT-79MI2; assembly: GCF_949768135.1. NCBI lineage: Bacteria > Bacillati > Bacillota > Bacilli > Caryophanales > Bacillaceae > Bacillus > Bacillus sp. IT-79MI2. The sequence continues at coordinate 7,382 of NZ_CATKPV010000080.1, read as the reverse complement.
AATACCCGCTGAATCATATCCACGGTACTCTAGCTTTTCTAAGCCTTTTAATAAGATTTCTTTTGCATCTTGATCTCCAATAAATCCTACAATTCCACACATGTTTAGTCACCGTTACAAATACTTACATTGCTTTGCGAACATGTAACGACATAGTCCGATCCCATTATTTACATATAAAAAACGGATTACATATTGCTAGCCCTGTAAGTCTGTAACGGCTTTCACCTTCCTCTCGATTGGGTTTCAGTCCGTATATACTTATACAGCTAGTATTCATCCGTTCTTTTTCCCTCATCACACTTTTATCTTTGTCCATTGAGTCACCTCAACGCTTTAAATAAAAGCTTTCGGTTGTGATAAACAACCGGGAGTCATCCGCCGAAATCTCGATAAAACTCCTCCTCGTCAACTACATAACTTGTAGTTCTGGCGCTTTCATAATTCATATATTAATTTCGAGAAAAAGAACAAGACCATCTTATAACAAACAGCATAAACCGTCAATGAAAATTTTTCATTGTCTATAAAACATATGAAAAAGGAGCACAAAACGTGCTCCTTTTTCATATGAAATTGGCGAATTATTCAGCGCCAACCTCAGCTTTCACAACTTCTACAATACGATGTACATATCCATCACAAAGTTCTTGTGTTGGTGCTTCTGCCATAACTCGAATAAGTGGCTCTGTTCCAGAAGGACGAACAAGGATACGTCCATCTCCGTTCATTTCTTCTTCTACCACACGGATGATTTCTTTAATTCTCTCATTTTCTAATGCCAATTTCTTATCTGTTACACGAACGTTCACCAATAATTGTGGGAACTTTATCATTTCACCTGCAAGCTCAGACAATGGTTTCTTCGTCATTTTCATAATATTTACAAGCTGAAGCGCACTTAACATTCCATCTCCAGTTGTAATGTAATCAAGTAAGATAATATGACCAGATTGTTCACCACCAAGGTTATAACCACCGCGCTTCATTTCTTCCATTACATAGCGATCACCAACTGCTGTTTTATTACTTGTAATACCATTTGCTTCAAGTGCTTTGTAGAAACCTAAGTTACTCATAACTGTTGAAACAACCGTGTTATGTTTTAATTGACCAGTTTCTTTCATGTACTTCGCACAGATGTACATAATTTGATCCCCATCAACAATGTTTCCCTTTTCATCTACTGCAATTAAACGGTCTCCATCACCATCAAAGGCAAGTCCAATATCTGCACCTTTTTCTTTTACTAATTCTGCTAAACCTTCTGGATGTGTAGAACCAACACCGTCATTAATGTTCATGCCGTTTGGTGAAGTACCCATTGTAGAAATATCAGCTTCTAAATCTGCAAATAAATATGGTGCTAAAGAAGATGTTGCACCATGCGCACAATCTAAAGCAATATGTAAACCTGAGAAATCTTCTTCTACAGTTTGTTTAATGTATTGTAAGTATTTTTGTCCACCTTCGAAGTAGTCATTTACTTGTCCAAGCTCTGTTCCTGTCGGACGTGGTAATTCATCTACCTCTTTATCTAATAAAGCCTCAATTTCAGCTTCTTGCTCATCAGTTAGTTTAAACCCATCTGAACCGAAGAATTTAATTCCATTATCTTGTACTGGGTTATGGGATGCTGAAATCATAACACCTGCTTGTGCATCTAATGCTTTTGTTAAGTAAGCAACCCCAGGAGTTGAAATAACGCCAAGGCGCATAACTTCTGCTCCAGTTGATAATAATCCTGCTACTAACGCACCTTCTAGCATATGACCAGATACACGTGTGTCACGACCAATAATCACTTTTGGACGATCTGTATCTTTTGTTAATACATACCCTCCAAAACGACCAATTTTAAACGCTAATTCAGGCGTTAATTCCTTATTCGCGACACCGCGCACACCATCTGTACCAAAATATTTACCCATTGCTATTCGCTCCTTTATTTTGCTCTTTTTGTTTTTCTGCTTCATTCTTTTTTTCAGATTCTTTGTTCTGTTCTTCTGTTGGTTTTTCTGTTGGTTTTTCTGTTGGTTTTTCTGTTGGTTTTTCTGTTGGTTTTTCTGTTGGTTTTTCTGTTTCATTCTCTTTATCTTTTTGTGAATCTGGTTGCTCCGGCTTACCTTGTACTTCTTGATCTGGTTTTTCTTTCTTTACAAGGGTTACCTTTACATTTTTTTGTTTTGCTTCTATTGAAACATTACTAGGACCACTAACCTGAATTGGAATATCATGCGTCCCAGAAGATACGTTTTGTAGATTAATTGATGCTGTTATTTGCGCCGCTGTTATTTTATCTACTATACTTGCTTCTCCTGAAATATCAACGCTTATCTTTTCACTTTGTGGAGAAAGTAATTGTAAAGTGAATTCATCTGACAATCCATTTTTTTGTATAGAAATGCCATCTATTGTCTTATGCTTTACATTTTTTTGTTTTTGCACTTCGACAGAAACCTTCACTTGACTGGGGCTTACATTGGTTACACCTTTCGGTAATAAAACAGAGGCATCGAATGTTGTAGATTCCGTAATTTTACTAAGATCTACTTCGACGCCCTCCAAGGACTTTATATTATCCAAAACATCTTTTGGGCCTGATATTGTCACTTCATTTGGTTCGATACCGATGTTTGTAACCGCTAACCCCTCTGGTAGACTTCCTTTTTTCACATAAGTTAGTGGCACAGTTTTTTCAATATTATTTGTCGCAGTTGGATTTGAAACTGGGATTGTAACATTTACTTTAGACGGTGTTGTTTGTAAGTCTAATTTCCGGCCCTCTTCATCATACAGTACAATTTCGGCTGTCTTTGTTACTGTTTTTGTTATCCCCTTCAAATCAATATACGCCCTGACAAGCGCAACTTTTGCTAGTTCCTCTTCTGTACCAATAACTTCAACAGTTCCTGGTTTGATAGTCGGTTTTTCAACCATACTACCTTGCATTTGACTCTCATTTGAGTACTTTACTTCCACAGGAAATGACTTTTTTGCTTTCTTTTGAATCGTAACTTTAACTTTCGCCGGTTGAGCTGTTGCTTTTAAATTGTTTTCCATCCCGGTATACTTTAAAGGAACATCGTATGTTCCTGTAGAATACCCACGTAAATCTAAAGATACTCCAAACTCACGTTGCGACCTTGCTGCAGTAATTACATTTTTTGGCCCTTCCAATTTTATTTTTACATACTTTGGAACACCACTTACAATATATTTATCTTCATCATAATTTACTGCTACTACAACGTTAGATACTGTCTCCGTTACATCACCTGTTGGAAAAAGTGATGCACTCGTATTCCCTGTCGTACTTTTATCTGACAAATTCGTCGACATGTAAAGCATTAACGCCAATAGTAATGAAATTCCTTTTAAAAACCAGTGGTTCTCCATTAGCTTATCCATGACGCTTTCTCCTCCAATTCCAATTCCATAAAGATGAAGAAGTTGTCTTCACATTTCCACTGAACTCTGCTAAAAGCATCTCTTTTAACTGTTCGGCTTTTAGGTCACGATGCAATTCTCCATTTTTAGTTAAAGAGATTTGGCCTGTTTCTTCTGATACAACCACTGTAATGCTATCAGTTACTTCACTAACTCCCATCGCAGCCCGGTGACGCGTTCCTAATTCTTTTGATATGAACGGGCTTTCCGATAATGGCAAATAACAAGCTGCTGCTTTAATCGTATTTCCTTGCATAATCACTGCTCCATCATGAAGCGGTGTATTAGGGATAAAGATATTAATAAGCAGTTCTGATGACACATTCGCATTTAAAGGAATCCCGGTTTCTACATAATCTCCCATTCCAGTTTCTCTAGATAATGTAATAAGCGCACCAATGCGTCGTTTCCCCATATATTCAGTTGCCTTTGCCACAGCATTCGCAACGATTTCATGCTCTTCTTCTTCCTGACCAATTCCACGGGAGAACAAACTTCCTCTTCCTAATTGTTCAAGCGCTCGTCTAAGCTCTGGTTGAAAAATAATAATTATCGCTAAAAATCCCCATGTTAAAGCTTGGTCCGTGAGCCACTGCAATGTATGCAACTCAAATAAATAACTTAATATACGAACGATAATAATAACTGTAATCCCTTTCAAAAGTTGAACAGCTTTTGTTCCTCGGATTACAAGAATTAGCTTATATATAACAAACCACACAACGGCGATATCTAATATCGTACTGAGATATTTCAAAAGGTTCATATCTCCAAAAGGCATGCTAACCCTTCCTCCTACTTATGAGCAATTTTATCCATATACTGAAATATTATTATTTTGCTCTATCTGTATGTATTTACAACAACTAGTTAATTATACCATACATGAAAGAAACGACAATTACAACGACACCCCCCTTGGTGGAAATTGGTAAGATGTCGAACTTTTCTTATAAAGTGGTATAATATAACTCATTATTATACTCTTTTTTTAAAATAAAAAAAAGCAGCATTTCAGCTGCTTTTCTTACATTTATTTTAGTTTTTCACCGAATAAAGAACCCATTAACGCTACCGCTGTTGTTGCCGTTCTATTTTTCTCATCTAAAATCGGATTTACTTCAACAAACTCAGCAGATGTAATGATATCAGCCTCCGATAACATTTCCATCGCTAAATGACTTTCACGATATGATAATCCACCAGTTACAGGTGTTCCAACTCCTGGTGCATCATGTGGATCAAGTCCATCTAAATCTAATGATAAATGAACACCATCTGTATGAGATAAATATGCAATCGTTTCTTCCATAACAGCAGTCATACCCATACGATCAATTTCATGCATTGTAAACACTTTAATTCCTTCATTACGAATGAATTCTTTTTCACCTTCATCTAACGCACGCGCACCGATAATAACAACGTTTTCCTTTTTAACCTTTGGATACGCTTCATATAAATTAACGAGTGAAGGATGTCCATAACCTAAACTTGCTGCAAGTGACATACCATGAATGTTTCCAGATGGTGATGTCTCTTCCGTATTTAAATCCCCATGTGCATCGTACCAAATAACACCTAAATTTTTATAGTTCTTTGCCACCCCTGCAAGTGTCCCGATAGCAATACTATGGTCACCACCTAATACAAGTGGAAAACGACCTTTTTCTATAATATGATCAACCTTACTTGCTAATTCATCACAAACATGTGCAACTTGTGTAAGGTTTCTTAATTTTGTATTTTCATCTATTTCCTGTTCTCTCTCAATACATAGGTCTCCGATATCTTCTACGTCATACCCAATATTTTGAATTCTTTCAATTACTCCCGCATAACGAATTGCACTTGGTCCCATATCAACTCCACGACGCATTTGCCCTAAGTCCATTGGAACTCCAACGATTGAAATTTCTTTCTTCATAGATAGTCTCCCCCTTTTATGCCTTCACTAAATATTTTAAATCTTTTCTATAGTCTGACTCAACTCGACATTTTTTTGTATGTATATGCACCTTATTCACTCATATCTACGTAGAAACCAATATCCTAAAGCTATTTTATGTATAAAACGAAACTCTTCCCAGGAAACCTCATTACACATGTGTTCATAAATAATTGAAAGTAAAAAAACGCCTCCTATATTAGAGACGTCTTTCTGATGCTATTTTCCATACAGATGCGATATTTCGTGCGGACATTTCAATATTTTCCTTTGCTGTTATATATGCTTCCTCTAATGTCATTGGACTTGATGTGGCAGCAAACACAGCATCTATTCCTTCTTTATAAACTGAAATGTGATTAGGGAGCACGGAGCCCCCAATAGCTATAACGGGTATATGAAGCTTCTTTGCCCGTCTAGCAATTCCAACTGGAGCTTTTCCATAAGCTGTTTGTACATCTATCCTTCCTTCACCTGTAAGAACTAGATCCGCTTCTTTTATATGTTCATCAAAATTTGTATAATCTAGTACAATTTCAATTCCTTTTCTTAATTCCCCTTGTAGTACAGCAGCAACAGCAGCACCTAATCCCCCCGCAGCTCCTGCACCTGCAATCTCTTCCACATCAATATGTAAATATTTTTTTAATACATGGGCATAACGCTTTAAGTTATCATCTAACTGTGCAATCATTTCTGCACTTGCTCCCTTTTGTTTTGCAAATACAAAAGATGCTCCTTTTTGTCCTGTCAAAGGATTATCTACATCACACGCCGCTTCCAGTTTTACATGTGCTAAACGAGAATCCAACTTCGATAAATCTAAAGAATCAATAGAATGTAAATTTCCACCGACAGGTTCTATTACTCGTCCATCTTTCTCTAAAAATTTTACACCTAAGGCAGAGAGCATTCCGGCACCCCCATCGTTCGTAGCACTTCCTCCAAGACCTAAAATGATGTGCTGTACGCCTTTATCCAGCGCATCTAATATAAGCTCTCCCGTTCCTTTTGTTGTTGTAATAAGAGGATTTCGCTTTTTAACTGAAACATGCTGTAATCCTGATGCTGCTGCCATTTCAATAAACGCTGTTCTTTTGTCTTGAGAAATGCCGTAAAATGATTCTACACGCTCACCAAGTGGACCTGTTACATGAAGTGGAATAATCTTTCCTCCTGTAGCATCAACAAGGGACTGGACTGTACCTTCTCCTCCATCTCCAATCGGGACTTTTACATACTCAGCTTCAGGAAAAATTTTAGTAAATCCTTTTTCAATAGCCTTACATACCTCTATCGCTCGTAAGCTTTCTTTATATGAATCAGATGCAATAACAATTTTCAACACCGATCCCTCCATTCCCCTTATTCCAACACACTTCAATTCAAATAGTATATTTCACTCTATCTTTCTATTGTAAACGAAATGAATGGAAACTCATCCTTATTAAGCAAGATAAACAAAAAACCTTACATCAAAAGATGTAAGGTTTTTTCTAATTTATAATGGAGCCTAGCGGGATCGAACCGCTGACCTCCTGCGTGCAAGGCAGGCGCTCTCCCAGCTGAGCTAAGGCCCCGAAGTATAAAAGCGGAAGACGGGATTCGAACCCGCGACCCCAACCTTGGCAAGGTTGTATTCTACCACTGAACTACTTCCGCGAAAATGGTGAGCCATGAAGGACTCGAACCTTCGACCCTCTGATTAAAAGTCAGATGCTCTACCAACTGAGCTAATGGCTCGTAAATGGCTGGGCTAGCTGGATTCGAACCAACGCATGACGGAGTCAAAGTCCGTTGCCTTACCGCTTGGCTATAGCCCATTAATATTTACTAGTATGGTTGTCTTTTCAAAAAAATAAACCTTTTCAGGTTGTTTTTTTGAAAATGGTGGAGGGGGGCAGATTCGAACTGCCGAACCCGAAGGAGCGGATTTACAGTCCGCCGCGTTTAGCCACTTCGCTACCCCTCCGACATTATAAAA
>NZ_CATKPV010000079.1:0-17794 GCF_949768135.1 Bacillus sp. IT-79MI2 | reverse complement strand
TCCAGATAAGGACACATTATCTAGTTGGTGAAAGTCCAATCGGGAGAATAGACTCCACTCCCGTAGCCTGAGAGGCGCCATGAAGTGAAAGCGACATCGCGAAGCCCTCTGACATCACATGCAAAAGGCATTTGGGCAAATCTCCAGGTTGTAACGTACAGTGAACGTAGACGTAGCCTCGTTACACGCAATTCCGGTGGCTGAGACGGTCGATAACGTGCGAAAGCAGCAAGAACTGACCGAAACGAGTCTGGAACGGCAGTTCTCACCGGCGGGGTATCAGCGGCGACATGGAGAGAAAGATAATGTGGAAACTGGAGAAGCCCTCGACACCCGATGAAGAAACCTCATCGAGGAGACCGTCTCTATAACCGCGATCGGGAAGTGAGAACGGTAGGTTGTCAGGGTGGCGGAACGGATCGTAGTACCAGAGATCTGCGTGCAGCAAAACGCGCGGGGAGGGAAGGGTCCGAACCTGTAAATATTTCGTACGACCAAAGGAGGCAAGGGTGCCATGACAAAAACACCTATTACTTTGCAGGAACTAAGGCGAAGTCTGAACCTACGCATCGGTTTTGGGGACTATTTTCCCACATTACCAAACTAACAACCCTCCATGAAGCATATCAGCATGCGAGGAAAAACGGCGGTGCCCCAGGTATCGACGGTCAAAGTTTCGCTGATATAGAACTAGAGGGAGTTATACCGTTTTTAAAGAACATTCAAGCAGAACTGCAGGCTGGAACATATCAACCACAAGCTAATCGTAAAGTAGAAATCCCAAAAGCAAACGGCAAAATGCGGACATTGCAAATCCCGTGTATACGGGACCGTGTGGTCCAAGGAGCGCTAAAACTCATATTGGAAGCTATCTTTGAGGCTGATTTCTGCCCAAATTCCTACGGATTCCGACCAAAACGCTCCCCGCATCAAGCGCTGGCAGAAGTGCGACGCAGTGTGCTGCGTCGTATGACCACAGTCATTGATGTTGATTTGTCACGTTACTTTGATACAATCCGGCATAACATCCTACTGAGGAAAATCGCAAATCGTGTTCAAGACCACCAAGTTATGCGCCTAGTAAAACAGGTGGTAAAAGCCGCAGGGAAGATTGGAGTCCCGCAAGGGGGACCGTTCTCGCCACTAGCGGCAAACATCTACTTGAATGAGGTAGATTGGACATTTGATGCCATTCGGCGTAAAACGACGGAAGGCAACTATGAAGCTGTGAACTATCACCGATTTGCCGATGATATGGTTATCACTGTAAGTGGGCACTCCAGTAAACGAGGGTGGGCTGAACTGGCACTGCGACGACTGCAGGAACAATTGGAGCCTTTGGGAGTTGAACTGAATCTTGAGAAAACTCGGATGGTCGATGTCTTACAGGGAGAGTCTTTTGCCTTTCTGGGGTTTGATTTCAGGCGAGTACTGAACCGAAATAAGACCCGATACTTCGTATGCATGACCCCAAAGAAGAAAGCACGTATGGCAGTGAAAGCAAGAATCCGCGAACTCATTCAAAACGCAGGAGCCAAACCGGCACAAGACTTAGTAAAACAAATCAATGCCGTACTAACAGGATGGGTGAACTACTTTCGAGTTGGAAACTCCAGCGGAGCATTTAGCGAAGTGCGTGACTATACGGAGATGAAAATCCGTACACTGCTGACAAGAAGGAAACGGCGACGAAAGCGTAGTATCGGATGGCAGAGATGGAGTAATGAATATCTTTATGGTGTACTGGGGCTCTACTGGGACTGGAAAGTCCATTCCCTTAAAAGCGCAGAGGGATACCGATGAAAGTGTCTGATAACCCTTTTGATGAAGTTTATGGGGTGAGCTGCTTGAGGGAAAACCTCACGAGCAGTTCTTATGGGGAGGGGTTGGAAACGGGTCATAACTGATACCGCGCCAGTTCTTTACCCGACAACTGATCTTTAAAATATGGAAATCATTTTTTCGTATTCATCAGTGTAATTCTGTAAAATTAGAACGACTAGAATGTCATTTATATGGACAATTAATAAGTATCCTTCTTTGTTCATCCACCATGTTTCAAATGCGCCAATTACTCCTCATCAAGAAGAAACGAGAATTAAGCGAATATAAAGCAATTTATATCATAAAAGATTATTTTCCACTTATTTATCAATCTTTACAAAAAGACACCCAAGAATTAACAAAGATATTGCTTCGTCTGTTCAATCTTTTACAGAAAAACGGACGAAAATCCCATAGGTATGAGAAGAAAACAGTCTTTGATATCTTAGGCGTCGTATACAACTTTTCTATGTCTCACGATCATGTAGCGTAATCCAAAAAATTGAAACCCGATAGGGTTTATTTGGTATGCAAATCTTTAAAGAACTTACACTGGATCTTTAGAAAAAAGAAAAAATCTCACCTGAAATTAACTTATATAATCTTAGCTTGATGGGTATGGGGTGGGACCTCTAAATATTGACTTAATAGAATTTTTTTATCGAATTTTTTTAATGTCTTGAACAATTTCGTCATAAGGAGTATTTTCGACACCTGAATATTTTTTTAGAACTTTTCCATTTTTGTCAATAAGATAAAAACTTGTGCCATGTATAACTTGTGTATCATTTTCTGGCTTAGTTACAAGTGATTGGAAGTTTTCTTTAGCAAACTTTTCAATATCTGCTCTTTTATATCCCGTGAGGAAATGAGTCCTACTTCCATCCATTTCATAGATCTTCAAAAATTCTGTTATTTTTTCTGGTGTGTCTACTTCAGGATCAACACTAAATGATACAAATTCTACATCTTTAATCCCGTCCGTATTCAACATTCTCTGGAGTTTTGCCATATTTGCTGTCATAGGTGGACAAACTGTTTGGCAACTTGTAAAGAAGAAATCAGCTACCCAAATTTTATCTTGTAACTCAGCTGATCCAAATTGCTTCCCATTTTGATCTGTAAATGAGAACTTTTGCACATCCCAATTTAGTGAATTGTTGAGTTCTGCATCTTTGCATGCTCCTAGAGCTATAACTGTGAATATAAGTATAAGTGATCTAATGAAATTCATTTTTTTCATATGTATTTATCTCCTTTCAATTTTTATAGATTTTACGGAATGGTTATATGAACTACCCAACACTCGGTAGTATTTACTTTGGTTAATTTTTATTTTTGATAGTAGAGTTAGTATAGTCATATGGACACAACTTAGTTAAATCCTTACAATGGGTTTCAAGGAGGAAGTGTCCGTATGACAAATAAGAAATTTAATGAAGAGTTTAAAAAAATGGTTGTTGAATTATATCGTTCGGGACAACCCGTAAAACAATTAAGCAGCGAGTATGGCGTATCAGAAGTAACCGTTTATAAATGGATTAAAATATATTCTCCTATCACATCAGTTGATGAAGATGAAATGACGCTAGAAGATCTAAAACGGATGAAAAAAGAAATGCTTCGTCTAAAAGAAGAGAATGAAATTTTAAAAAAGGCTATGGCCATATTCGCGAGAAAATAAAAGATACAGAATTACATCAGTTTATCGATTGTCAAAAAGAAACGTACTCTATTCATACGATGTGCCAAGCTCTTGGAGTAGCAAGAAGCTCTTACTATCAATCTCAGCACAAAACAGAGTCAAAGCGTAGTCGTGAAAATGAAGAATTAACCAAAAAAATTATACAAATTCATCAAGATAGTGGAGAGCGTTACGGTACGCCAAAGATTCATCCAATACTATTGGAACAAGGATTACAAGTAAGCATAAAGCGTGTACAACGGCTCATTAAAAAAGAAGATACTCGTTCCGTTGTCTTAAAGAAATACAAACCACATTCATCAAAATCAACTGTAGAGGAACGGACAAATCTATTAGAACAGGACTTCTCTACAACAACAATCAATGAAAAGTGGGTAGCGGATATTACCTATATTCACACGCAAAAAGATGGTTGGTGTTACCTTGCATCTGTCATGGATTTGTATTCTAAAAAAATTGTTGGATATTCATTTTCACGAAATATGACAACGAATCTTGTGGTAAAAGCATTAGAAAACGCTTACTATACACAGAAACCACCAGAAGGTCTCATTCTACATACTGACTTAGGAACACAATATACAAGTCAGGAATTTCAAACCTTACTCGCGAATTATAAAATAAAGCCCTCTTTCAGTAAGAAAGGCTGTCCGTATGATAACGCTTGTATCGAGTCATTTCATGCCATTTTAAAGAAAGAAGAAGTATACCGTACAAAATACGTCACATTTGAACAAGCAAACTTAGCACTATTTCAATACATCGAGGGATGGTATAACCGCAAGAGGATTCATAGTAGCATTGGTTATAAAACTCCCCAAGCAATAGAAGATCTAGTTAAAAAAGTAGCTTAGATTTAACTTTTTTGTGTCCAAAATATTGACTCAAATCCATAGCTATCGAATTAATCTTAACACAGCCGAATGAACCACCATGTTCCATAGTATTTATATTACTGTTTATAATAATGCTAGTATGCATATAGCTTCCTTTTTGATGTTTATAGTTCACAAGACCACTTATAATTAAGATTGTTAGGTGTGTCATTATTACATACATTGCCTCTTTATTTCACGATTCATAATAAAAGGTGAAGTAAAACAAGGAGATATTATTTAGTAATTTGTTATACAAACCTCTATATCTGATAAGAAGTATGGTATGTAAGGAAAAATAGATAGGTCATTCAAAGACTTGTTGACTATGCTAATAATAGATCCATCTCAGTATGATTCTTGAATTATTACCCTTCAAAAGAGTGAAAAAACATCATACATTTGGATAATGTGTTAAAAATAGAGTTAACTATAGTATAATTTAAAGGTTAAATTATACATATTGAGAAAATATTTTAGAGATTGAATATTAAGATTTCTCCTATTAAAATGAAATTTGAAATGAAAGGATAATCTGTAAGCGTGTCCCTTATGTAGAAAAGAGATAGGACTATTTCTATCTCTTTTTGTTATGCTGGCAGTTTATATATCTTTAATTAATTCTTTAGACACATGTGAAGAAATTTAGATTATACCTGATATATTCCTTTTATTAAGTTAACTTAGTTAATTGATTCTAGAATTTAATAACATTAGGAGGATAGCAAATGAAAAATTATCAACTTACACAGATTTTAAGAGAAAAAAGAAATATAGACAAAAATTATTATGAATTTTTGCATGAAACGGATTTAAGTATGGGAATTTATGAATTGAAAGCAGGATCTTTAGATATGCAACAACCACATACAGAAGATGAAGTATATTATATTATCAATGGCAGAGCACAACTTGAAGTAGAGAGTGAAAATATTTTTGTTGAATCTGGTTCTATTATTTATGTAAAGGCTAACATGGAACATAGATTTCATACTATTGAAGAAGATCTCACGGTACTTGTTTTCTTTGCACCTGCTGAATACTCTTGCGAAAAAGATTTTAAATTACAACGATAATTGCATAATAAGAAAGGTAAAAATAAATGTCTTTTTATCAAGTTTGTTTAAATTAGACAACAACTAATTATAGGCAGGTATGTTATTCCATTAAAGAAAAATAAATTTTATCAATAAATAAATAATTAATAGAAAAAAACATAAATGTTAAAATTAGTAAATTTATGTTTAAAAAAGGTACACTTTACGGCGTTTTAATGAATTTTTGTTTGTTTTTTTCAAGTAAAAATATCTAGTTGTATGCCTTTCAATCTGAGAGTTTTTGGTATTTTTTACATAAAAATATATTTACGGAAAAATATTTCTAAATATTTCTAATCTATTGAACAATCAAAAGTTTTAGTATACGATTGCGACGTGATATCAACATATACAGAGAAGAAAAGGAGATTACATATGAAAAATAAAAAAATTGGAATCATCATGAGAAAAGGTTATAGCATTCATGGTGATCATATTGAAACTGCTGGAAGAATATCTGATGAACTTTACTTGTTTACGAGTGTACCAAGTAAAACAATGGATGCGCGCTTTAAAGAAGTAATTGTACTTGAAGAGGCTTCTGAAATAGATGCTGAAAATTATATTTTTACAAAAGGAAAAGATATAGGAATTAGTTTTTTTGTGACTTGGCAAGAAACTGATATTGTCTTAACTGCTAAAATTAATGAACGCTTTGAAAATAAGGCGTTATCTGTTGAAGCTGCTACGACATCTCGAGATAAATCAAAGCAGAGAGAGTTTATGTTAAAGAATTCTATTGCTAGTCCTAAATTTGCAAAAATTAATTCTATAGAGGATGCAGAGAAAGAAATAGAAAATATTCCTTTCCCTGTAATCATTAAGCCTACTATGGCTGCTAGCAGTGAATCTGTATATTTAGTTAACAGTTTAGAAGAATTGAATAATTCATTAGAAAAAATTATTAATCTTTCTAAAACAAATAAAGGATTCTATTTTAACCAAACACAACAATGTGTGGCATTAGTAGAAGAATTTCTGACTGGGGAAGAAATTACAGTTGATGGAGTCGTTTTAAATGGAGAATTTTACCTTGGTGGAATTCACAATAAAAATAAAATGATGGGTCCATATTTTGAGGAAGATGAATACACTTTACCGTATGTTGGTGTAGATGAAGACGTAGTTGTTAATATTGCTAAAGAAATATGTGGAAAATTAGCTATTGAAAACAGTTTATTTAATGTAGAACTACGCCGAGATACGCAAGGGAATTTTAAAGTTGTAGAATTTAGTACTAGAATCAGTGGCGGGCATGTTTATCGTAATATACGTGATGTACATGGTATTGATTTAGTAGCCGTTAATATTCTTGGTTTATTAGATTGTAAAGGGGATATTTTGGAATTCTTCTTAACTAGATCTACAACACCAAAATCTTGTACTTGTATTAAATTTGTATATAGATCTGGAATAATAAAGAAAAATGAATTGGGAATTGTTGCTGAACAGCCAGAGTATAAGGCTTACTATCCTGTAGCTAAAGTAGGATCTGAAGTATATCATGCTCCAAAAGGATTTGATATAACGGGATTACTTTCATTAAGAGCACCATATAAAGATAAATCTGATGTAGAAAAATTGCGCAAAAGAGCTAGAGAATTAGATAATCAATTAGATATAGAATTAGAAATTCCAGTTCATGCATAAAAACTTTAGTAAATCTGGTTGTTATATTCCTTGTTTAAATGAGGAATATAACCGCTAGATTTATCGATAAATTATTTAATAGTACCAAATTATAACCAAGTAATCCGATGTGTATAATTATAGAAATGGAGTGGAAAACACTATGAATAAAAGAGTATCTATTTTGGGAGCACCTACTTACTTCGGAGCTAGTATAGGAGGGGTTGACCTTGGACCATATGTTGTAAGATATGGCGGTATGTCGAAACAATTAACTGAAATCGGAATTGATTTTGTTGATCTAGGAGACATTTCTCTTCCTTCAACCAATAATAAAAATTATGGAATTGTCAAACAAGAGTTTTCAAATGAAGTAATTGATATATGTAAAAATATTGCTTCAACGGTTGAGAACGAATTGGAAAAAGGGCATTTCCCATTAGTTTTAGGTGGAGATCATAGTATTGCAATTGGGACTGTAACTGGAATTCTTAGAAAAACACAACGATTAGGAGTAATTTGGTTTGATGCTCATGGGGATGCAAATACATTTGAAACATCGATTTCTGGTAATATTCATGGGATGTCTTTAGCAATTCTCTTAGGATACGGTAACGAAAAATTTAAAGATTTTCTAGAGAAAGAAACTAAAATTGATCCAAAGAATATCGTACAAATAGGAATTCGTGATTTAGACCCGGGGGAAGAAGAGTTTCTCAAAAATTTAGGAGTAACAATTTTTACAGCAGACGATGTGAGAAAGCATGGAATAAAATCCATTATGGAAAAGGCGATTAAGATTCTCAATAATAATACAGATGCAGTTCATCTAACATTTGATTTAGATGCTTTAGATCCTGAATTTGCTCCTGGAGGAGGATTAGCGGTTCCACATGGTTTAAGTTTAGATGATACAAAAGAGGCAATTGATATGTTAAAAAATAATACAAACCTAATAGCGGCAGAGTTCACGGAAATAAACCCTATATTAGATAAAGATAATATTACTGTCAACACAACAATTGAACTTATTACTGGACTTTTAAGTAAGAAGGTTACTATGTCTAAATAAAATGTTTTCTGAAATTAATTTTTAAAATATAAAAAACTAAAATTATATACGAGAATTTAAAAAAACGAAAAGGACGAGTCAAATGAATAATAAAATCTATGATGTTATTGGAATTGGATTTGGACCAGCTAACCTAGCTTTAGCAACTGCTATAGAAGAAGAAAATAGTTCAATGGAAAGAATCTTTCTGGAAGAAAAAACGCACTATCAATGGCATCCTGGAATGCTTTTAGATAATACAAATATTCAAATTTCATTTTTGAAAGACCTTGTAACTCTAAAAAATCCTAAAAGTAAATTCTCATTTTTAAATTATTTACATGAAAATGAGAGACTAAGCGATTTTATTAATCTCTCAGAGTTTTATCCGTCAAGACTTGAATACAATGATTATATGTCTTGGGTTGCCTCTCAATTAGAAGAACACGTTTATTATAGTAGATCGGTAGTTTCAGTAGACCCTATTATGTCTGAAAATTCCGTTGAATTATTAGAAGTTATTGTTCAAAATACAGAAACTAATCAATTAGAGAGCTATATTACTAAAAATATTGTTTTGGCTACGGGTGGAACACCAAGAACTCCAGTAAATATTGAAATGAATAATAGTAGAGTATTTCATTCTAGTCAATTTAAAAATAAAATTAATAATTTCAAACAAGATGATGCTCATAAGTTTTTAGTTGTAGGATCAGGACAAAGTTCAGCTGAATTATTTTTCCATCTAATCAATAATTATCCGAAATCAGATATCACTGCAACAATGAGACCTTTCTCATATAAAGCTGTAAATGAAAGTAAGCTTGTTAATCGTATATTTGATGCTAATATGATTGATTTTATTTATTCTTTACCAGAAAAAAATCGAGATGCTTTATTAAAACACCACAGTGATACTAATTATGCAGCTGCGGATGGAAGTTTAATTAGTCAAATTAATAAAGCTTTATATAACCAAAAATTCCATGGAGAAGATCGTTTTAGAATAAAGCCATTTTTAGAATTAACTGAGATAAAAACACTGTCTGATAAAGCTGTTGTTTATTACAAAGACATAGTTAAACATACAGAAATTGTTATTGAAGCTGATGCTGTAATTCTTGCTACTGGGTACGAAAGTAAAAAGAACCATCCTTTATTAAAAAATCTTAACTCGTACATTTCAGATAATATTGAAGTTTCCCGAAATTATCGTTTAGAAACAACGGATAAATTTAAACCTGGTATTTATTTGCAGGGTGTAAATGAAAGCACTCATGGACTTAGTGACACTTTATTATCTAATTTATCTATTCGATCAAATGAAATTTTAAAAACCGTACAAGAATATAATTCATTAACAGAAGAAAAAACTAAAAACGTAGTTTCATAATATAGGGGGTCTAAAGATGCATATTGAAAAGATAAATCCACAGATTTTTACAAATGAATATGATATTATGTGTCAACGATTATTTCCGCATTCTAATAAATTGTATGATTCACCATTTGGTGCAATGTGGGGAATCATAGAGCCTGGAGAAATTTCTAAAATTCATGGACATCATGAAGTTGAAACTTTTATTATCTTTAAGGGTGAAGGAATAGTTAAAGTGGGTAAAAAAGAAGAACCTGTTACGCGAGGGGACGCCATCTTTATTCCACCATTTGAAGAACATAGTTTGAAAAATACATCAGATGAAAATATGATATTCTTCACCATATGGTGGGAAAATACTTTTAGTAAAAAAAATAGTAAAAAGTTAAATTCAGATAAAAAGAAGTATTTAATAACGACCACACCACCAACACCTAATGGTGATTTACATGTGGGGCACCTATCTGGTCCATATACAGGAGCTGACATTTTAACTAGATATTTAAAACTTAAAGGGAACGAAGTCTTTTATATGAGTGGAGCGGATGATCATCAAAGCTATGTACCGTTTAAGGCGGGTCAATTAGAAAAATCTCCTAGAGAAACGGCAGATTATTTTGCTAATGAAATTGAAAAAACATTAAGACTAGCAAAAATTAATCCAGATATTTTTGTCAAACCTCATTTTTCAACATTTCATATTGAGTTTGTCAAAGAGTTTTTTGAAAAACTGTGGAATGAAGGTAAATTAGTAGAAAAAGAAGTCGACATTCTATTCTGTAAGCAATGCGATAAGCACCTTTATGAAGCTTATGTGAGAGGTAATTGCCCACATTGTAATGAATTATCAGATGGTAACGCCTGTGAAAAATGTGGTAGACCTAATTTGTGTATTGATTTATTAAACCCAACCTGTAAATGTTGTGGCAGCGAACCAGAGAAATCTAAAATTAAACAACTATTTTTCCCATTAAGTAATTATAAAACACAATTAAAACAGTACTACAAAGAATTAAAAATAGGGCCACATTTGACGGCATTATGTGAGAGAATGCTAGATGAGGATTTGCCTGATATTCCTATTTCACATGTATCTGATTGGGGAATTCCAGTTCCGGTAGAAGGATATGAAAATCAAACTATATATGTATGGTTTGAAATGGCACCTGGATATTTATCTGCAACAAACGAATTAATTCAGGATAAAAATCTTTCGTATACGTTAAGAGATTTTTGGAATAATCAAGATACAACTATCATTAATTTCTTTGGATATGATAATGGTTATTTCCATTCAGTGCTTTTCCCAGCTATTTGGCTAGCATATAGTGAAGATATAACTCTTCCTAAAACAATGATAACGAATGAATTTTATCAACTAGAGGGTCTTAAGTTTTCAACAAGCAGGGGACATGCTGTATGGGGCAAAGAATTATTAGAAAATGCTTCACATGATGTTGTAAGGTATTATTTATCTTATAGTAGGCCGGAAACAGTTGAAACAAACTTCACTATGGAAGAATTTAATCATATTGTAGATACGAACTTAAACCAAGAATGGGAATCTTGGTTACATGATTTAAAATGCAAGTTAGAAGCAGAGTTTCCAAATGGTGCTCCAGAATTAGAGACATTATCAGGTAACTATTTAATGTATTATCAACATGTAAATCGAATTATGAATGAAATTATGAATGCATATGAACCAAATACATTTTCACCCCAAAAGGTAGTTAGATTATTAAATGAATTAGTTAGAATTGTCAAGAAATTCTCGGCGGGAGAAGAGTTTTTAACGGTATTAAAGAATAATCAACAAAGAAGAAATACTGCTATTGCACTAGAATTATATACTGCAAAAATTTTAGCATTATTTTCTAGCCCAATCATGCCTACATTTGGTAAAATGCTATGGGGGAATTTAGGATTTAATATTGACATGCAGTTGGATGAAGAAGTAAACTTTTTGCCTGCTGGACAGAAAGTAAATCTTCAAAAGAATTATTTTTCAAAAACAAACGACAGTTTTTATCTTCAGAATATTTGATAATATAAGGAGGTAGTACTTACCTCCTTATATTTCCTAATAAAAAATATATAGGGAGCTCAAATTATGAAAGAGAAACTAAAAATTGGAGTAGTAGGCCCTTTTTCAGGTCCTAGGTCTGTATACGGTCAAATGTTAATTGAGGGTGTAAATCGTGCGAAGCTAAATTATGCTGGTAACATCGAATGGATTTATCAAGATGATAAAGGAGATCCAAATACCATCAAAGATATCTCTAAAAAAATGATTGAATCAGGCGTTGTTGCTGTAATTGGACACTTTAATAGTGCATGTGCTTTAAAAGCAATACCGTTTTATTCCAAGGCGAAAATCGCATTCTTAGTTCCTGCATCAACT
Organism: Bacillus sp. IT-79MI2; assembly: GCF_949768135.1. Classification (NCBI taxonomy): domain Bacteria; kingdom Bacillati; phylum Bacillota; class Bacilli; order Caryophanales; family Bacillaceae; genus Bacillus; species Bacillus sp. IT-79MI2. The sequence goes on along the minus strand of NZ_CATKPV010000079.1, from coordinate 5,831 downwards.
AATTTAGACGTTACGCTTAATAACGAAGAATTAGTATTTAGGTTTTGTTCTAATGATTTGGTACAAGCTGAAACCGTTATTAATTTTTTGAAAACTAAAGATATTCAAACGATTGCGGCGGTTTCTGATGAAACATTTTACGGAAAAAGCCTAGCAGATTTGCTGTATCAAAATGCAAATTCTTTATTTAAAGAAGTTACTAGAATTGAAGATTTTAATAGTGAAAATAATAAGTATAGCGATGCAATATTCTTTGCCGGGACACATTTTAACTCTGCAACTTACCTAAAGGAACTAAGGATGAGAGGGTATAAAGGGATTTTTATAGCTTCAGATGATTCTTATGTAGATGAATTTATAGAATTAGCTAAAGATTATTCTAATGATGCTTTTACCATAAAGGCAAAAGAAGATTATGTAGAAACATCATTTCTTGCAGCTTCGTATCTATTAGATTGTATTGAATCTAATAGAGAAAATTTAATCAATAAATTAGCGAGAGGTAATTCTACAATTAAATTTTCAAACAATGGAGATCGTTTAGGAGCTTCATGGATAATTGCACAAGTTATTGATAAATCTTTTGTTGAGGTGAATTATCATAAAACATTCAGCTGATGTAGTTATTATTGGGGGCGGCATTATTGGTGCAGCTATACAGTATTATTTAACCAAGCAAAATATTACAAATACAATTTTATTAGAGAAAAATTCCTTTAGTAGTGGATCAACAGGCCAATCAGGAGGTTTTATAAGGGTCTATCATAATGATCCCTATCTAACTGAAATAGCAAAAGAAGGAATAAATGATTTTTTTAGTATTAGTGAAGAGGTTAAATTTAAGCAGACTGGAATGTTATATGTTGAAAATGAAACACAACATATAAAAATGGAAAAGCAAATTGGAGAACTTAAAAAATCTGGACATAAAATTAGTATCCTTTCATCTGAAGTATTAAAGAAAGAATTTGAATTTATAAATTTTCCTAAAAACAGCTGTGTGGCTTACGAGGAACAAGCAGGGTACATTAGCCCATCGTTAGCCACGAATACATGGATTGAAACATCTAAAACTAAAGGTGCATTAGCTTGTGAAGGAATCGAAGTGAAAGAAATTTTAATGGATAATAACTGTGTTGTAGGAGTTAAAACCTCCTATGGGACTATATATTGTAAACATATTGTTGTGGCAGCTGGAGCCTGGAGTGGAAATATATTAGATACTATAGGTATTAAAATTCCAGTAAGAAGTAAAATTATTCAAATTCATTTCTTTGATGGAATAGGGCAAAAAGACCATCCAATTTTTATAGATGATAGTACTGGATTATATGGCAGACCTGATAATCTAGGTACTTCTCTAGTAGGATATCCAGTAGATAAGTATGATATTGACCCGGACAAAAAAATGTCAATTGACCCAAATGACTTAGAAAAAATGCTTCAAAATTCAAAAAGTAGATTGCCATATCTAAATAAAAACTTATTTATAGGTGGAAGAAGAAGCTTTGATGCATATACATCAGATAATCGAGGAATTATAGAACAATTTCCACAAGCAGAAGGTTTAATCGTTGCAACTGGCTGGAGTGGTGGTGGAGTAAAGTTGGCTCCTGGTATTGGTAAGAGAATAGCAAAAATGATTACTGGAGTATAGGGGGAGAAAAGACTATGAACAATCTCGAGAATATTGAAATTTTTGAAGCGACTTATGATGATAGAGAGACTGTTATCAATTTAATTAGAATGTATATGGAATTCTATGAAAAACCGGTGCATGAAAAAAGTTCTTTAGATGAATTAGTTAATACTATAATAAAAAATAGAGATTTGGGATTATTCTACGTTTGTACGGTTAATAAAGAGCCAATAGGATTTGCTACTTTATATACCACTTTCAGTACGTTAAGTATGGGAAGAGCAATGATCTTGAATGATTTATTTGTTATCCCTGATTATAGAAAATTGGGTGTTGGGGATATGTTATTTAATACTTGTAAAAAGTACGTCCAAGACAATAATTATGCATATATGGAATGGGTTACCGCAAAAGATAATATGGTTGCTCAAAACTTCTATAAAAAACAAAAGGCAAATAAGAATGATTGGATTGTTTACAGTATTTAAATAACAATCTAATAGTATTTAGGGCGGATATAACAAAATATTTTCAATGTGCAATTTTGTTATGTATTTTCCAAATCCCTTTCTTTAAACAAGTTAAAACAAATTTAAGGTCAAACAACCGATATAAGAAAGAAGGAATGTATAATGCCAATTCAATTTATATTTATAGTACTATTGGCGCTGACTCTTTGTGGGGAAGGTATGTTAACAGTAACTCTAACCTGGACAATTTTGGATAAAGGGGGATCAGTTACTCATTTAGGAATTATATTAACATTAATGAGTTTGTTACCATTCTTTATGCAAAAATATTCGAAAAGTCTTAAGATGTGGTTAACAAAAAGTCCATTGTTAATTTTCTCTGGTGTCCGTTGCATCGGCATTATTCTGATTATAATAAGTCTTTTAAATAGTGAGCGCATTAATGTTTTTACTTTATATATTTTTGCAGGTGTTTTTTCTATTATTTTATTTTTATCTACGCAAAGTTTGGAAACATATATGTCTCAAATGGTATTATCAGGAGAAATTCCAGCAGGAAAGGCTTCAAATATGTTACAAACTGCAATACAAATTGGAGCATTTGGTGGGAACGCAATAGCAGGATTTATGATGAATGTAGGTGGATTTAATAATGTACTTTATGGTTTAGCATTCTCATTAGGTATTGGGGTATTTTTACCTCTTCTGATGCCTCTATTAAAAAGTAAAGAGGTTCAGCAAAATAAAAAACCTGTATCAAATCATATTGAAAAAATAAATCTAATTGATAATTCAAAAATATTATGGATTACAATTACTGGTATTGCTGTTTTAACAATACAACTTGCATCATTTAATTTTTTAGTACCAATTTTATTTCACGATGTATATCGTTGGGATCCTATGCAGTATGGATTTGTTAGTGCTGCAGCAGGTTTAGGGGCTTTATTAGCTACACTTGTTGGGAAATTTGAAAAATTTATTCCAAGGTCAATTTTTATATTAATTGCTGTTTTTGATATTACTTTAGGATTAGTGCATTCCTGGTATTTAGCAATTGCCGTTTCATTTATGCTTGGTTTTGTTTTTAATCGTTCACGTATCAACCAAAGAACTGTGATGTTTGACTTTATTAAAACAAAAGAAGAAACGGTTATTTGGTCTAGTCGATCTACACTAGCATTCCAGTTTACCAAAGCTGCTTTACCTTTAACGTTAGCATTACCTATTCAATGGATTGGGATTATGAATGCAGGCCATCTGTTTGGAGTAATAGGTACGATTGTTGCTGCTATTATGATGGTGATTTATCTAAATGAACTAAATCATAGAAAAAAAAATGGAGTTTTACAACAAGAAACTTCTCAAAAATCAATCTAATAACAATGTATTAAATAAAAAGAACCGCTAATGAAGTGAAACTCAAAAATTCAGAAAAAATTTTAAGTAGCTAAGGAGGAATGTGCTCTGTATTGTACAGGGCGCATTCCTTTTCCTTTTGATTATATTTTCCTAATTCTAATTTAATGATTCTTTCGAACCTTCTACTGGTTGATTTCTCTCCGGCTTCTTTTTCATGGATGGATGCCCCTTTTTCTTTGATTGAAGAGTGTTAATCCCCTGTATATGAAATAAATCCTTCTACTTCCACACCGTGCTAGAACTAGAAATATTAACAATTGTAGTGGATTCCGAAATGGACGCTCTTATTTTGTTCATATAATTAAGTACTTCCATTTTTAATTATATTGAGTAATCTGTATATATTTTTGAAGCCCAGCCAATCCATGTTCTTGAAATTTCGCTACCCATTTTTTAGTATCAATGCATTCATATTAGGTGTGTGAGCGGTAACTTGAAAAGACTCTACATTGTCAAGATAAGCTTGAACGACAACCGTTTTTGTTTTTAAAGAGTATTTTGTCATAAAAAACTGCACCCAACTAACAATTTGGGTGCAGTTTTTATTTGCTGTTCTTTTCTTATGAAAAGTCGAATATTACCTTATTTTTCTGCTAAATCATAATTAGTATTTGCTTTGAAAATTATAAGATTAGATATTATTTGAGCTACAGAACCATAATTATCAATAAATTCTTCTAGTTCTTTCAAATCAGCCATTATAATTTTAGCAATAAAGTCAGTCTTTCCTGTAACTCGATAACAAAATTCGATATTTTGTTCAAGTTGTATACTATCCATAAATTCATGATATTGCGCTTCTTTAACCTTTATCTCTAATATAGCTTGTAAAGGCTTTGAAATTGTTTCCTTATCGCTATTTTCCGTTCCAATCATGTTAGCAGATTTAGTTTGAATAACATTATTTTTCATTTGATAAAAAATCCTTTCAAATTAGTTTCAAATAGAAAAAAAGTAATTTTTTTTCATTACAAGTGAAATGGTAAGGAGAATTTGGATTTAGTATTATAAAGGTATTCACATATAGATGTAAAATATTGTGTGATAAAAAACTTTTAAAGGAGGAACTTATAATATGAAAATAACATCCAATGATCGAAAACTATTGAATATATATTTTCAACAAATTGTAAAAGCAATTATACTTACGAAATAGTATAACATCCTATCATTCATTATGACGTATATTATTGAAGAAAATCAATAAATTTTTGATAACTACAATAGTTTCCTTAGTACCTAAAGAGGTGTTTATAAAAATAAAAATATTGAGAAATATAAAAGTAGGGTATTATATATATGTATTATTAGACGAAATGTTATAATACATATATAAGCATCATTAAAAAAGCAACTCGACCCCAATCCGAGTTGTTTTTTATGTTTTGTGTTATTTTCCGAAGAATAACAATTAAATGAAACATGATACTAGTTCATAAATTATGAGTGTTTAAAAATTAGCCTTTTATATAAAATATTGCATATAAAAGGGTTCTGGTGCAAAAATCATTTAATAGAGACATAAAACCTACACAGTCTATTCAATTCCAGATTATGATGCAATTCCAAACAAGTTATGTACAAATTCAACTTCATTTTGGATAGACTTCACCTGTCGGTGAAGTTGCCCTTTTTTCATCATATGCATGGCTTCAACACCACTCAACGTAGAGATTCCAAAACTTGTGAGACAATGGCGTGAAGAAAAAGTGAATCCTTGGGAAAATGCGTTTGTTCGTTGGATGTTATTATTACCAGCACATGAAGACGAACATTTAACTCAAACATTGGAGGAGATTGCTATGAATCAAGATCCAATTTTACAAAAGGCAATGAATAAATGGGAAAATATGAGCCATGACTCTTCTTTCCGAATAGCTTATGAAGCTCGTGAGAAGTTACTTCTAGATGAACAAGCCAAATTAGCACATGCTCGTGAAGAAGGTTTAGAAGAAGGTTTAGAAAAAGGTCTGGAAAAAGGTAAATTCCAATTAATTCGTGGTATGCATAAGAATGGTATGCCGTTAGAAGACATTGCGAAATTCACAGGTCTAAGTACAGAAGAAGTCCGAAAGATATTATTATAATGCATGGAATTATAAAAGCTTTTTACTGTTGCAGGATTCATAGAAAAAAACTATGATCCAGTAACTACATCTAAAGAACCGCTCCTGTATCTATTCAGAAGCGGTTCTTTAATTCTGGTGCATTTACTAGCTAATAAAAAATGATTACACCGGGGTTATAATTATACCACTTGCCTACTTATCTTATAGCTTTTGAGAATATATCCACACATA
>NZ_CATKPV010000078.1:0-18291 GCF_949768135.1 Bacillus sp. IT-79MI2 | reverse complement strand
GGGCGGTACCCCATAATGTATACCTTTTGAAACGTAAAAATAAGCTTAATAAAGAAGAATGGGGGAATATTTATGTTCAATAATTATATAAACGCAAAAGATACACTTTTTTATAAAAAACGTTTTTACAATGTATTAGCTTCAATCCCTTTTGTATTTATTTCGGTAATAGGGATGTATTTGTTAGATGTTGAATTAATGTATTTTGTAATCGTTGCAGGTATTGCAATAATGACTTTATTAATTCAGTTAATTTATTATTATTCAAACTGGAAAAAATCCCTTAAGTGAATTTGGTAAGTTTCAAGATAGATTGCCTACCGATAATGAGATGTTATGTTAACCTGACATGTATAGAGTATACACATTACCGACATGGTATAATTTAGGTAAAAATAGAGAGTGGATAGGAGAGAGAATTTTAGAATGCGTACTTTACAGACAGAACGTTTAATTTTGCGACCATACGAATTAAAAGATGCTATTAGAGCACAAGCATTGGCTGGAGAAAGAGAAATTATTGAAACCACTTTGGCTATACCCTATCCTTATCTACTGGAACATGCTGAATCTTGGATTCAACAACATCCTCGATTAATAGAAAATGGGGATGCTTATCCGTTTGCGGTTGTGTTGAAGGATGAAAATGTACTAATTGGAACAATGACATTGCGTATTGATAAACAGCATAACAAAGGGGAACTTGCCTATTGGATAGGTAAGGACTACTGGGGGAAAGGTTATGCCACAGAATCAGCAAAAAAGGTAATGGATTTTGGATTCTGTGAACTCAATTTAAATCGAATTTGGGCACCTGCAATGAGTAAAAATCAGTCATCAACACAAGTAATGAAGAAAATTGGGATGACCTATGAGGGGACACTAAAACAAGATGTGTTGAAATGGGGAACATATGAGGATGTAGATATTTATGGGATATTGAAAGATGCCTACATGAATTGCAGATAAACCAAATATATTTACTTCCGAAAACGATAATTATGTAAATACGAAACCCCTTCAGCAAGTAAAATGAAGGGGTTTTTTCTAGATACAGTGACTATTGATAAGTGAGGTTATGTTAATAAAGGATAGCTATAAAGCTGTTCTTTTCTTATGTTATAATATTCAAAAACTTCATATGCAAATATTAAGAGGTGATTATTTTGTATTATTATAAATGGAGAAGTTTTTCTTCGGTTAAACCAACACAAATATATGATGAGAACAACAATATAATAGGTACAATAAAAAAAACGTATAGCAATCAGTTTATAAGGATAATAGATTTAATATTATTCCAAGGGACGTATTTTTTGGAATATGAGATATATGATTTTAAAGAGAATTTACAATTAAAAGCGAAAAAGGATATAGATTTTCGAAAAAGAACACAATTTCTTCTTAACTATTATGCTGGAACAGAAGAATATCAAATACATTTAATAGATAAAAAGACCTTTGATTTTGGTGAAATAACTACATTTGAATTTGCAGGAGAAATGTATGAATTAAATCAAAGACCTTTTGAATGGGCAAAAATAACCAATTTAAATACTAATTTGATTATTGCAGAATGGAAAGAGCCTATTAAGCCTCCTTTTAATATTACTTTTAAATTATTAGAGGAATCTTATAAAGATAAAGTTTTATTATTGATAGGCATATTCCATTCATATTTACATGCTGCGGGGCATTAAATTTAAAAACATTATTATATATATCCTATTTGTTTTTTCTTTGAGGGGTCACCTTACATCGCTATCAAGATAAGAAATACGGTTCTGGTGCAAAAATATTAGTTAGAAACATAGAGTAGCAATTTTCTCTTCATTTCTATCTTATGAAGCTAAGCCAAACAATTTATGAATAAATTCTTTCCGGTTTTGGACAGACTTGTCCTCTTTTATTTTATTTTTGCACCAGAACCGTTATTTTTATCTTTTGATTTGCTTAATTCATATTCTTCAATAACATCAGCAATACTCTTCTTTATATGATTCCTTTCTTGAAATGGATCATAATAATGAGGATTATCCAAAGAAAATTTTATACTTTGTAACATGTCAATTACATTCAATATCCTCTGATCATTACTTTGAAAAAGATCATTTAAAAAACGATGTTTAAAAAACATATATAAAATAATAGTACTAACAATTAAAAAAAACATAATACCAAAATAACCAAACGCTTGTCCGAAAGTAAAATGATGATCTTTATGCATATATATCCAATTGTTAAGTGATCCCCAAACAGGAGACACAAAAGCAATAATTAAAGTAATATATGATGAGACAAGATTTAAAAATCTCCCTTGTTTTTTCCTTTCAAGTTCCTGTTCTAATTTAGTAATATAAAAATCTAATGCCGATTTACTTTTCTCAATATCTTCTGTTTCTAATACCTTTATAACTTTTCTTTTACGTAAAAATTCTTTTAAAAGTAAATGTCTAAAAGGTAAAAATTCTTCCCCACGAAAATCGATATTATACTTCTCTAACAGTTTATTTCTAGATGGTTTAAAAATAAAATAAATAAAAGAGAAGAAGAAAAGTATTAAATATAAAACAAATAAGATGTAAGAAAAAGCATTAGAAATTTGCATTAAAAATATTAATATACCAATAATACTACAACCATGAATACCTACAAAAAGATTAAACCTTATTTTTATAGGTTTAAATAAAAAGAACCAAGTTGACATACTCTTTTTGTAGAATTGTAATAACTCATTTTCAAACAAGATCAAACACTCCCTTTATTTAAAAATCTACTATCCAAATACCACATCTCACTCTACTTATCCCACGGCTCCCTTAACCACAACCCTCTACAAAAAGTGATTCTTCCATTATAGCCTCACTTATAATAGTCATTCCATTAAAAACACCCATGTAAAATTCCTTGTAAGTTGATACGGTTAATAGCAAGGAAGTACCTAAAAGAATACTCCACCTAACTTGAATACTTGTTTTACACTTTGGATTGGGAGATATGTATATTTTACCATATTTATAATTGAAGAAAGATGATGGAGATGGAACGAAGTGATCCTTTCCTGCAATCGCTCATGTATTGGAATGCATCGGATAACTAGCAGTAAGTAAATTTCCAGAACCACCTTCCCTCCAATTAAAAGCTTCACCACCTGTTAGGGGATACTTTTCTTATGCCTTCAGGTATATGGTTCTCTTCTTTCAACTATTGCATTGCTACAGGATAGGTAGGGTTCTTATCTACTGTTATCACGCGAGGTTTAGAAACGTACGAAAAAGCACTTGGCTGCTTGTTTATCTCTTGATTTACTTAGATAAAAATCAATGGTATTCCCTTCTGAATCAACGGCACGATATAAATACGTCCATTGCCCTTTTACTTTAATATAAGTTTCATCGACTCTCCACGAGTCATTTGTTGATGTAAGGTGATGTCGTACTTTCTCTTCTAATTGAGGTCCATATTGATGAACCCAGCGCATAATGGTTGTGTGAGCAATAGATAATCTTCTTTCCTCCATCATTTCCACCAGGTTACGAAAGCTCAAATTATACCGCAGGTACCATCTTACTGTTAATAAGATCAGTTCAGGTTGATAATGTTTCCACTTGAATAGGTTTCGCTTTTCCATACTGATCACGCCCTTTTTTAGAGTACTAGTATCAGTATGTCCAAGTTTCAGAGGTTAGTTACATAAGTCTTATAGTTTTTGCACCAGAACCATAATTCCCCCTTTTATTTTTTGAATATTCCGTTGACGATTATGACATATCCACTTTACAATTTAATTGTGATGATTTTATCACAATTAAACTACTTAGAATCCACTTTACATATTTAAAAACAATTAAAAATAGGGGTGTTAAAATGAAGAACCGAGTAAATGCAGATTTATTACCAGGTTTAGAAATGTTTCCTGATCTCGATTTACGCCCAGAGAACTTGCAAACAATCAGAGAAGGAATATCGCAAATGAGACCACCTACTGTTGTTGATGAATCCCTTTCATTAACAGATGAAGTCATTGTTGGACCTGACGCTAATCCATTACCATTAAGAATTTATCGTCCAAAATTAAATAATGGATCCTTACCTGTCCTGTTATGGATACATGGTGGTGGTTATATCTTAGGGTCTATAGATGATAATGATGATACTTGTATGCGGTTTGCAAAAGAAGTTGGCTGTGTGGTCGTGTCTGTAGACTACCGTTTAGCTCCAGAGCATCCTTATCCAGCACCAATTGAGGATTGTTATGCAGCATTAAAATGGATTGCTGATAACGCAGAGTCATTAAACATTGATTCGAATCGAATTGGTGTTGCAGGAGCGAGCGCTGGCGGTGGACTAACAGCAGCATTGACATTATTAGCTCGCGATCGAAAATATCCTTCTATTTGTTTTCAAATGCCACTCTATCCAATGATTGATGACCGAAATAATACACCTTCTACGAATGAAATTAAAGAAGGATTTGTTTGGAATCAAAAGACAAATGAAGCTGGCTGGAAAATGTATTTAGGAGAAATATATGGAACGGATAATATTCCTGCCTATGCAGCCCCTGCTCGAGCAGAGGATTATAGTAATCTGCCATACACCTACACATTTGTTGGTCAATTAGATCCATTCCGCAGCGAAACATTAACCTATGTAACCAAACTTGCGCAAGCTGGTGTTGATGTCGAATTTCATTTATATCCTAGGGCTTATCACTGGTTCGAAGGATTAAATCCAAATGCCGACGTATCTATTTACGCTGTGAATGAAATGATACAAGCAGTAAAGACTGGTTTCGAAAGAGTAGCTAAGGTAGAGGCTTAATCTCTTTACATATTCTATTATCTTAACAACAAACACACTCTCTTATTAAAAAGAGAGTGTGTTTGTTGTTGTACATTTCTTTAGTGTTTTCATTCCGTTTTATGTAAAATATACTCGGAATATTAAAGTTGCGGAATTGAAATAAGATGTTTAGACGATATGTTTACTTCCTCTGGAAGTGCTTTGATTTTCATCATAATTTGAAGCATTTCTTCTGTTGTCGTCCTTGGGTTGATGGAACAAAGTCGAATTACCACTTTTTCTTTCAATTTGGTCGTACTTAGCATAGCGAATCCTCTGTGATTAATTTCTTCCACCAGTTTTTTGTTTAGTTCATTAATTTTATCTATAGATGCTAGTCCACAAGGGGTATAGCGAAAAGTAACAATTCCTAACTGGGCAGATGTTACCACTTCCCAATCTTTTTCTTTCCTTAAAAACTCTTCAACTTGTTCAGCCAACATAATGCCGTGATCAATTGCCTTTCGAAAAGCTGCGACTCCAAACACTTTAAAAGAAAGCCATACCTTTAACGCCCTAAATCTACGAGATAGTTCAATTCCACGTTCTCCAAAATTAACTTTTTCTTCTATATTAGTTTCCGTATCCTTAATATACTCCGGAATCATACGGAATGTTTCACTTAAGTATTGGCTGTTTCTAATGAGTACACAGCCCACATCATAAGGCTGAAAAAGCCATTTGTGAGGGTCCAGTGTTAAGGAATCGACTCGATGAATTCCTTGAAGTAAAACACTTCCTTTTTCACTGAGAATTGCTGGAGCACCATAGGCCCCATCCGCATGTAGCCATACATCTTCTTCATTACAGAGATCAGCTAATTCATTGAGGGAATCAACCGCTCCACAATTAGTTGTCCCTGCATTAGCAACAACACAGAATGGTTTTTTCCCTTTTAGTCGATCTTCTTTTATTTGCTTTTTTAAAGTACTAACTGAAATTCGTAAATATTCATCTGTTTCAATTCGGCAAATTTGATGATGTTTGAACCCTAATACTTTAAGTGCCCGATCCACAGAAAAATGAGTTTGGTCGGAAAAATACACAACCGCATTTTCTATATCGTTATTAAGCTTGACCTGTCTCGCTACAGTAAGCGCAGTCAAATTAGCCATGGAACCCCCACTTACAAATAGTCCTTCAGCCGAATCAGGGAATCCTAACATTGATTTTAACCAGTTGATTGTCGTTAATTCGATTTGCTCAGCACCTGCGCCTACAATCCAAGCTGTGGGAAATACATTAAACCCACTTGCTAAAAAATCTGCTACTACTCCTACATAATTATTAGGACCCGGCACAAAGGCCATAAAATGAGGATGATCCACATGGGTAATCTGATTAAACACATTACTATTAAGAAAATGAAGGAGCTCTTTCGGATTGGATCCGTTTTCTGGAATTGATTCAGTTAGCTTGTCTCTAAAAATATCACTATCAATCGTTTCAGATACTGGTTTACTTTTTAAATGATTCATATGGTCAACAATTAAATCAACCGCTTGATATCCTAACTGACGCATCTCTTCGGCTGATAACTGCAGGTTTTTCGTCATTTGGTTCACTCCTATTCCATTTAAAAAGGCGAGTTCTTGCTCGCCTTTTCATTTTTTATAATTTGTAATCACCGATTGTCTGTGTTGGATTTTGAAGGATCATGTTGATTAACTGATGGATATGATTCAATATTTCCTGTATTTTCTCCGCTTCATATACAGTTTGATCATATCCAAATTTTATTGTAAGTTTCTCTTCAGGGAAGCACATAATTCCATACTTTACATGCGGCTCATCAACGACTTGGTAATCTGTGATGGCAAAATTTCTATTCTCATTTGAAGAATAGATTTCTGGGTTCGTTGGATAGTTTTCAAAAACCCAAAGATGATCGGTTAACTGATTAATCAACTCACTTTGTTTTTGTATCTCAACAAATGAATAGTATGCATACTCATTACATTTCAATGTTTCTAGTTGTACTTTTTGCAAGAAGTCCACAAAAGATTGTGTTTCTGTCCATGCTAGTCGGATAGGCAAAACATTTGTGAACAGTCCAAACATATTTTCAATCCCTTCTACTTCGGGAGGCCTGACTGATACTAGATTAGGTAATACTACTTCTTTCATTCCGTTGTATTTGCCAAGCAATATTCCCCATACAGCTAGTAATGCCGAATTCACAGTTATATTGTTTTTGGTTACAAATGTCTGTAACTGATTAGTCAAATCCTTATCTAACGTTAAATCCATAAATGTGAAATTTAACCCTTCACTTTGAGTTGGTACTTTCTTTTTAGGAATACTGATTTTTCGATTGTATCCTGATAAATAATCCCGCCAAAAATGACGTGCTTTCTCATGATCTTGTGCTAAAGTCCAGTCTATGAATGTTTGAAAAGGTTTTACCGTAGGTAACTCTACTGTAGTTCCCGCATTTATTGTTTCATAGAGTTGGAATAATTCGTCTAACAAAATGCTGACGCTCCAACCATCGCACAATAGATGATGGGAACTCCAAACTATCTTATACTCGTCATTCCCTAGTAGAAATATACAGAGACGGGTCATGAGTTCATCATTTTTGAATCTTCGACTCAAATTTTTATTCATCCACTGATCTATGAATTCCTGTTGTTCTTGTTTTGCCATCTCGATCAAGCTTTTTACCTCTGAAATCATTTGAACATCATGTAGTACAGCTTGCCAAGGTTGTTCTTGTTCATCTTGTACGATGATTGTTCTTAGAGAATCGTGACGATCAACTAATTGTTGAAAACACTGAATAAAGAGATCTACATCTAATTGCCCCTCAAGCGTCCAAATTGTTTGTTCGAAATAAGCATTGGTATCAGGTTCAGCTACAGCATGTTCATAAATAACTTGTTGGAAAGCTGCCAATGGGTAAATTCGTTCTATTTTTAAATCTGGCATTTTTTCTTTTATTTTGTTAAGTGTATGTTGATTTAGTGATGTAACTTTATTTTCTTTCTTTTTGTTTATATCGTCTGTTTGTGAACTTGAAAAATGGTCTAGCTTTTTAACAAAATGAACCATGTCTCCTAATATAGGAAACGAAAATAGATTTTTTGGCTCTAACTCAAATCCTTGTCTATACAGTCTGACAGAAACTTGAATCGCTTTTATCGAATCTCCACCTAAGGCAAAGAAATGATCATTTACTCCGATTTGATCTACTTTGAGTACTTCTTGCCATACACTAGTCAATATTTTTTCCATTTCAGTTTTTGGAGCAATAAACACATCATTTTTTTGTTTCTCTGGAGCAGGAAGCTCTTTTCGATCTAATTTCCCATTAGGAGTTAAGGGTAGTTGTTCTAGATAAACAAAATAAGAAGGTATCATGTACTCTGGCAAGTGGTTTCGCAAATGCTGTCGTAGTTCTGTTGTACTTATATTTTGCTCAGTTACCACATATGCGACTAAAAATTTCATCCCATTCTCATCTGCCTGATCAATTACTACAGCTTGTTCGACTTGTTTGTAAGTGAGAAGACAATGGGCAATTTCTTCTAATTCCACACGATATCCTTGAATTTTGACTTGATAATCTTGGCGGCCTAAAAATTCAATATACCCCTCGGGATGCATTCTGCCACAGTCTCCCGTCTTATAAATGAGACCAAGCTCCGGATGTGACACAAATACTTCATTCGTTTTCTGTTCATCATTTAAATATCCTTTAGCAAGACCCACTCCCCCAATATATAAATCACCAATTACACCAACAGGACACATTTTCTTTTCATAGTTCAACACATAATACGTTTGGTTTGCCAAAGGCATCCCATATGGAATACTGTTCCAATGTGATGCCACCTGTTTGACTGGATAATAAATTGACCAAATTGATGCTTCTGTTGCTCCTCCCAGTGAAATTACTTCCGCAATCGGGAAATGACGTTTTATTTTTTCTGGTAAAGAGAGTGGAATCCAATCCCCACTATGTAAAACTAAACGCAAAGAAGAATTTTCAAAATGAGTACCTACTTGATCCAATGCCAAATCCATGATTGCAGGTACTGTATTCCAAATTGTAATTCCTCTGCGTTCGACCGTACGGATTAGTTCTTGCATGTCTCTCGGATCACGAATCATTACCAACATTGCACCCGTGCTTAACGTTCCAAAAATATCGTATACAGACAGGTCAAAGCACATGGAAGAGATACCAATAATGCGATCTTCTTTATTTACCTGGTATTTTTCATTGATATCTTGAATGGTATTTGCAACCGCTTGGTGAGTAATGATTACTCCTTTTGGCTTTCCAGTACTTCCTGAAGTATAGATAATATAGGCAAGATCTTCCGGATTAGCAATAGTAGGTAGGTCTTCAGTTGTATATAATGACAAATGTTTCTCTTCATAAAGACTAGGTTCTAATAAAAGTTTGCATGCGCTATTTTCTAAGATATATGTTTGTCGATCTAGTGGATGATTAGGTTCGATGGGTACATAAGCAGCACCTGCTTTTAAAATCCCCATCATATTAGCAATCGTATCAACTCGCCTCTGTGCCAAAAGGCCAACTTTGTCCCCTAAACCAATCCCTTGTTCTTGCAAGTAGTGCGCAACTTGATTGGAGCGCTTATGAAGCTCCGAGTAAGTTAACCATTCTTGCTCAAAGACCACTGCTACTTCATCCGGTGTACGCTTTACTTGGTCTGTGAATAATTGATACAGAGTAGTAGAAGGTATTTTTTCTGTTGTCTGATTGTATTGCTCAATTAAAGTTTGATCCGATTCTTTCATTTGCAAAGAGGTTACGTCACTTTGTTTCACCAATTGTTCCAACAAGTCGACAAATTGGGAAAACATTGCTTCTATCACATCAGCATCAAACAATTCTTCTACATAGTTCCAGCTAATTAATAACTCTCCATTTTTTTCAATTACCACATTATCCAAATACACTTGTGGAGTCCGAGCGTGAATATGGCGAAGAGAACCAAGCTGTTCCCAAGCAAAAGCACCCGCACCTGCTAGCATCGAGGTGAAAACAATTGGCATAACTGCTTTTGGCGTCATTTGGTGATATCGAGTAAAATCTCGAATAAAGTTAACTCCATCGTAATGCCGATGTTCAAGGCCATCTAATAAAGTAGATTGAGTTTGTTTTACTCTAGTAAAGAAAGATTGCTCTGGATTCACATCAACATCCAATAAAATGAGTGAAGTGAAATCTCCCACAATCTGCTCTACTTCTTCATGAACAGGATAACGATTAAATACAGTCAAATTAATTGCCAATCGACGTTGATTACTCCAATATGCCAACACATCACCATATATCGTACAAAGTAGAGCGGAAGGAGTTACTTCTTTCTCTTGTGCTAACTTTCGTAACTTTGTCCATTTTTCATTGTCCAGGATCTTTGTAAGTGATTGGAATTTAGGAGTAGCAATCTCTACCGGATCCTTTTTTAACAGCAAAGAAGGAGCAAACGGAAAGTCAGGAAGCTTACTTGTCCAATAATCTTTTGCTGTTTTATATTCTTTGCTTTGTTCCATTTCATCATAGATAAACATGTAATCTTGAAAATCAAAAGAAAGAGAATCCAAACTTTGATCTGGTTTGTAATAATAATGAAACAAATCATGTCCAACGATGTTCATGCTTGCCCCGTCCATCAATAAAGCATCATATCGAAAACATAACAAATAAGTGTCTTCTTTTAAAAGAAAGGCTTTCAATTCAAACAAAGGCCATTGCTCCAAAGGAAATACATGGTTAGTCATTCGAGAACGTTCTTCTTGCAAGCGAACACTTTGTTTTCTATCATCTAAACCAATGAGACTTTCTATTTCAATCTGATAATCAGGAACGTTTTGTAAAATTTGTTGTTTTCCCTCTGGCAAGATTACAGCTCGTAACATTGGATGGCGATGAATTACCTTTTGAAAACTTTGCGAAAGACGATTGATATCCAATTTTGTTTCATATTCAAAATACGTTTGAGGTGAAATACCGCTTAATTCAAACTGTGAATTCCGTCCTAACATGTAGGCTGTCTGAACTTCTGTTAAGGGAAATGGCTTGGACAAATCTTTAACACGAGTTGGCATATTATCTAAGCATTCTTCTTTATGCTCCACTTCTACATAAGAACTTAGTTGAGCAATCGTGGGATGTTTGAAAAAATCCGTTGTACTTACTTTCAAATGGTCTTTTCTTAATAAATTGATAATCTGTAGTGCTTTAATCGATTCTCCTCTTAAAGTAAAAAAGTTATCATGAATACCGATCCGCTCGATTTCCATCACTTTTTCCCATGCTTGCACCAATTTCTCTTCAATTTCATTTCGTGGGGCAACGTATGGAATAGATACGTAATCTGTTTGAGTTACATCCAATAACCTGTTTCGATCTACTTTCCCATTTGGATTCAATGGAATCTCTTCTACTTGAATCATTTTTTCAGGAATCATAAACTCAGGTAATTTATTGCTTAAATATTTTCTGAGCTCTCCAAAAGGGACCTTATTATCCGATACATAGTAAGCGGCTAATAATTTCCTGTTTCCATATACCTGATCAACAACAATAGCTTGGCTTATCTCTGGATATTTCCTTAACTGAGCTTCGATTTCCCTTAATTCAATCCGATACCCCCGAATTTTCACTTGATGATCCATTCGACCGAGATATTCAAATTCTCCATTAGGCAACCAACGAACGAAATCACCCGTATGATACATCATTTCTCCTGCTACAAAAGGATTCGGGACAAATTTTTCATCTGTCAGTTTAGATTTACCAAGATACCCCCGGGCTACTGCCACGCCAGCAATACAGAGCTCGCCCGGTATTCCAAAAGGTTTCAATTGACCATACTTATTCAATATATAGGAACGATAATTGGGATTAGGTTTTCCAATCGTCACTTCTTTGGCCGTGCTCAAATCTTTTACTGCTGCACAAATGGTTGTTTCTGTGGGACCATAGATATTTAAAATTTCCGCTTCACTGATGCTTCTAATTTTTTCAACTAAATCAATTGAAAATGCTTCCCCTGCTAACAAAATGGACTTTAAATCTTTTAGAAAATCTGCCCCTTCTGGATCACTCAAAATCACTTCCATTCTTGATGGGGTTGATTCCCATAAATCCACCTTATGTTCTTTGACCAAATGAGCCAATTCTTTTGTTGCAAACTGGTCCTCTGTAGCTATGACTACTTTCGAACCTTGAGTTAAAGGAAGACATATTTCTAACAAAGAAATATCAAAAGAAACACTAGCAAGAAACAAGAACGACTGATTATCTTTTACTTTTTCTCTCATAATGCTTAAAAAATGGACAAGAGATTTCTGTTCCACCATTACGCCTTTTGGATTTCCTGTTGATCCTGATGTGTAAATAACATAAGCCAAATCATTAGGATCACTTTCTCGAACTAAAATGCTTTCCTCACCTTGGAAGAGATGTTCCTCATCAAGATACAGCACTTCACCAGCAAATTGTGGCAATTCTACCTCTGTTCGCTTGCTCAGCAAACATTTGGCTTGACTATCTTGTAACATATATTCAATTCGTTCACTTGGATAGTGAGGATCGATTGGTAAATATGCTGCTCCTGCTTTTAAAATCCCCATCATGCCAATGATCATTTCCAATGACCGATCTACCATAACTCCAATAATGCTTTCTTTCGATGCACCTTTACTTTGGAGAATAGAAGCCAATTGATTTGCTTTCTTATTTAATTCTCTATATGTCAAAGATTGATCATTACAAATAACAGCAATTTGATCTGGGGTTTTCAACACTTGCTCCTCAAACAAATTCTGAAATGTTTGAGACAAGTCTATGCCCGTCTGAACTTGATTAAATCCTTCTAGCAACTCTTTGTCTTCTTCCGCAATAATACAGATATCTTTCACAGCCAGATTCGGATTTTTTAACACTTGCTTTAAAACATAAAGATAAGATTTGGCAAACTGTTGCAACGAAGAAAGAGAATGAGACTTGAAAGAAATTTGAAATTCAAATTCATTATGTATTTCATTCCATTTTCTTCGTATCCAGATAGCTAAATTATTCTCTGAGCATTCTTCTATCGAACTTTTATTATGTAATCCTTCCATCCCAAAAACGATTTGAAAAGGAGTTGAATGGTGTTTCGCTAATAATTCAGGGAGCGGATAACTCTGAATGTCATACCCGAATAAAGTCGTTTGTTCAACTTGATCTACCACTTGCTTAAAGGATTGATGCGGATAGATTTCACTTCCTATAGGAAGCAAATCATTATGATTCTTCCTTTGTTCATCATTTTTTTCAATTACAGGAATCCCAATTGTAATCTTTTGTTGATCTGTATAATGTGCCAAGCAAACCCTTAATGCGGCCTGTAACCAGCTAAATAAAAGTATATCCTGAGACTTACTTACTTTTTGTATAATTTGACTAAGTTCTGAATCCATAATGACTTGAATATGGTCGCATGGATTGTCTTTATTCAATTGATAACCGCTATTAAATAAAGAAAAATCGAGAACCTCGGAAGATAATTGCTCCTTCCAAAATACTTCTACCACTTTATTCTCATGAATCGAACTTCGATCTTTAATGTGCATTTTTATCTTTAGCCCCCTAATATTCATTTCATCTATTCGTTAATTTTCAAGCCAACTTCAAGCCCATGGAGAAATACTTGATGGTTATCCAAACTTAAAAAGTGCTGAATCTCTTCAAATTTCATATGACCAACGGAACAAACTCCTAAATTTAATGTCTCAGCTACCATATTTAAGGTAGCAGTGATGATACCTGATTCAATACAAGCAAATAAATATCCATCTGAACCATATTTCGGAATGGAAGCGTTCGCATTATAGACTAAATAAACCGAAAAGGCAGACTGGTTAAATAACTCCTGGTTAATTAGCTCATGATCACTTTTGATTACTTGATCAATATTATTTACAATTAAAAGACTATTCTCTGATGGACTATAATAATAAAAACCAGCTTTCATACCCTCTATACGTTTTGGTTTTATATAGACAAAGATATCAATGGGATAGAGCCCACCCGCACTTGCGTAATGATAGTATATTTTTTCTTCTTTAACCTGTTTAAGAGTAGAAATAAATTTAGAAAATTCAGAAAAAGAAATAGGTTTGTTCATATCAAATTGGCGGCAAGATCTACGCTCCTTGATTATGGCGGGCAGCTCATTTGTTTTTTTAAGTTGAATTCCGGTTGACCGCGCAGCAGGGTGCGTTCGATTTAATTGTTCACTAATATACTTATCTAGTTCCTCTTTAGAGAAGTGAATCTGATTGCTATATGGATTCGGAAAAATTTTTTCTTGTGTGGAAAATACTTCTCTTGGATGTAATATGTTACTTACTAACACCCGATTCTTTATCATAAGTTCTACTATTTTTTGTGTCTCTTCCTTATTTCCTAACGAAAAGCGCTCTACTAGCTCACTAATCGTCACACCTTTTTGAGTCAAAAAATAAAGCTCAGGAAACCAATCAGACAGAACGCCTGGAAATTTCGTTTCTCCTATCAAAACTTCATTATGCAACTTCTCCCAATGCTTAATAGGAGACCAGTAATAAATTTGCTCGCTCATATTCCCCTCCATAAATGATTAACTTATTTTACTTCCAATCCACAAAATTTTAGATTGCATTCCTTGTCCCATAGCAACTATGAATGCATGTACTTCAAGACCGCCTGAGGATAATAAAATAACTTTTTTTTCTTTAAAATCTTTTATTTCATCATAAAACACTATTTTTTATTGGGCATTTCACATCCTTTTCCTTAGTAACCCTATAAAATATAAACCATTTAAAACATTGAGAATATTCATGTATTTTCAATGTGAAATTATTGTAATGGATTGGAAAGCAGATGAATATAGTTATTAAACAAAATAATATTGAGAAAGTTTTATTTGTTATAGCAATAAAACTTTAAAATGAGGTTTATTACATATGAATTAAGGTTCTGTTGCAAAGTTTTCTACATGAAGATCTACTCTAGAAAACAGGATCTAGGAGAATCAGGCATGAGATATTTTAAAGGAAAACAATTCAAGAAAGATATTATTTTAGTAGCTGTCGGCTACTACTGCCGTTTTTCTTTAAGTTATCGCGATGTCTCTGAAATCCTGAAAGAACGTGGTATTTCAGTTCACCCAACAACCATCATGGATGTTTTTGCCCATCCCCCGAAAAAGGGGAATAAGACAGAAAATACCAATTATATGTTAAATAGAAAATAGAATATTATAAATTAATAACAATCAACGCAACAAAAACGAACGTTTATGTTACAAATACCTTTGAAAGTTAACTATTGGGGGTCACCATACATGCCCATCAACTTAAGAAATTTTGTTACTCCAAAGTACAAAATAACGGGTTCCCAATGGGAACCCGTCTAATTATTTTCTTTTAATAATCGCAATCCATTTAAAATAACAAGAATTGTACTTCCCTCATGACCGATCACACCCAATGGAAGGGCTAAAAATTGTAAGAAATTCGAGCAAATTAACATTGCAATTACTGTTAGTGAAAAGATAACGTTTTGTTTTACAATACGATTCATTCGTTTTGATAAACGAATTGCTTGAGAAAGGCGAGAGAGTTCATTTTTCATAAGAACAATGTCAGCTGTTTCTAAGGCAACATCTGTTCCTTCCCCCATAGCAACACCGATACTTGCTGTAGCAAGTGCTGGGGCATCGTTAATTCCGTCACCAACCATAGCAACTACACCATATTTTTCTTTTAGTTGTTTTACTGTTTCTACCTTTGTTTCTGGTAAACATGATGCGTAGAACTCTTTTATGTTACTTTCAGAGGCAATTGCTTTTGCTGTTTGTTCATTATCGCCAGTAATCATAATTGCTTCTACACCAAGGCTTTGTAAATCACGAATTGCGGCAATCGTTTCTTGACGTAATGTATCTTTCAGCGCGATTAGACCAAGAATTCCTTCTTCGTCACTAATGTACACAACTGTTTTTCCTTCTTTTTCAAGTGTAGTAGCAATACCATCATGGAACAAATTCGCTTCTTCGCCAATAAAATCAGCTTTTCCGATTTTATAAGCTTGATTTCCAAGTGTCCCTTTTAAGCCGAACCCAGTTACATCTTCAACATTTTCTGGTTTTGTTAATTCAATATCGTATGCGTGTTTGGCATGTTTAACAATTGCTTCTGCTAGTGGATGTGTTGAATGGCTTTCGATGGAGGCTGTGATAGACAATACCTCTTTTTCTGCCATGCCATTTCTCACATATACATCTGTTACAGATGGCTTTCCTTGTGTTAATGTGCCTGTTTTATCAAAAGCAATTGCTTTTACGGAAGCAAGTCGCTCTAAATGAATGCCACCTTTAAATAAAATCCCATGTCGTGCTCCGTTAGAAATAGCAGCTAACGTAGCTGGTGTAATCGCTGCTACAAGTGCGCAAGGAGATGCAACAACGAGTAAAATCATAGCTCTATAAAATGTTTCATTCCAACTCCAATGTAATAAATAGTGTGGAACAAACATCATAAGAGCAACAACTATAAGCACGCCTTTTACATATGTTCCTTCGAACTTTTCAATAAACAGCTGTGATGGTGATTTTTCGCTTTGAGCACTTTGTACAAGACGAATAATTTTTTGGAACAACGTTTGATCACTGCGCTTCGTAATTTTCACTTCAATTGCACCGCGTAAATTCACAGTTCCAGCAAATACTTCATCACCTATTGTTTTGCTATTTGGGATAGGTTCCCCTGTAATCGCAGCCTCATCAATATTTGTTTCACCAACATGGATAATACCATCAGCAGGTAAACGTTCACCTGGTTTAATTAAAATAATGTCATCAATTTGTAATTGATCTACTGGAATACGTTCTTCCATTCCATTCGAAATACGTAAAGCTTCTTCAGGTTGTAAATCTAACAATGCTGAAATTTCTTTTTGGCTTTTACTTAGTGTATAAGTCTCCATCGCACCACTTAATGCAAAAATAAATATTAAAATTGCACCTTCTGCCCAGTAACCAATAATAGCAGCACCAATAGCAGCAAAAATCATGAGCATCTCAACGTTTAAATCTTTTTCCTCAATCGTATCTGTAATACCTTCTTTAGCTTTTACGTAACCTCCAGTGAGATATGCGAGAATATAAAAGACAATCCCAGCTGTTGTTACTTCGTTTTTTGTTAACATCCAACCAGCTACAATGAAAATACCAGATATAATAGCAAGGATCAGTTCATGGTGCTTTTCCCATATTTGACCCCAATTTGAATGTGAAATATTGTTATCTGTCGATAATGTTTTTCCTTCTGTATTCATCCTTATTCGCTCCTTTGTCATTTTTGTTGAGAAGAAGAATCAAAATCGAAATCCCTATAAAACGACGAAAGCTGCCATCCATATGGATAGCAGCTTTTTAAATAACCACATATAGTGTGGCTATTCGTTTTATAGTTATTCTCTATTACTATAGCATAGATTATTCTTATTTGTAGATATTTTTTAATAAGATATAATAACAAAATATACCATTTTAAATTCCGACACCCCTCATTCTGTAATTAAAAATTTTAAAATCTCCAATAAACCTGGCATGCATCCAAGTGTATGAAAGGAAATGCAAAATTAATATTACTTGTAACAAAAACGACCGTTTTTGTTACAGTCATTTTTCTTGGGTTATGAAGTTAAGCAAACTAGCAATCTCAGTGTAACAAAAATATGTAACAAAATTAATTTGTAACAATATCTATTTCATAACGTTTTTGATACAATAAAACTGAAGAAAGGAGGAATTATATGAAATTTGGATATATGCGAGTATCTACAATTGATCAAAATTTGGATCGACAAGAACAGCAACTAACAGATGCTGGTTGCGAGCGTCTTTTTTTTGAAAAAGTAACAGGTGTTAAGCGAGAACGCCCTGAGTTAAATCGTATGTTAGAATTTCTACGCAATGGAGATACAGTTGTAGTAACAGACTTGACTCGTCTTTCACGTTCTACAAAGGATTTAATTGAGATTGCCGAACTTATTTCTCAAAAAGGGGCGAACTTGAAAAGTTTAAAAGAGTCCTGGCTTGATACAACAACAGCACACGGAAAAATGCTCTTTACTGTTTTTGCAGGGATTGCTCAATTCGAAAGAGATTTAACCTCGGAACGAACAAAAGAAGGAATTTTGGCAGCAAAAAAACGAGGTAAATATCCTGGTAGACCATCTGTAGACAAAGAAAAATTAAATTATGCATTTTATTTAATGGAACAAGGAGCAAATATCACAGAGGCTGCTGAAAAATCAGGTATATCTAGAATGACTATTTATCGAAATATGAACTAATACAAAATGATGTATACTTTGTGACATAGTAAGTTTGATTATAAAATATTTTGTATAAAGGGATGGAGCCC